>CAWUUQ010000001.1:0-4774 GCA_963925625.1 uncultured Psychrosphaera sp.
TTGAAACCCCTGACGAACTCATTGAAAAAATTGTAGAACTAGCAGACTCAGCCCGTAAAGGTGGGTTTCTGGCGTTGGAAGAAGCCGAGATTGGTAATCCATTTTTACAAAAAGGCGTCGATCTACTGGTAGATGGCCACGATGGTGAAGTCGTAAGAGCAACACTTTCTAAAGATATTTCATTAACCACTGAGCGACACGAACTCGGTGCTGGCATGTTTAAAACACTTGGTGATATTGCCCCAGCCATGGGTATGATTGGTACTTTGGTTGGTTTGGTAGCGATGTTATCAAACATGGATGACCCCAAGTCAATTGGTCCAGCTATGGCGGTTGCGCTTCTAACCACACTTTATGGAGCATTCTTAGCAAACGTTATTGCTTTGCCTATGTCATTTAAGTTGGGGTTACGTACCAATGAAGAAAAGCTAAATCAAAGTTTAATCATGGATGGTGTTTTGGGAATTCAAGATGGTCAAAACCCGAAAGTTATCGAAGGTGTTTTGCGTAATTACCTGTCGGCCTCTAAACGTGAAGTAAATACTGAGGAATAGACGATGTCTGAAGAAGAATGCCCAAAATGCCCACCCGAAGGGCTACCTGGTTGGATGGGCACGTTTGCAGACTTAATGTCTCTGTTAATGTGTTTCTTCGTATTGTTATTATCTTTTGCGGAGATGGACGTTTTAAAATTTAAACAAATTGCAGGCTCAATGAAGTTTGCTTTTGGTGTTCAGAATAAATTAGAAGTGAAAGATATTCCTAAAGGCACCTCCGTTATTGCCCAGGAGTTCCGTCCAGGTCGCCCGGAACCAACGCCTATTGAAATTATTCAGCAACAAACTATTGAAATTACTCAGCAAGTTCTTGAGTTTGAAGAAGGTGAAGATGAATCTGCAGGCGGTCGCCAAGAACAAACGGCTGAGCGTCGAGGTGGAATGAGCACAGCAACAGCAGAAGCGGAGGCCGAAGCAGAAGCAGAGGCGCAAGCAGCGGCAGACCAAGAACAAGTTAATGAGTTGTTAAAAAAGATAGCTCAACAAATGCAACAAGAAATTATGGATGGTGCAATTGAACTTGAGTCATTAGGTCAGCAAATAATAATTCGGATCAGAGAAAACGGTTCATTCCCTTCAGGCTCTGCTTATCTTCAAGATCAATTTAAACCTATTATTCAAAAAGTTGGCACTGTGCTTAACGATGTACCTGGTGAAATTACGGTATCTGGCCATACCGATGACATTAATGTAACCAATGAGTTGTTCTTTAATAACTGGGATCTTTCATCACAACGTGCGGTAGCCGTAGCGACTGAAATGGTAAAAACGCCAGGCTTTGATAAGAACCGTATTGTTGTTGTTGGGCATGCCGATACTCGACCTTTGGTACCTAACACAACAGGCGCAAACCGAAAAATTAATAGACGAGTTGAAGTGTCTATTATGCAAGGCAAAGCTAAAGAATCAGAAAAGATTGATATCACTCAATAAATTGCCTGAATAAGGGATTAGTACGGCAGTTATTAATTTGGCTACTTTTAGATTTTGGCCGCTCCGTGTATAATGCGGCGCGCGTCAAATCATCTAATATGAGTATTATTGAGTAGTTATGAAATTAATAGTTAAGTATCACCCTGAAATTAATATAAAAAGTCGTTCGGTTCGCCGCCGCTTTTGTAAGCTACTAGAATCTAATCTTCGAATAATCCTTAAAAAAGTGCACCCAAACGCACATATAATCTCTAGATGGTCAGACATTTTAATTGACGCGCCCAATGTTACGCCTGAAGAACGCGACCAACTACTCAACTTAATTGTGAAAATCCCAGGCGTAGATCAATTTAATGAAGTGGTTGAATATCCGTTTGTTGACTTTGATCAAGCCTTTAAAGATGTTGCTAAACATTGGCAGTATGAACTTGAAGGTAAAACGTTTTGTGTTCGTATTAAACGTACAGGTAAACATGACTTCACATCATCTGAACTGGAAAGATATATTGGCGGCGGATTAAACCAAGCCATTGAGACAGCTTCTGTACAGCTGAAGAAACCCGAAATTACAGTAAAAGCGGAATTACGAGATGATATTTTTCACGTGATCAAAGCAAATCACAAAGGTTTAGGTGGCATGCCTTTACCAAGCCAAGAAGATGTTTTAGCGCTAATGTCTGGCGGCTTTGACTCTGGCGTTGCTGCTTATCACCTTATTCGCCGTGGAGCTCGTACGCATTTTGTATTTTTTAACTTAGGTGGAAAAGAACATGAAATTGGCGTTAAACAAGCAGCCTTCCAAATCTGGAAAGAATATAGCAGCTCTCACAAAACAAAATTTGTATCGGTAAACTTTGAACCAGTTGTCGGTGAAATTTTAACAAAAATAGATAACGGCTTAATGGGTGTTGTTCTTAAACGAATGATGATGAGAGCAGCATCTCAAGTAGCTGAAAAACTAAATATTAAGGCGTTAGTGACAGGCGAAAGCTTAGGACAAGTGTCTTCACAAACGTTAACCAACCTCAGTGTTATTGATCGAGTAACAGAAACGCTCATTCTTCGCCCACTTATTCACATTGATAAAATGGAAATTATTGATACAGCAAGAAAAATCGGCAGCCATGATATGGCGGCTGCAATGCCTGAGTACTGTGGAGTAATCTCTAAAAAGCCGACAACAAAAGCGGTTATGAAAGATATTGAAGAAAACGAAGCAAAGTTTGATTTTGAATTACTCGATGCGTCAGTTTCAGAGTCCGTGATCATGGATGTACGTAATATTGAAAAGGAAGCGCATGAAGAAGTGCAAGAAGTAGAACACGTTACAGAGTTGCCAAAAGATGCGGTTGTCATCGACGTAAGAAGTCCAGAGGAAGAAGAAGACAAACCTTTGGATATTAATGGCATTGAAGTTGTTGCGATTCCTTTCTTTAAAATCGCCACTAAGTTTGGTGACTTAGATCAAAGCAAAACATATTACTTATATTGTGATCGTGGAGTGATGAGCAGGTTGCAGGCGTTGTTGTTGCATGAGAATGGATATAAGACGGTTAAAGTCTATCGCACTCATTAGTACTGCAATAGGGATTAAGTGGCCTTGAAGCCTAGCCTATAAATGTTTGAAGAAAAAAAGGTCTATATTTATAGACCTTTTTTGTGGCTGTAGTTTAGTTGGCAAGTTTGCTAATGCTAATGCTCATTGCTTAAGGCTCAGAGCAAAGCAACTAAATTTAACTAGGCACTTTTGTAGTCAAAAGTAACGGGTTTTAATAAATCAGTTTGTCCCTTAAACCGTGCCATTAGTTGTTCGATGGAGTCCTTTTCAACAAAGATATCTTTGCTTTCTAAAAATGACTTGTTATACAGCTTAGAAACAGAACGTTCGCCTAAGTCACAAGCTAGTGTAACAACATGGTTATTTTCACCAAACTGCAAAGCGGCATAAAATGCGGCTGCCACATTTAAAGCACTTGAACTACCGAGAACCAAAGCATCTTGTTCACGGACGTAGTTGGCAATTGTGACAATATCACGGTCGGAAATTGTCATCGTATGGTCAACATTAGCTTGTCTAAAGTTATTCACTAAACGCATGATACCAATACCTTCAGTGAAAGAGCCTCCTGCTGTTGCAGTATAAGAACCGGTCTGTAAAAAGTTATAAATGCCAGAACCGTTTGGATCCACACAGATGGTTTTTATTGCCGGGTTTTGTTCTTTTAGATATTTGGTGACACCACCAATAGTACCGCCAGTTCCAGCAGCAGAAACAAAGATACTAACGTCTCCGTTACTTTGATTATAAATTTCTGGTCCGGTATTTAAGTAATGCGCATCAGCGTTGGCTGTATTCTCAAACTGATTGGCCCACCAATAATCTGCATTTTCATCAGCAATGCGTTTAGCGGTATGGTAAAAGTGATTCGGGTTTGAAAAAGGGCAGGCATCTACCAAAATTAACTCAGCACCGTGCAACTCTATCATTTGTTCTTTTTCTTTGGTTTGCCCTTTTGGCATAACAACCTTTAAACCAAAACCTAGTGATTTGGCGACTATTGCTAGACCTATACCTGTGTTTCCAGCTGTACCTTCTACTATTGTCATGCCTTGTTTTAGTTCGCCAGACTCTATAGCAGCTAATACCATTTGCAGTGCAGCACGATCTTTAACTGAACCACCAGGGTTTTGGAATTCACATTTAACACTAATTTTACATTGTGCTAATTTACTAAGACTAGGAATAGTAAAAAGGTCTGTATTGCCAATTATTTCCGATAATTTATGTGCATGACCATTTAAAGGCATAATTTAGTTTCGCTTTCATTTGAGTTTTAGGTAACAGTTGAGATGATTTTAACAGTTTGTAAAAATGTTTTTCAGCTACTTTTGCAGTAATTATCATCAAATAGTAAAAATAGTTGTTTTTTTTTGCAGTAATGTAAATTTTGAGAGATGTTTAACTTGAATGTCTGAGCAGAGCAAGTATAATCCACCGCATCAAATCTTTTAACATTATGTTTAAATTAGTTTTAAATTATTAAGTTAAAAGTTGTCGTTAAAACCGACACAAAATGTTTTTAGTCTACTGGCGCGGGATGGAGCAGTCTGGTAGCTCGTCGGGCTCATAACCCGAAGGTCGTCGGTTCAAATCCGGCTCCCGCAACCAATTTCTTGGTAAGAAGTAGTGCAAGAGTAAGGCCCTCGGGCTATCACTTAATAAGCGCACGAAGGTCGTCGGTTCAAATCCGATTTCCACAGCCAATCTGTTGGTTAAGTTATTC
>CAWUUQ010000002.1:0-4163 GCA_963925625.1 uncultured Psychrosphaera sp.
ATCGGCCACAGAAGTTGGTCTAATACTATCTTCAGCAGCTTTTGTATCGGTAGGTATTAGCTTTTTAGGCAGTGCCCTTTCAGATAAAGTTGGGCGCCATTTAATGATGTATGGCACCGGCATTCTATACATCGCCTCATTTGCACTTTTGGCTGAAGCTAACAGCGTTTTAGGGTTTGTCATTGTCATAACGTTATGTTCAATCGCTACAGCGTTATGGCGACCATTAACGTCAGCATTAATTGGCGACATTATTCCCGAAACAGAAACTCGCGAATTAGCGATGCAGTCCCTTTATTTTATCGTAAACGTTGGTTGTGCCGTCGGACCCATTGCTCGTGTTTGGTTAGGTTTAACGGGTGAACAATCTAGTTTTTACATCACCACTTATGCCTTCGCGTTCTTGTTAATATTGTTGTATTGGGGTTTTAGAAATCAAAAACGGTTAAATGAGGCTCACAGCAACAACGGCAACAATGAACCAGAACGAGCAACCACCCCTCAGTTAAACCCAGAGCCAAAAACTGGCTTTCGTGAAACCTTCAAAGTATTAAAACAAGACAAACTGTTTCAGTGTTTGATCTTCGCCAATGTCATTTGTATGTTCATTTACGGGCAAATGGACAGTTCGCTTATTCAATACTTAACACGGGCAGAAGTACCCAACCTTTTAGAATTAATCTCGTCAATTATTTTCACTAATGCAATGATTATAATAACGTTTCAATTTATTCTATTAAAAATGATGGCACGTCAGAGTTTAGTAACACGCGTCAAAATAGGTTTGTTGTTACTCGCCGCTTCGCAGGCCTGGGTTGCGGTTAACCCAATAACATTATTTTGGGGTTTTATTGGCGCAACGGTTGTAATGAGCTTAGCGGAAGCCATTCTTTTTCCCACCATGAATGTTCCTATCGACAGAATTGCGCCAGCACATCTACGAGGCGCTTATTTTGGAGCGGCATCAATTTACGAATTTGGTTTTGCCTTAGCACCACTTGGTGGCGGAATCATTCTTGATCATCTCGGAGGTTTCTGGTTATATACTTTTGCTGCACTGTTAACATTTGTTGTCATTTATATGTATCACATTCTGGAGCGACTACCTCGACCTGACTTTGTTATTTTAAAGGAAAAACATTAACTCTTTTAAAATACAGTGTAAGTTAAACTCGTGTTTTGCTTTAAGCTTTAGCTCGCAAGGCGGCACTTCAGAATTCTAACTAGGTTACACAATACTCTTTTTGAGTATGTTAATAACTGCAAAACGGAGTCGCTGTGAAACAAGAGCCAATTAACTTTAAAGACAAGTTTTCAAAATTTAACGAACACTGGTCGCCTAAAGTCATTGCGGAAATGAATGACTATCAATTTAAGCTCGTTAAAGTTGAAGGCGACTTTGTATGGCATAACCACGCAGACACAGACGAAGTGTTTATTGTTATTGAAGGCTGTTTACACATAGAGTTTCGAGAAGGAATGATTACACTCGAAGCTAATGAAATGTTTGTGATCCCAAAAGGGCTTGAACATAAACCCTTTGCGGAAAACGAATGTAAGATAATGATCATTGAACCTAAAGGCGTTATAAATACCGGTGATGCGAACTCAGGTTTAATAAACACTGCAAGTGACCCATCTCTCACCGCCCCTAATGATGTTTGGATATAAAACTCCATGCCCGACCTGTCTAATGGCTACGAAGAGTTCGCGTCTGAGTTTATTAAAGCCCGCAGTCGTAACATTGGAGTTAGCCTGGTTACAGAGTGGACAAAAAAACTGCCACCCAATGCAACCGTAATTGATATAGGGTGTGGCAATGGTATTCCAATTACTAACACCCTTATCGATATTGGAACAGGTAACGGAATAAATGTATTTGCCATCGATGCCTCACCTTTCATGGTGCAAGCTTTTTCAAAACAGTTTCCTACAATAAAAGCTAAGTGTGAATCAGTGCAGCAATCTGACTTTTTTAACGAACGTTATGATGGTGTTGTAGCAATAGGGATTATGTTTCTTTTATCAGAACCAGAACAATTAACGCTCATTAAAAAGATCTCTACTATTATTAAAAAAGGTGGCAACTTTCTTTTCAGCGCGCCAACAGAAAAAGGTAATTGGAAAGATGTTATAACGGGTAGAGAATCAATTTCACTTGGCAAACAGGCTTACACAAAAGCGTTAGAAAACGCAGGTTTTCAGCTATTAGGAACCATGGCAGATGAAGGTGGCGGCAATTATTATAACGCACATAAATATTAGTTATTATTGGGCGTTGTCCCATGAGGCTTGATAAGTTCCTTTGCAAGTGTACTGAGTTGGATAAAACTCAAGCTATAGCCCTAATAAAACAAGGTAATGTGCGTATTAATCAAGATGTAATTACAAGTGAAGCCACACAAGTCCACGAAAACAACCTAGTTACTTTATATGGAACTCAACTAATACCACGAGATTTCCGATATATATTGATGCATAAACCGGCTGGCACAATATGTTCTAATATTGATGAAGCCTATCCTTCCGTTTTTAACGACCTAAATATAGAGAATCCTACAGAGTTACACATTGCAGGCCGACTCGACGCCGACACAACTGGATTAATTTTAATAACCGACGATGGTCGTTGGTCATACAATATTACTTCCCCTAATCAAAAGTGCAGCAAGGTTTATCGAGCGCACTTAACAAAAGATATAAAAAACGACGTTGTTACGTTATTCAAACAGGGCATTAAACTTCAAGGCGAAAAAGAACTGACTTTACCCGCAACGCTTGAAATAATAGGTCCACGGGAAGTAATATTAACGTTAACTCAAGGTAAGTTTCATCAAGTAAAACGTATGTTTGCTGCCGTAGGTAATCGTGTTAAGAAATTACACAGAGAACAGATAGGTGAAATTAAACTAGATGTTAATGTTGGTGAATGGCGCTACTTGACCGCTGAAGAAGTAGAGATTACTTTTCGTAACGTCTTCATCACTAAGTCTACGAGGTAGTATTATAAAGTTAACTTAGATATTCTGTGCATATAAAAAAACGAGCCAATACATTCAGTCTCACTTAATTAGAAGAATTAAATGGAATTTATTCAATCACGCTTTCAACATATTTTTTCACGTGTTTATGAATTAACCTGTGAACTAGTTTTTTATTTAATAATTTCGCTCATTTTAACCTATGCGTTTTCTGCAGAATTTGACATTACTATACCTATTATTGTTTACAGTCTTTTTACCGTCCTGTCTGTCGCTTATTTTGGTTATTTTTATAAAGGTCATTCGATGGCCATTAAAATTAATGACGAACAGTTTGTTTTGGTTGAATATAAAACGGTTACTGAAATTAATTGGCAAGACTATGAAGGTTACAAAATATCGAAAACGATGCCCTATCGGATCGTAATAAAAAATAGAGTGTATGGCACAACTCCCTTTAGCTATTATGCCTTTTCACCGTCTCAACGAAAGAAAATTATTGAAGTCTTAGAAAATAAAAATAATTAAACTATTGGGTGTGCTAGACTCCTGTTTTTTTTAGGCATGCCGTCTGTAACTTCCAGCAATTACCAAGTAATTGACAAACATTTGGCGTGGCTTTTCGCAATTACACATCACTCATATACTTATTAAAGTCGGTTGGATTATTTCATGTCAGATAAATTATTTTTTAAGGGCCGCCAGGATGCACGCCAAAGCCACATCAAATATGGTTATAAACCTAATGCAAATGCCAAATTAGGCTCTAAAAAACACCCTTTAAATTTAGTAGTCACGAGTGAAGAACGGTTACTAAAAGTGCAGTCTTTAGTTGACGAAGCAGAATTAGTTGCCAATATAACATTGGATCAGAACACAGGTGCCAGTGAGTCAATTAATGAATTAACGGTTGTTCTAGAGAAAAAAACAACGGTAAAAAAAGACACTTTGCCAGGCAGAAATGACCCTTGTAGCTGTGGAAGTGAAAAAAAATACAAAAAGTGTTGTGGATAATTTTTCTAAAATACTCTTTATATTGGAAAAAAAACAAACAAAAACTCAATTAAACAAAAACTGCGTTTAAGCTAGGACAGACTGCCCGGGCGACTGTCCTTCATTAATAGGTCGAGCTTTTTTTGCGACTTAGTAATGTTGTTTAAGTCGGTCACTTCTATCATTTCA
>CAWUUQ010000003.1:0-24804 GCA_963925625.1 uncultured Psychrosphaera sp.
CGACTTCATTAGCAGTACCAATTAATTCTCTTACTACGGCACGTTCTCTAACAATTTCCGCATACGCGACAATATTGGCGGCACTTGGTGTATTTTTAGCAATCTCGCCTAAATATGAAAAACCACCCACACCTTCAAGCAGTTTTTCTTTCTCTAATGCTTCTGAAACGGTGATTAAATCGATTGGGTTGTTTTGCAGAATCAAGCCTGACATTGCGTTAAAAATAGCTCTGTGCTGACGTAAATAAAAGTCATCTTTAACGACTTTTTCAGCGACTCGGTCCCAAGCGTTGTTATCAAGCATTAAACCGCCAAGTACTGACTGTTCTGCTTCTATGGAATGCGGAGGAAGCTTCAACGAGTCCACTTGGGCTTGTTGTTCTCTGCTTGGTTTATATGAAGACTTCGCCATGTGATGCTTGACCTAATTATCGAAATTAATTGCAGTTTTGTTTGCAATGGGTCAACCATTTTATGGGTAATACTGGTTAATCGCAATACCGAAAAAACAAAAACGCCGAACTAGGTTCGACGCTTTTTTATTTGATTATTTCTGACTATTAGATGTTCATTTTTTTATGAGTCTAATGTCGCCATTTACGGTATTGATTTCAATGTCACTTGACCCAGACTTAGTTTCGAATCGTAACGACTTACCTGGACCATATTTGTCTTTTTTAACTCTATCACTCGTTAAGTTATTTGTAATATCGCCACCAGCATGTGTTTCGATTGAAAATCTAGCTGAAATATTTTTATCTAATTTAATCTTAGAATCGCCACCCACGCTTGATAATACAATTTTTGCTCGGTCTGCAATGTCCAGATCCAATTCTAGGTCGCCATTAACCGTGCTGATTTCAAGGTCTTTAACTACACTTAGGAACAACTCCATGTCGCCATTTACATTGCTTATCGCTACTTCGTTAGACTTACTAACGGTTCTGATGTCACCATTAACAGCTTCAATAGTCAGTTCACCAGCACTATTTTTGTCATTAATTTTGCCATTTACAGTAGAAAGCTGAATACGACCCGTTAAGTCTTCAGACTCTATCTCGCCATTAACTGTAGACAGCGTCACTCGTTTTGTTAGGTTGTTAGCCTTAATATTGCCATTAACGGTATTGATTCGACTGCCACCCACAATATCTGCGGCGTTTACATCTACATTCACACCCTCAAATCTTAGGTCATTGTTAGCAGGTATCCAAAACGTTAACTCAGAACCAGTAAAGTTCCACTTTCCCCAACGTTTGTGTGGCATATGTACTTTAAATACAACACGTCCATTTTGACTTTCAAATTGATAACCTTCAGCTTCATCGTCTAACTCACCAGTGACTTTAACTTCATTTTTGTCCCAAGTCTTTATCTGAACTTTGCCCGTCATTACATCAATAGATACTCGACCATCTTTATCGGTAGCGAGTGTTTTATCTATTTTTTCACCCGCCAAACTCAAGAATGAAGATAAAGCTATGGCTAATACCACGCTATATTTGAATGTTTTACCCATGTTAAGTTTCATATTTTTACCCTTGTTCACTGCGAATTTTTGATTTAACTCGCTGGTTAAATTTGTTCATTATATTTGTTGATATTTAGGCTTATGGCTTTTTGAAATAAGCTCCAACTGCTGTTTGTATACGTTATTCAACATTTTCATTAATGCAGGGTCTTCTGGCTGATATTCCAGAGCTTTTTTTAAAGAACGTTCTGCTTTTTCAAGATCAGCCATTGTTGTCTGCCAATTTGATGTAATTTGTGGTTGCCCACTAACTCGTTTTAATAACTGAGTTTTTTGTATGTCATAACTTGCGGTTAAAGGCGTTAGCCAAGGCGCTTCTTGTAACGTACCAGAGCTCATTTGATTATTAATAACCAGTCCAGCCACCAAGGCTATCGGTAAAATTGCAGCTGCCGCTTTTCCCCAAGTAACATAGAAGTTAGTGCCCATCAATTTTTCCGGCTGATGCTCTTGAGGTTGTTTAGCAATAGCCTGTTCAATTCCCGACCATAAGTCACGCGATGGCTCTAGTTCTTTTGGTAAGCTTTTTACCAAGTCATCTAAATTATTTGTCCGTTTTTGATTATTCATTACGCGACCACCCCACAGTTTATTTCTTCGTCACTTAGCGATTTTTGCAATAATTGCCGAGCACGATGATATTGAGCTTTGCTCGACCCCACCGCGATATCTAATTCCTTACCAATCTCTTCATGTCGCCAACCTTCAATTGCAAACAATACAAATACAATTCTGGATTGTTTAGGTAGCTTTAAAATATGTTTATCGAGGCCGTTGCCTGAGTATGAAAAGTCATGTTGCTCATCCGTTGTCGGTATCGAATTAATCACGGAGTCAACTGAACCACTTTCGTCATTTCCAACGTTTGAGTCATTATTTACAAACCAGCTTGCCCACCAGCGCTTTTGTTTTCGCATATGATTAATAGCCTGATGACTAGTGACCGAAAATAACCAAGTACTAAATTTACTATCACCCCTGAAGTTTCCAATCTTTTGCCAAACTTGCACAAACACTTCCTGACAAATATCTTCTGCAATTTCGGCATCGCCCGATAAGCGAAAACATAAGGCATAAACGCGCTTCACATACTTGTCGTAGAGCGGCTTGAGTGCAGTCTGTTTTCCTGCTTTTAATTGCGTGATCCAACCGGCTTCATCGTCGTCTGTATTAGAACGATGTTGCTTAAAAGCGTCGGGCTGAATGATTTGTCCTGTCACTGTGCTTAGCTCACCGATAGTTAGTTTGTCGTGTTATATAGTTAGTCACTATAAAAACAGAAAAGGTTTAAACGAGCAAAAAAAAACACCGCACGGGGCGGTGTTTTCTAGTAAAAAGATAAATCTTTCTAATTATGCTTCAGCAATAACAACAACGCTTACGTTGGCCATTACTTCTGCGTGCAATTGAACTGCAAGTTCAAATGTACCGATTTCACGGATTGCACCTTCAGGCATTTTAACTTCAGCTTTAGCAACTTCAACACCAGCTTCAGTGATCGCAATAGCGATATCACGTGTGCCGATTGAACCGAATAGCTTGCCTTCGTCACCAGCTTTAGATGCGATAGTTACCGCTTCTAATGCATTTAGTTTCTCAGCGCGAGCTTGTGCTGTAGCTAGTTCTTCTGCAACTTTCGCTTCTAATTCAGCGCGACGTGCTTCGAACATTTCTAAGTTTGCTTTGTTTGCTGGAACTGCTTTACCTTGTGGGAAAAGGAAGTTACGAGCAAAACCCGATTTAACGTTAACATTGTCACCAAGTGAACCTAAGTTGGCAACTTTGTCTAAAAGGATTACGTTCATAAGTATTAAACCTCTTAATTACCAATCTTATTGATGTAAGTCTGTGTATGGTAGCAATGCTAAGAAACGCGCGCGTTTGATTGCACGAGCTAATTGACGTTGATACTTTGCACTTGTGCCTGTAATACGGCTAGGTACGATTTTGCCACTCTCTGTAACATAGTTACGTAGAGTTGATAGATCTTTATAATCGATCTCTTTTACGCCATCTGCTTTGAAACGGCATACTTTACGACGTCTGAAATAACGTGCCATTAGTAGTCTCCTAATTGAGTCTTTCTATCTGTTGAGCGTGAATAGCAATGATGGCTTGGCCATTTTTACTTTCGTGGCGGTTTAAAAAACCACTCACTTGAACTTCATCACCCACAATAAAATGTTTAATTAACTGCTGCTGTTGTTCACCACAAGTAACGACATGAAGGCGGACATACGCATTGCGATTAAATCCATCTTCCTGTTGAATTGATTTATGTTCAATTGAAAACTGACCATGAATCACACCCGCAGGGCTGGTTGAAAACTTTGGTGATTTACAAACTTGGCCAGTTAAAACCAATTGATTAAACACCTAAGCTATCTCCCAAAATTAAGCAGCTTGTTCTTTTTTCTCTTCTTTTGCTAAAGGAGATGCTTCAGTAACAGCAACGTCTTTACGTATAGTCAAGCTACGTAAAACAGCATCGTTGTAACGGAAAGTTTCTTCTAATTCAGCAATAACTTCGCTAGTTGCTTCAACATTCATAAGAACGTAGTGCGCTTTGTGAAGTTTCTCAATTGGATAAGCTAATTGGCGACGACCCCAGTCTTCAAGACGGTGGATAGTACCATTTGCTTCAGTGATAGAACCAGTATAACGCTCGATCATACCAGTTACTTGTTCACTCTGGTCAGGGTGAACCATAAAAACGATTTCGTAATGACGCATCGTTGGATTCCTTATGGATTAGTAGCCTCATCGACAAGCTCAGCTAGACTTGAACAAAGGCAAGGAACAAAATTTTTGTAGCTGATTTGGGCGCGCAATTATAAGGATTTTTACGCGTTACACAAGCTAATTGAAGGATTTTTGAACGGTTTAATTGGAATATTCGTTTTTATCTTAATTATCAACGTCGGTTGCAGGTTTAGGCGGTGCTTCAAAGTCTGCTTTTAGTTGTTCATAAGCAACACGCAACTGCGGGTCATTTGGATCTGACTGTGTATGTCGATAGGTAATTTCGCCATCTTGATTAACAAAAATGGTGGTAGGAGTGCCTAAAACACCGAAGGATTTTGCTACCGCATCACCTTCAATCAAAACGGGCAACAACAAACCGCGTTTAGTCATTGTTTCAACCGGTTTAGCGTTTGGGTTTTCCCAGAAACTAATTGCGTAGGTGTTTATGCCTTTTTCAACATACCCCATGGAAATGTAATCAAGGCCTGGTTGAAAGTGTTTACAGTAAGGGCACCACGTTGCCCAAAAGTGTAAGACATAAGGCTTACCCTCTAATGACTTTGATGAAACGTTTAAGTTTCTGCCATCTGAGAGTTTCCATTCTGGTGCATCATCCAAATGTACAATAGCATTGCCGTCCTCATCATATTCAATTTCTGGCTCGTCGTCTGATACGTAAGCAGCAAATGTTCCCACAGAAAATGTTGCGGCAACAGTAAATATAAAAGCGGCAAATGTTGCTGTAATTGATGATTTCGAAAACAAAATGGATGCCTTATTCAGTATTAATTTTAGAACTTTTTAGTCGTGTTTAAGAAGTATAGACTAGTTATTCTTTTACTAACTTTCTTGAGTTCAAAATTTATCGATTAAGATCGTTGTCGAACCGCTTCATACAAAATAACACCCGTAGCAACGGACACGTTTAAGCTAGAAACCGAACCCGCCATTGGGATTTTGACCAATTCATCACACTTTTCTCGAGTTAAACGACGCATGCCAGAGCCTTCAGCGCCCATTACAATTGCCAATGGACCTTTGAACTTCATTTGGAAAACATCAGCGGTTGCTTCGCCTGCTGTGCCAATTATCCAAACGTTATTGTCTTGCAGTATCTTCAAACTTCTTGCTAAATTGGTCACTACATACAATGGCATTACTTCTGCAGCACCACAGGCCACTTTTCGAGCCGTACCATTCAGTTTTGCTGAGCGGTCTTTAGGGACAATGACACCGTCAATTCCAGCAGCATCAGCGGTACGTAATACAGCGCCTAAGTTATGTGGATCCGTTACGCCATCTAATACAAGTAAAAATGGCGGTTTATCGCGGTTTTCAATACTCGACAACCATTGTTTTAAATCACCTTCATCGCGTTGTTTAGCCGGACGTACTCTCGCCATAATACCTTGATGTTGCTCACCTTCACATTTTTCATCTAGTACTTTACGAGAGCATTGTTGTACCGAAAGACCAAGATTATTTGCTTCGTCTAAAATCGGGGTTACTCGTTCATCGTCACGACTTTTAAGCACAAATAATTCAATAATTCTTTCTGGCTCATGCGTAATGATGGCTGACAAAGAGTGGATGCCATAGGCTATTTCAGAACTCATAATTTTCTCTACTGATCACTTTTCTTACGTGCAATACGTTTTGCAGCTCTAGACTTTGGCTTTTTCTTCGGTTTTTTATCAACTTTGATCGATGATTTTTTACCTTTTGGTTTCGCTTTAGTCGGTTTCTTTTTTACCGGTTTTTCTTCAACGAGTTTAGAAGATTTTTCCGTTCGGCTCGCTGGTTTACGATTTGATGGTCTTCGATCAGACGAATTACGGTCAGATGACTTTCTTCTAGACCTGCCGGCTTCTGCGTTGGTATTTTTTCGAGGAGAACTTTTAACGCCCGATAGCTCAAAGTCTATCTGTTTGTTTTCTAAGTTAACCGAAACAACTTTCACTTCCAATTTGTCGCCTAAACGGAAAACTTGTCGACTGTTTTCGCCAATCAACGCGCCTCGTTCTGGACTGAAATTAAAATAGTCTTTACCCAATGCCGTGATATGAACCAAGCCTTCAATGTGTAAATCAGAAAGCCTGACAAATAGTCCAAAGGATGTAACTGACGCAATAACGCCTTCATACTCGTTGCCAATGTGATCTTGCATAAATTCACACTTTAACCACGATTCTACATCTCGAGTCGCATCATCTGCGCGGCGTTCAGTTTTAGAACACTGCTCTCCTAGCTCTTCAAGTTCTTGTTCGCTATAGGCGTAATGACCTGACGTTGGTTTTTTCTGCTTATGTAAAATCGCTTTAATTGCTCGGTGAACAATTAAGTCAGGATAACGGCGAATAGGCGATGTAAAGTGCGCATAACCTTCCAATGCTAACCCGAAGTGACCAATATTTTCCGGTTGGTAAACCGCTTGGCGCATGCTCCGAATCATCATGGTTTGAATTAACTCTCCATCTGGACGACTTAAATATTGGTTCACCTGACTGCTTAGTTCTTTAGGTGTTGGTTCATCGCTAAATGTCAGTTCGCCACCGAGTTCAGCTAAAAATGAACGGAAGTTCGCTAGCTTCGTTGGATCTGGTTTGTCGTGAACACGGTATAAGGCATGACCTTCATGTTTTTCAATAAATTGTGCAGCGGCAACGTTGGCCATGATCATACATTCTTCAATGATTTTATGTGCATCATTGCGTTCAACAACTTCTACATGATCAATTTTTTGTTGTGCGTTAAATATAAACTTAGGCTCGATGGTTTCGAACTCAAATGCACCACGTTCACTGCGGATTTCTTTTAGAGTCTTATACAGTTCATTCAGATCTTGGATATGAGGCCATACGCCTTTATATCGTTCTTGAATTTCCGTATCGCCTTTTAGCATTGCCGCCACTTTGGTATACGTTAAACGAGCATGTGAATGCATGACCGCTTCGTAAAAAGTAAAGTCTGACAATTTACCATTTGGCGCTATATCCATTTCCGCGACCATACACAGTCTGTCGGTTTGAGGATTTAGAGAACACAGTCCATTGGATAAGGCTTCCGGCAACATAGGAATAACCTTTGACGGAAAATACACCGAGTTACCACGTTCAATGGCTTCTTTGTCTAAATCTGAGTTATGTTTTACGTAATGAGAAACGTCTGCAATGGCAACATATAATGTCCAGCCACCTTCTTTTTTAGGCTGACAATAAACCGCGTCATCAAAGTCTCTTGAGTCTTCACCATCGATTGTAACAAGTGGTATATTGCGTAAATCAACACGGCCTGACTTATCCTTATCTAAAACTTCTGAGGATAATGTTGATACATATTTGTCGATGCTGTCTGACCACTGAAATGGAATGTCATGGTTTCGTAATGCTATGTCTACTTCCATGCCAGGTGCCATATGCTCACCAAGTACTTCAACGACTTTTGCTGTTGCATTGTTTCTATGACTTGGGCGTTGTGTTAATTCAACAATAACCATTTGACCGTGACGCGCGCTACTTTCTAAGCCTTTCTCAATCAATATTTCGTGTTTGATTCGGCTGTCATCTGGAATGACAACGGCAACACCAGCTTCAACAAAATAACGACCAATGATTGGCACATCTCTGGCTTCTAGGACGTTGATTATGCGTGCTTCAGTTTTACCTTTAAACTCACCAATGGGTTGAGCAAGTACATAATCGCCAGGTAATAAACTGCGCATTTGACTGTGACTAATGAACCAATCACTTTTATTATTTACTTTGCCATCAGGCTGTAGAAATCCAAATCCGTCACGGTGACCAATGACTTTGCCTTTGATCAATTCTTTTTCATCTGGGATTTGATATTTTTTAAATTTGTTAAAAAGCAGTTGGCCTTCTTTTTCCATCGCTCGTAAACGACGTTTTAGGGCAACGACAAGCTCGTCATCTGTGATGCCACAGATTCTTATTAATTCATTAAAGGATTGAGGTTTGTCTGCTTTTTTAATCGCTTCGAGGATAAATTCGCGACTTGCGATAGGGGTAGAATACTTTTCTTTCTCCCGAGCATAATTCGGGTCTTTTTTTGGCATTAAGTTTCACTTATTTTTATTTAAAATTTGAAATGTTTGAATACTATTTTAGATATAAATTTACAAACACGTCACAAAGCTCACCATGAGCCTTGTCATTAGTATACCAACTGAACAGATTATTGTTCGAATGTTTTTTTAAATAGTAAATAAAATTTCAATATAAACTTAATATGCCGCCATTTTTGCGGTTCTTACGGATTTGGGATGCATCATTTTTTCTAACTGTTTAAGTTTTTTAGCGGCTTGTTGATGCGTTGCAGTGTCGGCAATAATGGCATGATGTAACCAGCGATAGGCTTTTTCAAAGTCGTACGGACTGCCAAGGCCAGCTAATTGCATATCAACCAGTCTTAACTGTGCGTTTAAGTTGCCAAGTTCAGCAGCTCGTAAAATAAAGGTATAGGCTTTGTTATCGTCTTTTTGTACAAAACGACCAATATGGTAATAACGGCCCATTTGCTCAATGGCAGCAACTAGCCCTTGTTTAGCGGATTCATTTATATAATACATCCCTAAGGCTGCGTTCTGATTCACACAAACGCCCCACGCCAACATATCTCCATAAAGAAACTCGTAGGCTGGCAAATGTAATTTAACCGCTCTGTCTTCAATATCACGCGTTAATTGGCATCGATCAATTTTGACTTGCTCTAAATGTTTGTTTTCTTTGATGAGGTTTAATAATTCGTCTTGAGTATAGATTTGAACGGCTTCAAGTGGCTCTTCTGCTGCAAAAGACTTTATAGGCAATAGAGAAAAACATAATAACCCTGTGGCTAAAATTAAAGATTCACTTAAGAAGTTTTTGATAACTGTCATTGCACGTAACACCTTTCTAACCAGAATTCTAACCATAATAGTCACCTAAAAAAAAGCTTCAGAACTAAACTAAGACTTTTCAGTTCTCAGGTCAATTCTGAAGCAATATTTAGGCCATTATAAAAGGTTTTGTGCTTTTATAGGACCCTTTGTCCAATCTATAGTATGTTTGGCTGGAGATGATTTCTGCGTACTATTCGCAGTTTCCATACCGGTATGTTTTGCACTCGGAGAACAAGCTCCTGTTTTAAGGTAGTTTAAGCCTTCTGCTAACATTGGGTCAGTTTCAACCCCCCAATCACCAGTTACGACTTCATCAATCTGACAATCAACTGGAAGGCCTTCAAAGTATTCGCCCTGTCCGGCAGCATTAACAGAGTCAAAGTTAATTGCAAAAACAACATCATTACAAATTTCAGTTGGGCTCATGCCTACTGGTTTGCCACATGTTTGATTACCAACGGTGACCACTTCAATGAACGGTGTTAAAGAGTTGATAACTAATTCACTTGAAGAGCAGCTGCTTTCAGATGTTAGTACAACAACACGGTCTAAATTCATTTTCTCAACGCCTTGGCCAAGATTAAATAAAACCGTTTGATTGTTATTGGCTTGTTTTGCGTTGTAACGATATTTAACAAACGTTTCGCCAACTACGGTATCGCCAGCGATTTGTGTACTTAATTGATTTGCAACACGAATCAAGCCACCGCCGTTATAACGTAAGTCAAGAACTAGCTCATCTAAACCGGTTTGTGAGAACTCATCAAAAGCCGTATTTAATTCAGTTTCTGATACCGAGTCAAATGAGTTAAATACTAAATAGCCGACATTCTTCTCTTCGCTATCAATTTCAACTTGTTTCACTTCTTTAGCTAAAACCGTATTTGCTGTAATGCTACCTTTGCTAATATCGGCAGTTAATATTTCACCATCCGGTTTTTCAAATTTTATGTTGATCGTGTAACCATCTTCATTTGGACCAAAAAAGTCACCAAAAGTTTTTGTGCCAGCTTTAACTTCACTAATAATTTCTGACATTGGTTTGCCATTAATTTCAGTCATTCTATCGCCACGACGGAGACCATTTTGTGCTGGTGAGCCTTCTTCATATACATAGCGGATCACTAATGCGTCTTCTGCTTCGCTAATTGTGTGTGAGAAGCCATAACCAAAGAATACCGATGCTGCATAGTCGGCATATTCAGACTTTGACATGCTAAAACTAAAACGGTCCTGTGCTACACGCATTGATGCAAGTGCACTGGCTATGTCTGGCTGACTTTCTGGGTCAAATGATGCTGGTAAGTCTGATTCCCAAAAGTACCAATCTTTCATGTAATCAAATAATTGAACGTTTGCACCCGGAGCTGAACATTTTGCGTAACTCGCTTCGCCCGTGACTTCCGCAGCAGAGGAGCTATCACTTCCACCACCACATGCTGATAAAAGGCCTGTAGCCAGTAACGCGATCATTAATTTTTTACTTCTAAACATCTTCTACCTATAAATTTATTGTTATTTTTATGCGCTCAGGATACAAAAAAAGCCGTCGAATGATAGCTTTTTGATGGTTTTGAAGGGAAATTCAAATGTAACGATTTGTTACGAATTTCTGAATAGAACTTTAATCTTAAGAGAATGGGTTTCTTAAGATCATAGTTTCATTTCTATCTGGACCCGTAGAAATAATATCCATTGGAATACCAGTGATTTCTTCAAGACGTTTAATGTAGTTTTGTGCTGCTTGTGGCAACCCTTCAAACGTAGTTACACCAAATGAATTCTCAGACCAACTAGGCATAGATTCATAAATAGGCACAGCCTTTTCATAACCTTCAGCAGCCATAGGTGGAACATCAACTGTCGAACCGTCTTCCAATTTATAACCAGTACAGATTTTAATTTCTTCTAAACCATCTAAAACATCTAGTTTAGTTAAGCAAAAACCAGTAATTGAGTTTAATTGTACAGCACGTTTCATTGCTACGGCGTCAAACCAGCCACAACGACGTTCACGACCTGTTGTCGCACCAAACTCATGGCCTTTAGTGCCTAAATGATGACCAACTTCACAAGCCAGTTCTGTTGGGAATGGACCTGAACCTACGCGAGTAGTATATGCTTTAACAATACCTAAAACGTAGTCAAGGTGACATGGACCAAAACCAGCTCCAGTCGCTACGCCACCAGCTGTTGTATTTGAAGATGTAACAAATGGGTATGTACCGTGATCGATATCTAAAAGCGTGCCTTGCGCGCCTTCAAATAAGATTGACTCACCCGCAATACGTGCTTTGTCTAATAAGTCAGTTACATCAACAACCATTGCTTTTAACATATCTGCAACGGCCATAGCATCTGCATATGTTTTTTCAAAGTCGACGGCTTCAACTTTGTAATAGTTAACTAATGAGAAGTTATGGTATTCCAATACTTCTTTTAATTTAGTTTTAAATTGCTCTGGATTAAATAAATCACCAACGCGTAAACCGCGACGAGCAACTTTATCTTCATAAGCCGGACCGATACCGCGACCTGTCGTACCAATTGCTTTTTTACCTAGAGCAAGCTCACGAGCTTTATCTAGTTCAACATGGTAAGGAAGAATTAAAGGACATGCTTCTGAGATCATTAAACGTTCTTTTACTGGAACGCCACGCTCTTCAAGCATAGTCATTTCTTTTAAAAGCGCTTCTGGAGACAACACTACGCCGTTACCAATGATACATTTAACGCCATCACGCAATACGCCTGATGGAATTAAGTGAAGCACGGTCTTCTCACCGTCGATAACTAATGTATGGCCAGCATTATGACCACCTTGATAACGGACTACATAAGAAGCCTTATCTGTAAGCAGGTCTACAACCTTGCCTTTACCTTCGTCACCCCATTGGGTGCCTAAAACAACAACGTTCTTGCCCATATTAATATCACTCAGAAAAAATTAGGCGGGGATTCTATCAAAAATGTAGCCTAAAGATCACCCCGTTTTTAAAAATAAAAAAACAAAACTAGTTAGAGCCTTGTTTTTTAACATAAATATAAATTATCTAAACCAAAGCATTAAGATGCCAATACTGAATAAAATCAAACCAACTTGTCTAATCACAGCAATTGGCTCTTCTGATAACTTTTTAATATAGTTTTGCCATATTTTTGGAAACAATAACGGCATCATACCTTCAACAATTAGAACTAGTGCGATTACAACAATCCAATCAATGTTCACGGTGTTCGCCTTTTACTCGTCTTAATTTTGTAACTAAATTATGCTTAACGTCACTTAAAATACAAAAGGGCTCCTAAGAGCCCTTTTCAATATCAAATATAAATTATTATTTACCCGACGTGCTCTTCATATATTTGAAGAAGTCACTATCTGGTTGAATAACCATAATATCGTTTTTGCTGTTAAAGCTGTTTTTGTAAGCTTCTAAGCTACGTACAAAAGCAAAAAACTCAGGCTTTTTATTAAACGCATCTGCATATACTTTTGCAGCTTGCGCATCACCTTGACCACGCAATGTTTGTGACTCACGTTCAGCTTCAGCTAATAAGATAGTGATACGAGCATCAACATCAGCTCGAATGAACTCTGCCTTCTCACGACCTTCTGAACGGTGTGCTTTAGCAACTTTCAAACGTTCTGTACGCATACGTTCAAAAATAAAGTTACTGACTTCCACTGGTAAATTAATTTGTTTGACGCGAACGTCTAACACTTCAATACCAAGGTTGCTTGAACTTTTAGCAGCAATAATTGCTTCCTGCATTAATTCTTCACGTTCGCCCGAAACAATTTCTTTAATCGTTCTATTACCAAACTCAGAACGTAAACCATTGTTCACTTTTTGTTTTAAAAGGCGCTCTGCTTGTAATTTATTACCGCCAGTTGCTAAGTAATAAGCTGCAAAATCAGAGATTCTCCATTTAATAAAAGAGTTAACGATTAAATCTTTTTGTTCGATAGTTACAAAACGGTCAGGCTCATCATCAAGTGTTTGAATACGAGCGTCTAACGTCTTAACTTTTTCAACAAGTGGTAATTTAAAATGTAAACCTGGCGCATACACAACAGGTGCTCCAGCGTCATCACGTTTTACTTTACCAAACTGAATTACAATGCTGCGGTGGCCTTCGCTAACGACAAATAATGACGAAAACGACATCACCAAAAATACAGCAATTAAAATCATACTAAATGCTTTCATGATTAGTCTCTCCCGCCATTAAATCGCTCACCACGGTTTCCGCGGGAATTTTGCGTAGGTTGAGTTGTAGTACCAGAACCTGTGTTGTAATCAGTGGCCGGACGTTGTCCTGACACTGTAGGTGTCACACCTTGATGCTGCATGATTTTATCTAGCGGTAAATACATCATGTTGCCGTTACCTTTTGTATCAACCAATACTTTTGACGTATTAGAGAATACTTGTTCCATTGTTTCTAAATATAAACGTTGGCGAGTAACTTCAGGAGACGCTTGATATTCTGGTAACAATTGTTCGAACTTAGCTACCTGACCTTGTGACGCTAAGATCTTACCCTGTTTGTAAGCCGTTGCTTCCTGAATCATGCGATTCACTTGACCACGAGCACGTGGCTCTACTTCACTTTGGTAAGCTTTTGCTTCATTCACATAACGAACTTCGTCTTCTTGTGCAGCAATCGCGTCATCAAAGGCGTCTTTAACTTGCTCTGGAGGACGAGCATCTTTAAAGTTCACGTCAACAATCGCAACACCTAGGTTATATGGCTCAATAACTTTCTCAAGCTCTGCCCACGTATTTTGACGAACCACTTCACGACCAGACGTTAAAATATCATCCATTCTTGAGTGACCAATGACCATACGTAATGCTGCATCTGTTGCTTGACGTAAGCTGTTTGTTGGATCAGGTGTTGAGAATAAAAAGCTTTTCGGATCATAGATTCGATACTGAACTTCCATTTCAACCTGAACCACGTTTTCATCCTTTGTTAGCATAAAGCCAGACGCAGGAATAGTGCGTACCGTTTGAATATCAACAGGATATACTTTGTCGATAAATGTTGGATTAAATCTTAAACCAGGTTCTTGTAGCTCATAGAACTCACCAAAACGAAGAACTACGCCACTTTCTGCTTCACGAAGTGTGTACCAACCCGATAAAAACCAAATTACTACCGCAACAACTAAGACTAATCCGATGCCGAATCCGCCTTTATTGCCACCACTTGAATTGCCAGGCTTGCCACCGAACAATCCATTAAATCTATTACCTAAATCTTTAAATAACTCGTCCAAGTCAGGTGGTCCCTGATCTTTTCCGCCGCGATTTTTCCACGGATCGTTATTGTTATTCCCCGGCTCGTTCCAGGCCATAAGTTACTCCAGTTTCATTCAGAAAAGTTGTTAGTAATTTAACAAAATAGTTCGCATAACTCTATGAAATTGAGTTAATACTGCGAACAAACTACACCATGGCTATATGTTGTGTCTCTATTGCCATTTTTCAATGTTATATCCCAACTGTTTATTTAATTTTTGTTGGTCTATTTTTGTAATTCGTACATCCAGTACAAATTGTCCTTCATCATCAATCGTTTCCGAAAGTATGCCATTCATTTGGTACAGGTCTGCGCGTAATTTGCCTTCACTTGGCGGTAACACTAATTTTACATCCCACATGGCTAAACCCAATAGTTCAGACATAGCTTGTAACAATAATTCTAGACCTTGTTTTTTCTGAGCCGTTAACCAAACTGATTTGGGCTTGCCTTCATCGTCTCGCTCAATGTGTGGCTCAGCATCTTTTAATAAGTCAATTTTATTGAAGACTAATAATTGTGGTACGTCATCCGCGTCAATTTCTCTCAGGACTTCATCAACTTGGAATATGTTATCTGAACGTCTTGGATCTGCTACATCGACTACATGTAATTGAAGATCTGCTTCGCGCGTTTCAGTTAGTGTTGCTTTAAAAGCAGCAACTAAGTCATGCGGTAAATGACGAATAAAACCAACCGTATCGGCTAAGATTGTATCTCCTACATCATCAAGCACTATTTGCCTTAGAGTCGGGTCAAGCGTTGCAAATAACTGATCAGCGGCATACACATCTGAATTGGTAAGTGCATTAAATAAGGTTGATTTTCCGGCATTAGTATATCCAACCAAAGATACCGTTGGAATCTCAGCTTTTTTACGTGATCGGCGCCCCTGCTCACGTTGCTTTTGAACTTTTTCAAGTCTGGCCAATATGTGTGTAATTCTAGCTCTTAATAAACGACGGTCTGTTTCAAGCTGAGTTTCACCCGGGCCACGTAACCCAATACCACCTTTTTGTCTTTCTAAATGCGTCCAACCTCTGATTAATCGAGTGGATATGTGGCGAAGTTGGGCTAACTCTACCTGCAACTTACCTTCATGTGTTCTTGCGCGTTGCGCAAAAATATCAAGAATAAGGCCAGTACGGTCTAACACTCGACATTCAAACAAAGCTTCTAAGTTACGTTCTTGAGATGGGGATAATGAGTGATTAAAAATAACAATGTCGGCTCCCTCGGCCTTGACGACGTCTGCTATTTCTTGTGCCTTGCCTGTGCCAACATAGTATTTAGCATCAGGTGAGTGGCGACTTGTGGTGACAACATCTAGTGCAGAAACACCAGCAGAAGAAACTAATAAACCAAGTTCCTCAAGATCTTCTCTATCATTTTCTGATGAGAAGTTTACGTGTACTAAAACGGCCTTTTCGCCGCCTTCATGTCTATCGAACAAATGTGATTCCTATGTATAAGTTATTATGCATAACGCAAAAAAGGAAATACGCTTAACGTATTCCCCTTTTGATTAGATAACAAACTGAGATCAGACGTTATTCTGAATCTTCATTACCTGCATAATGCGGGTTAGTTTGGAACGGTCTGGCAGGAACGATGGTCGATATTGCATGTTTATAGACCATTTGGCTCAATGTATTTTTTAATAAAATTACAAACTGATCAAAAGATTCAACTTGGCCTTGTAATTTTATACCGTTCACTAAATAGATCGAAACGGGAATTCTTTCCCGGCGCAATGCATTCAAAAACGGGTCTTGTAAGGACTGCCCCTTAGCCATTGTCTGTGTTCCTTCTTTTAGTACTTATTATTGGTTTTATTAATACTGAGTAACTTCAAATATATAAAGCGTATTTAAGGTTAGCTTAGCGAGTTTAAAATACGTTGCAAGTTTTCTTTTTGTTTTCCTATTTCTAGGTACACAACGTTTGGCCAACTTCTTAACCACGTCAACTGACGCTTAGCTAATTGCCTTGTTGCAACGACACCTCGAAACACCATTTCATCCCATTCCAACTCTCCACAAAGGTGTTGCCACATTTGTCGATAGCCCACTGCACGAATCGCCGGCAAATCTAGGTGAAGGTCACCTCGAGCCATCAGTTTCTCAACTTCAACTTCGAAACCCTGCTCAAGCATACTATTAAATCTTTGCTCTATCCTTTGATGTAAAAGCGACTTATCTTCACATGTAAAGGCAAACTGTTTTATATCATAAGGTATCGGCTGTTTTTCTACAGCCATTAACTCAGTCATTGTTTTTCCCGAAATAAGATACACTTCATACGCACGGTTGGTACGTTGTGGATCATTTGGGTGTATTCTTTTTGCCGACGCTGGGTCAACTTCAGCTAACTTATCATGAACGTATTGCCAACTATGTTCAGTGGCCATCTGCTCAATAGATTCTCTGATTTCGCTATTTGCTTCTGGCAAAACCGAAATCCCTTCTACTAATGCTTTAAAATACATCATAGTTCCGCCAACTAAAATAGGGACTTTCCCTCTTTCAAAAGCAGACTCAATTGCTAATAATGCATCTCTTCTAAAATCAGCTGCACTGTATATTTCTGATGGATCTAAAAAATCTATCAACTGATGCGGATATTGTTTCAGCTCTTCCTTTGTAGGTTTTGCTGTACCAATATCCATATCTCGGTATATAAGAGCTGAATCGACACTTATCAAGTCACCATTTATCATATCGGCTAATTGCATGGCTAAGTCAGTTTTTCCTGACGCCGTAGGCCCCATGATTGAGATAACGGTGTTATTTTTTCGCTTATTCATTTATCGATTAAACTCAGTAAGTTAAGGGTTAAGGATAGAATACATTTGAGAAAGATCGAGTTTTGACGCTATTTCACTCCAATCTCTTTCAAAACTAGTCTTTTTCATTAACCTTTTTATTTGGTGAGCAACTTCGATTGTATCCGTAGATTGCGCTTTTTTGTTAATTAAGTTGTTACAAAACAATGCTACGATCCTAGTCTTATTTAACCGCTCTTTTTGCAGCAAATCACTAAATAATTGCGGTAAATAGCGACTACTATCTTTCGAACGAATCGTTGCAGGAACTTGTTTAATAATCAAAAACTGTTGATGAATAGCAAATACAAATCCACATTCATTTAATACTGTTGTATTTTCTTCTAAAACCTTTATTTCTCGCTTTTCTAGTGCAATCCTAATTGGCACCAAAAGTGGCGTTGCTGTAAGGTTAGTGGTTGTGAAGTTAATGCCATTGTCGTTTTTCTGATTTTCGCTCTGAAACTTGTTCTCTAACTCGCTTTGCATATCCTCTTGCAATAACAGTCCCGTATCTAATAACCATATTTCGTTATTCAACATTACGAGTGCAATTCCATCTTTAATCTTTAATACATTAAGGCCACTTGTCTCAGTATTTACAGAACCAACACCTGTATCTTCTTCAGTTAAAGGCTTTAACCCTGGAAAACTGTTAACGACTGAATTCATGTTATTTGAATTACTTGAACCACTTGCAGTATATAAACTATCGGTGGCACTTAAAATATCAGTTGATGGCAATACATTTGACTGAGTATGAACTTTGGTGGAGTTTAATGGTCGAGGACTCTTCAGCGGAGAACTAACTAATTCGTTCTTCTCAATTTCAGTATTGTTAACCGCAACATGATAATCAGTATTTAACCATTCAGGTTGCTGCTCTTCAATTTTGTTTTCTGTGTTGCTTTCAAAGGAAGCCAAGCACTCTTGAACGGTACCTACTATAAGGTCGTGTAATAATCTTGAGTGGTGAAATCGAACTTCATGTTTAGCTGGATGTACATTCACATCAACATCTGTAGCGGGTAAATTGATAAACAGCACATACTCTGGTTGTTGGTCTTGCTCTAGTTTGTTGGCATAAGCTTGTCTAATTGCATGTTGAATAAGCTTGTCGCGCATCATGCGGCCATTAACAAACGAGTATTGAGCTGGATTTACCGATTTACAAAGTGAAGGGGATTTTGCCCAAATAGATACGTTGATATTGTCATATTGCCCTGTTCTTATGCTTGCTTGTTCTACAAATTGTCCATTGATAACTTCAGCGATTCGAGCGGATTGTTGTTCAATAACTGACTCTTGCTTCTGACTGCGGTAACGCTTAATTAACTTGCCATTGTGCGACAATAAAAAACTCGCGTCGGGTCGACTCATTGCTATTCGTCTCATCAGCGATTCAATATGAGTAAACTCTGTTTTTTCTGCTCTTAAGAATTTACGACGTGCCGGAGTATTAAAAAACAAATCTAACACTTCAACACTTGTACCATTTGGGTGTGCTGCTGGCTTAACTTCAACATTCATGTCTAAGCCTTCTGCTGCTGCAGACCAAGCTTCTGCTTGCGTTGCCGGTTTTGATGTCATCGTCAAACGGGCAACCGAACTGATAGATGCTAATGCTTCTCCACGAAAACCTAAACTAACAATGGCTTCTAAATCATCCATGTCTGTTATTTTACTCGTAGCATGTCGTGACAATGCTAAGGCCAATTCTGCTTTAGGGATGCCTTTGCCGTTATCTTTAATGAGTATTTTTTTATGACCACCCCGTTCAATCTCTATTTCAACCTTGTTAGCACCTGCGTCTAATGCATTTTCGACTAACTCTTTGACAACCGAGGCTGGTCTTTCAACCACTTCTCCGGCGGCAATTTGGTTGGCTAATTGCGGTGGTAATATTTTTATCGTCATAACAGGCTTACGATTGAGGAATAGAGAGAACTTGACCAACTCTAATGGTATTTGATTTTAGTTTATTGGCATCTTTTATTGCTGAAACCGACACTTTATAATTTTGTGCAACCAACGACAAAGATTCACCCGGCTTAACTTTGTGCTCAAAAGTACGGTAGTGATTCGCATAATAAGTACCATCAGGACTGTGTTTTCTAAAATACTTCTTAATGGCCTTAACAATTGAGTTAGCTAAACGATTTTGCTGCCACGTATTATTTAATAGCTTTTCTTCTTTAGGATTTGAAATAAAACCCGTTTCTACCAAAATTGATGGGATATCTGGAGATTTTAAGACGCCTAAGTTTGCCGACTGTGGTCGACTCTGGTGTAACTTAGTTATATGGCGTAATTCGTCTAATACCGAGTGTGCTGCCGTAAAACCTTGGTCAATAGAATGATCCATCGACATATCAAGTAGCGTTCTGACTAAATACCGTTCTGAGTTTGCATTGGTAATGACATCAGCAGCACCACCTAATAATTGCGAATGTTTTTCTTTTTGTTCTAATAAACGACCAATCTCCGTGGTGGCTCGGCTATTACTTAAAACCCAAACCGACGCACCACTTGGCCCTGGTGAGGTGAAAGCATCGGCGTGAACCGATAATAATAAGTCTGCGTAGGCTTCACGTGCTTTTTCTGTACGTTGATGCAAATCAATATAATAATCGCCAGTTCTGGTTAAAACGGCTTTTAAACCTTTTTCTTTATTGATCAAATCAACAATCTTCTTGGCAATTTTTAGTGTGACGTGCTTTTCATAAGTGCCTTTACCACCAATAGAACCTGGATCTTCTCCGCCATGACCAGCATCAACTGCGATGACAATATCTCTATCGTCCTTAAATGGCCTTTTGGTATTGGCGACTTTGCTGACTTTGTCGAATAAATCAATAACGAGTCGATGTCCGTATGGACCTGCAGGTGGCAATGCAAATAACATTGGTTCAATTTTTTTATTTAAATCAAATACCAATCGTGTTGCACCTCGTTCTTTAGGCGAGCTTTTACGAATTTTGTTTAATAAATTGGCGTCTTTAGCCAAACCTTCTAATGACGTACTGAGTTTTGTTTTTGGTAAGTCGATAACCAAACGGTCTGGTTTTGTTAACGTAAAATAGCTGTATTCCGTTGCACCGGATAAGTCTAGAACAACACGCGTCGAGTCTGGGGATGGCCATATTCTCACCCCGTTAACTTTTTCAACGGCATGTAGAATAGGTGCCACAAAAGTCAAAACAAGTAAAAGCGATATTTGTATTGTTGTTATAGCAAATTGTGATGTCGCAACTTTAAAATTTACATTCATAACCTAAATCAATATTGTGCTTTTATATTAGTAATAATTTGATTGCCTACTTCAGACAACGCATGGAATGTTATTTCACGCTGTTCGCCAGCATAAGTCAAATATAACTCTATGTCCGCAGGTGGTAAAAACTCTGCGCCTTTTTCTGGCCATTCAATGATACAAACCGCTTTGTCGTTAAAATAATCTCGAAAACCCATAAACTCGAGCTCTTCTGGATCGGCTAAACGATAAAGGTCAAAATGATAAGCGGATATTTTAGGTAACTCATAAGGTTCAACTAACGTATAAGTTGGGCTTTTAACATTACCAATGTGACCTAAGCCTTGAATGATTCCTCGGCTAAGCGTTGTTTTACCCGCGCCTAAATCTCCATTCAAAAATAATACAACTCCTGACTTAATGGCGTTTGCAATATAATGGCCCATTTGTATGGTGGCATCGTCATTGGACAGGTGTTTTGTGTATTTGGTATTCATTTTTTGCATCTTATTTTGAGTCTTTAAATCTATGCTGCATCATAGCTGCAGCATAGCTACATCATTACTACGTCAAATTGATCCTGATTATACATAGGTTCCGTTTTTACTTTAATCTGTTTTCCAATGAATACTTCAAGTTCAGCCAAATTATGATATTCATCGTTAACTAACGACTCTGCGACCGCTGGCGAGGCATAAACAACAAATTTGTCTGCGTCATAAGCTCGGTTTACCCGAACAATTTCGCGTAGCAGCTCTGCACAAATTGTTTCTACCGTTTTAATATACCCTCGACCGTTACAAGCTGGACAAGTGCCACACAACACATGCTCTAGACTTTCACGTGTTCGCTTACGTGTCATCTCAACAAGGCCTAGCGTAGAAAAGCCGTTTATTTTGGTTTTTGCGCGATCTTTAGATAGTGCAACTTCTAGGCTATGTAACACTCTGCGCTGATGATCACTACTGTCCATGTCAATAAAGTCGATAATAATAATACCACCAAGATTTCGAAGCCTTAATTGACGGGCGATAGCCTGTGTTGCTTCACTATTAGTATTAAATATTGTGTCTTCTAGACTGCGGTGTCCAACAAATGCGCCAGTATTAACATCAATGGTGGTCATGGCTTCTGTTTGGTCTATAACTAAATAGCCGCCAGATTTAAGCTCTACTTTTTTATCTAAAGCACGTTTAATTTCCGCTTCAACATCAAACAAATCAAAAATTGGTCGTTCACCTGGATAATACTCTAGCTTTTTAGTCATCTCCGGCATGAACTCTTCGGTAAACGCCGTTAATTCACCATACATAAGCTTTGAATCAATACGAACTTTCTCTAGTTCATCTGCAATGAAGTCTCGCATTATGCGAAAGGCTAAATTGAGATCTTCGTACAGTACGGCCTGATTACGCGTTTTCTTCTTTTTCTTAATAATCTTTTGCCAAAGCTTTTTGAGGAAAACGGCATCTTGAGCTAACTCTTTATCACCTGCACCCTCTGCTGCGGTTCGAACAATAAATCCGCCCTCACCTTCTTCATAGGTCGCTTCAACAATAGATTTTAAACGGTAACGTTCTTTATCATTTTCAATACGTTGTGAAATACCGACATGTTTAGAGTCAGGCATAAAAACTAAATAACGAGAAGGCAATGTGATGTCTGTTGTTAATCGAGCACCTTTTGTGCCTAACGGATCTTTAACAACCTGTACGATAATTTTTTGACCTTCTCGAACGAGTTCTTTTATATCTCGAGCCGTGTTGCTGTTTTGAGTAATCTGATCTTTTTCGTCATCGTATGTAATAATGTCTGATGCATGTAAAAAAGCCGCTTTTTCCATACCAATATCGACAAAGGCTGCTTGCATTCCTGGTAATACTCGGCTTACTTTTCCAAGATAAATATTGCCAACAATCCCACTCGCACTTTGTCGCTCGACATGTAGTTCTTGCAACATGCCATTTTCTACAGACGCGACTCGAGTTTCACTTGGTGTGACATTAATTAGTAGTTCTACGCTCATAATGCCTGTAATTCCCTTAATGCTTCTTCTAACTCAACAAGAGGTAAACCAACAACAGCACTGACACTGCCATTAATTGATTTTACAAATTTTCCACCTATGCCTTGAATAGCATAAGATCCGGCTTTGTCTTGTGGTTCATTGGTATGCCAATAGTCTATAACTTGTTGCTTTGAAATCTTTGTAAATTCAACTTCTGTAAACACGGTACGGGTGATTACTTTAGTCGCTGTAACAATACTAAATGCAGTCATTACGTGGTGAGCTTTACCTGAAAGTGATAATAACGTTTGAATACAATCATCTAAGTCTTGTGGTTTACCCAGAATAACGCCTTCGTTTATTACACTTGTATCTGAGCCTATAACGGCTTGATTTTCTTTATTTGGAAGGGCGTCGAATATTGTTTTGGCTTTTTCGTTGGCTAATCGTTCAACATAATTTTGAGGCATTTCACCGTCTAATACCGTTTCGTCGATATCTGCACTGCTCTGTGTAAAGTTATTTACGATGTAACCTAACAGTTCTTTTCGTCTTGGAGATTGGCTAGCAAGTATTATATTCATTTTTGTTTATCTTATTTTAAAGCGGCGACGATACCCGCGAAGGACTGGAAATAACCATAACCAAAACAGACTACTTGTTAATGCCGGATACAAATATTCTATAGAAAAATCAACCTTTATTAGGAAACGGTTGGCCCAGAAAATAACGAAATGATACAACACTAAAAACACGAAAATGATTGCGGCTTGTTGCAACAATGAAAAGTTTCTAAGTTTTTGAAAGTTACTGCCCGTTATATAAATTATTAACGACATCGCTAACGCATGAACGCCTAAAACTGTACCAAGTAAGATGTCTAATACAAAGCCCAAGATCCAAGCAACGCCAATATTTACCTTATGCGGCAAAGCCATTGTCCAGTATATGATCACTAACGCTAACCAATCAGGGCGAAAAGCTTTTAACTCCAAAGGCAACGGCATAATGCTCAATATAAGCGCAATTAATAACGTAATTCCAATAAACCACCAAGGCGAACGCATTAACCAACTCATAAATGTGCCTCTTTCGGTTGTGGCCACAGTAACAACACATGTTTTAAGCGGCTCAGTTGAGCAATTGGCCTAGCAACTATCTTTAAGAATGGTTTGCTGATGTCCACCTCTACCTCTATAACTTCCGCGACAGGGTATCCATCTGGAAATATACCACCGAGTCCTGAAGTGATTAGTTTGTCGCCCACTTTAATGTCTGTGTCATGGGGAATATTATTTAGGGTCATTTTAGTAATGTTCCCTGTTCCACTTAATACACCTTTAACGTCATTGCGTAGGTTTCTAATAGGTAAAGCATGGGTTTGGTCGGTCAATAGAATAACGCGTGCCGTGTTGTTCCCCACAGAGAGTACTTGCCCCACTACACCTAAGTCATCTAATACGGGTTGGCCTTGGAAAACATTGTCTGATGTGCCTTTGTCAATTAACACATTATGAGAATAAGGATGACTTGCAACTGCCATAATTTCAGCGACGGATTTTTTTGCTTCAACTCTAAGGTTAGTATCTAACAACGCACGAAGTTTTTCATTTTCAGCGACTAGCATCTGAAAACGTTGTAGTTTTTCATTCTGAATTAATTGTAATCGACGTAAATTAACATTTTCATCTAATAAAAATTGTTTTCGTGCAGCGTATTTAGAAAGGGAGTCAAAGCTTTGTTGCGGTAAGTCAGCTAAATATTGAATTGGCGCTACAACACTATTTAAGGTATTTCGAATTTGTTTTGAAGAATCTGTATAAACATACCGTCATGGCAACAATACTCAATACAAAGACGATGGAAAATCTTAATGATAGAGCAGGTCCAGAGCCAAAGATGGGGTTCATAGTTTACCTAAAGTTATTCATTTTGCTTGGCAAAACGGCAGTCGAGACTGCCGTATTAAAGATAGATGTAATTAGCTAATAATTAGTCGTAGCTAAATACGTCTCCGCCATGTACATCAATCATTTCTAACGCTTTACCACCACCACGTGCAACACATGTTAGCGGATCGTCAGCAATAATCACTGGGATACCAGTCTCTTCCATTAATAAACGGTCGATATCACGAAGTAACGCTCCGCCACCCGTTAATACCATACCGCGCTCTGAAATATCAGACGCCAATTCTGGTGGAGATTGTTCCAATGCAACCATTACTGCA
>CAWUUQ010000004.1:0-14374 GCA_963925625.1 uncultured Psychrosphaera sp.
TCATCAATAGCTTGAATAACAGGTACAACACAGTTTGTTGTGCAGGAACCATTGGAAATCACGGTGTCTTCGGCCGTTAGGGAATCATGGTTAATGCCATAAATAATGGTGTTGTCGATATCTGGATCGGCGGGATGTGAAAACAGTACTTTTTTAGCGCCCGACGTAATATGACCTACGCCTTCTTCTCGCGTTTTTATAACGCCTGTACATTCTAGTACTACGTCAATATTAAGTAATTTCCACGGTAACGAATGTAAGTCTTCGATATGAAGAAGTTCTATTTGATGGCCATCAACCACCAAATTTTGTTGTTCATTTAAATGCACATCAAAACCAAATCGACCATGAGATGTGTCATATTTGAGTAAATGTGCAATGCCTTCTGGCGCAGCAATTTCATTGATCGCTACAACATTAAACTGCGGTTGACGTTGCGTTTCAAAGATAGCACGCAACACGTTTCGACCAATGCGGCCAAAACCATTGATAGCAATATTAATTGGGCGAGGTGATTGTGACATTTATGAATCCCAGATCGAAAAAGCGAGCATATGATACTCGCTTTTAATCAAATTTAAAATTAATAGAAGAGGCGACTAAGTTCACCTCTTCTGCACTAATTATAGTGCTTGTACAGTTTTAACCACGTTTTCAACAGTAAAACCAAAGTGTTTCATCAAATCGCCACCTGGCGCAGATTCACCAAACGTTGTCATCCCAACCACTTTACCAGCAAAACCAACATACTTATGCCAGTAATCTACATGCGCCGCTTCAATGGCAACACGTTTAGTCACTGAGTTTGGTAGTACCGTTTGTTTGTATGCTTCGTCTTGTTCATCAAATAGATTTGTACAAGGCATAGAAACAACTCGAGTAGCAGTACCACTTGCATTTAGCTGTGCGGCCGCTTCAACGGCTAATGCCACTTCAGAACCCGTTGCAATTAAGATGACTTCAGGTTCACCCTCAGAATCAACTAAGATGTAACCACCCTGTTGGATCATTTCCACTTGCTGTTCCGTACGTTCTTGCGCTGGCAAACCTTGACGCGAAAATACTAATGCACTTGGGCCTTCGTTATATTCTAATGCAGACTTCCATGCAATAACTGACTCTACTGCGTCGGCTGGACGCCATGTGTGCATATTTGGTGTCATACGTAAGTTTGCGATTTGCTCAATTGGCTGATGAGTTGGGCCATCTTCACCTTGACCAATTGAATCATGCGTATAAACAAAGATATTTTGAATACCCATTAACGCAGACATACGAACGGCGTTACGAGCATACTCCATAAACATTAGGAACGTAGCACCATAGTTAATAAAACCGCCGTGCAGAGAAATACCATTCATGATACCGCTCATACCAAATTCACGAACACCATAATAGATATAGTTACCAGCAGCGTCATCTTGAATACCTTTAGAGCCTGACCATAACGTTAAGTTAGAGCCGGCTAAGTCAGCGGAACCACCTAATAACTCAGGTAATAATGGAGCAAATGCTTCGATGGTATTTTGCGAGGCTTTACGCGACGCAACACTTTCTGCTTTTTGTTGTGTTATTAATGCATATTGAAACGCAGTTTCAGAAAAGTCTTCTGGTAACTCACCTAAAATAACACGACGCTCAAATTCTGCTGCTAATTCAGGATAGGCATTTTTATATTCAACAAACTGTTCATTCCAAGCGGCTTCATCTTCTTCGCCCGCTTGTTTTGCATCCCACATTTCATACACATCGGCAGGTACTTCAAATGGCGCATGTGGCCAATTCAAAAACTCACGAGTTGCAGCAATTTCATCATCGCCTAGCGGTGCGCCATGACAATCATGTGTGCCTTGTTTATTTGGAGAACCAAAACCAATGGTCGTTTTACAAATAATGATTGATGGTTTATCGATTACCGATTGTGCTTCTGTCACTGCTTTTGCAATAGCTTCAGGGTTGTGGCCATCTACATTTTCAACAACATGCCAGCCATAGGCTTTAAATCGAGAGGCCGTGTCTTCTGTAAACCAACCTTCAACGTGGCCGTCAATACTAATGCCATTGTCATCATAAAATGTAATTAACTTACCTAGCTTTAATGTGCCCGCTAAAGAACTTGCTTCATGTGAGATGCCTTCCATTAAGCAACCGTCACCCACAAAACAATAAGTGAAGTGATCAACGATGTTGTGGTCTTCACGGTTAAATTGCGCTGCTAACGTTTTTTCAGCAATCGCCATTCCTACCGCATTAGATAAACCAGCACCTAAAGGACCCGTTGTTGTTTCAACACCAGGCGTATAACCATACTCTGGGTGACCTGGAGTTTTAGAATGTAATTGACGGAAGTTTTTAATATCATCAATAGAGACGTCATAACCAGATAAATGCAATAGAGAATAAATTAGCATTGAGCCATGTCCGTTGGACAAAATGAAACGGTCGCGATCAGCCCATGTTGGGTTATTAGGATTATGTTTTAAGAAACCACGCCATAATACTTCTGCGATGTCAGCCATTCCCATTGGTGCTCCTGGGTGACCTGATTTTGCTTTTTGGACTGCATCCATGCTCAAAGCACGAATGGCATTTGCTAAGTCTGTTCTCGACGCCATGCTAATTCCTATATTTATATTGGTTTTGGGCAAGCCGCTATTTGACCTAAATTTGACGCGTAAAGCAACGTCTAAGCGAGATTAATTCTGTGTTAGGTGGCAACTTTTAATGCAAATTTACTAATTACAAATAATTCTATTGCGTTATAATGCCTGTAATTGAGAAACGATAAATATGGATAATCATGATCAACACTAAACTTCCTTTAGTTGATTTGCACCGTCACCTTGATGGAAACATTGCCCCAAAAACTGTTTGGGACTTAGCAAAAAAACACAATATTGAGCTACCAGGCAGTACTTTAGAAGAGTTTACTCCACACGCACAAATTCAAGGTCAATCATCCGACTTATTGGGCTTTCTTCAAAAGCTTGATTATGGTGTTTCTGTGTTAGCCGATTATGATGCCATTTACCGTGTTGCATATGAAAATATGGCTGACGCTAAAGCACAACAGCTAGATTATACGGAATTACGGTTCTCTCCACATTACATGGCGATGGCGTTTAATTTAGATATGGCTGAAGTGGTTAACGTTGTTGCAGATGCGGTTGCCGCTGGCAGCAGAGATTTTGGCGTAAAAGCAAATCTTATTGGTATCTTAAGCCGAACCTTTGGTGTTGAGACTTGTATGAAAGAGTTACAAGCAATCTTAGCGCATAAAGACAAGATCATTGCCCTTGATTTAGCTGGCGACGAGTTAAACTTCCCTGGCACCCTTTTTGTTGATCACTTTAAGTTAGCACGTGATGCTGGCTTAAAAGTCACGGTTCACGCAGGTGAGGCCGCTGGCCCGGAAAGTATTTGGGATGCAATCAATTTGCTAGGTGCGACTCGTATTGGCCACTGTGTTGCCGCAACACAAGACATGAAGTTAATGGATTATTTGGCAGAAAACACAATTTCAATTGAGTCTTGCCCAACATCTAATTACCAAACGGCAACTATTGACGACATCAAAAAACACCCATTACGTAAGTTTTACGATCATGGTATCAATGTCTTTTTAAACACCGATGATCCCGCAGTATCTAACATTGATATTTTAAACGAATACAAAGTTGCGCAAGAAATATTAGGCTTTAATACAGACGAACTGAGTCAGATACAACGAAACGGCGTAAAAGCAGCGTTTTTATCTGATGCCGACAAACAAGCCTTGCTCGATAGCAAAGCTTAACGTAGCGAATAGCAAAGCTTAACGTAGCGAATAGCAAAGTTTAATGTCTCGAAAAACATAGCTTTATACATCTATTAGTTGTACTTGGCTTGGCTTGGCTTAGCTTGGCTTGGCTTGGCTTGGCGAAAATAAAGTAAAATATAACTTAAGTAAAAGTTAACATTAAAAAGCCCACTCCTTAAAAGTGGGCTTTTTAGTATCTGTTGCAAACACCTTTGCATCGCAACAGTTTTATGCCAATTAGCCTATTGGTTCATGGTTCTAGTTATTGGTTAAATTGTTATGGAGGAATGGTTGATTGTTTTGCACCTTTAATGAAAAAACGATCTAATAAAAACAACACAACCAAGTAAAGGCCTGAAGCTAAAAACAACGGCCAATTAGAATCCATTTGTAATAGTAAACCGCCTGCTATTGCAGCAAACACATTGGCAATACAAAACGTTGTTGTTAATAGACCCATCGCAGCACCATTTCCTCTGTCAGGCTGATTGTCACTAATAAACACTGGTAACAAACCGTTAAATGTTGCAATAAAAATTCCAGACAAAGCAAATACAAGATGTATCGCCCAACCGTCTGTAAAAGGCACGCAAAACAGCAAAACACTGAGCATTAAAATAGAACGTGTCATTGGTGTCATAAAACCAAACTTTCTTTGTACCCAAGTCACCAAGAATATCGAGGCCAAAGTCATATACAACGTCATATGTGTGGTAGCCAAACCAATGCCTAAAGATGAATAACCATGTTTATCCACCAACCAAATTGGATAAAACTCATAATATAAATTCATTGCTAATGTGTAGATAAAATACATATAAAACAACTTTCGCATCCATGGATCAGCTAACAAACGTAATGAGTTTTCTTTGACTATCGACTGCCATATAGACATCTTGATGCTAACTTGTGTTTTATTAGTTTCAATCAATACAAGCCAAACTAAAACGACGCATAAAAATGATGCAACCGCCGCCGCAAACATCGCCCAACTTGCGCCAAATACACCTAGCGCTCCGCCAATTAGTGGACCTAATAACCATCCAGTAAATACAGCACTATTAATTAACGAAACCGCTCTTACTTTTTCAGACGATATTTGGGCCGAGGAAACTGGAGGAGATGCAGACTTTACATCTAATGCGTCCTGACTGAATACCGTTGGCTCTTTTGCGTTAGCGTTTTTTTCTTCTTTTGCTTTTGCTTCTGCTTTTGCTTTTTCATTAGCACTTTCCTTGCCAATATCTAGTGCGATAGCTCTGGCGATAGCCACATTGCCCTCTGTAATTCCTGTCAAAAAACGGCTAATTAACAGCAACATATAATCTTCGATGATCAAGGCATAGGCAGAAACAAGATATCCAAAAAAACAAACAATTAATGTTTGTGCCAGCACTTTTCGTCGGCCATACCGGTCTGACAGTGCGCCTATAAAACTACTTCCGATAAAAATACCAAGTGGATATATCGCTAATAACGTTGTAAGTAATGTCGCGCCGGACCAACCACCATAACTATTTAGTGCCGTTATTGGCGCATCAATAAATAGTGGTGTTAAAACTGGATAAGGCAATGATAAACCCATGCTCGCCAACAATGTGACACACAAAGCCACCCAAAGCTTTGCTGAAACGCCTAAAAACATTGCCACTCCTTTTAAATCGCCGACTCTACTGTAAAGGCAAACTCATTTTGACGGCTCACCCATATTAATTCTGGTTAATTTGTATTAGTTGCACTAAAAATTGTGCCTTTAATTATGCGCTACCTCCGTAATTATGACTATTTTTTAGTTATGAAATTTCTAATAAAAAATTTAATAACTAAATGATTTAAAAGAATAATGAAATTGCCCTTTTCATTCATGTAAAAAATTCCTACTATTGGTTAATCACTCCACAATAAGGTTGCAGCTTTGAAATGAAAGAACTAAAAAAACAGCTTCAATCTGCACTTATTGTTGAACAACAGTCTTTAGCTCAAAGTCACATTAAATATTCTTTACAACATCTCGGTTTTGAAAAAATTGATTTTGTAGATCGAGCCCATCTTGCCATCGACGCATTGCAAAAACGTCAGTACCAGTTAGTTCTCTGTGCTTATGAATTAAATAAAGGCGCCGACGGTTATCAACTTTTTGAAAGAATGCATAAAGAGTCATTGCTGCCATGTAGCACCGCTTTTGTATTTATGAGCTCAGAAAATGATATTCAATTAACACAAAGCATAATAGAGCTTAACCCTGATGATTTTTTGCTAAAGCCATTTACATCAAAAGAACTTGAGTCTCGGCTTCGAAGAGTCTTAACAAAAAAAATCGCATTAAAACCCATCTTTGACTTCATTGGTGAAAAGAAGTTTGATCAAGCTTTAGTGAAATTAAACGACTATATTTCACAAAATGACAATCCTAAATGGATGCCCTACTTGATGAAATTAAAGGGTGAAATACTGTTTGAGAAAAAAGACTGGTCAGCTATAGAGCAATTTTATCAATCTGTATTACGAGTTAAGGTTTTTTCTTGGGCACAACTCGGTTTGGTCGAGTGTTATATCAATAAAAATAAATACGCAAAAGCGCAGTTTATGCTCTCCGACCTCATCAATAATCCGTCAACAAGACTTCATGCTCTCGAGCTATTGGTAAAATTGTGTGAAGAAAATGAAGATTATAATGATGCGTTGCAACACTTAAAAAAAGCGGCAGAGTTAGCGCCTCGTAATATTGGTCGTCAGCGACATTTAAATGATATCGCCCGATTAACCTCTGATTTTGAGTGCCAGTATTTGGCAAATAACAACATAGTTAGAAATGTTAAGCACTCTGTTCATGAAACACCAGAGGTTTACCTTAATGCGGTAAGAGCAAACATAGACTATGGCCTTACTTCATTTAATGAACAAGAAGTACAACGTTTGGCGCAACAAAGCCAACATATTTTGGATGGCTTAAAAAAGAAATTTCCTAAAGTCCCTTTGAGCGAAAAAATAGATATTGCAACCGCAAGAATCCACCATTTAAAAAACGAGCCTGATTTAGCAAAAAAAATACTGACAGAACAGATGGAAGCGCAACCAGAGTATTTTGTTGACGACTTAGAGGACGCATTAGACTTAGCTAAAGCGCTGCATGAGTTGGGTTTTCATAAAGACTCACAAAAGATATTTGAAGAAATTGCTGTTGAAGCTAAGACAAATGCAAATTTGCTATTTTCTAAGTTTATTGGAACGGAAAAACAATTAAGAGAAGACGTAAAGCAATCGCCTAAAGAACTTAATAATAATGCAGTAGGTTTCTATTCTAGAGGTAAACTAAAAGAAGCATTAGATGCCTTTAAAACGGCATTTAGAGTCATGCCGAAAAACCCAGCAATTGCATTAAACGTTATGCAAACTATCGCTGAAAGTCAGTTCTTAGATTTAAATTTAAAGGAAACTAAAGACTTGTTGGCTCGGTGTGAAATAGCGATCAGTGAAGCTGTTTTAAGTGACGAACAAGGTGAGCGACTGCTTAAAATCAAAAAAATGTTGCTGGAAGAACGAATTTAAACTTAACATGCATTCACAAAATCGCACCAACTCCACCGATACTTTCTTATCCCAACTTAACTTTTACTAACCTAACCAATGTTTTACAAATCGTTTTACTCTTTTTGAACTCATCCAATACCAAGTCAAATACACACCTAGAATAAAATTTAGAGGTAGTAGCCAATGAACAATCAATCCTTGATGATAAATGGTAACAATTTGCAAAGCTAAGTCTGCTAACAGGGTGAGGCCGATTACCCACAATGATTTTTTCCAGAGTACACTTTCGAAACTCTTATAAACTCGACCTTTACTTAAAAAGAGTCCATAAAAAATAAATGCGGGCAAACCAACGGTAAGCGCTTGATAAAACGTACCATTGTCACTGTATATCAAAGATAAAATTAAGGTGGGATCATTTCTGTGTGTTAGCGACATTATCCAAATAAAGTAACCCCTCATCAGATACAAAAGGACTAAATAAAAACCGATTGGCACGCGAACACGTCCATCTAGATCAAAATCTGAATACTGCACACAATGCCTATAAGGAGTAATATTTACTTTTTCGAGCTCGATTGTGCCATAGATAAAACATCAACTAAATGATTTATCGGCTGGATGCCCAATAAACCTATCTCCTCATTTAAAATCATGAACGGCGCTTCGTTAATATTAAGTTCGACGGTTAAGGCTTTATCTTCTTCAAGCGCTAGATTAAGCCACTTATTATTTGATGCAACTTCAATGTCGAACCCAGCGTCACTCATTTTTTCCAGAGTAATTATTTCGCCCTTGCTAAAATAGGTTTCCATGAGGAACTCTAAAAACTCTGAGCCATTTTCTTGATGCTCTGAAAGTTTTAATAGCTTGGCCGTTAGCAACGGATCAGAAAATGTAGGTGGTGGTTTTATATTTTCGAAGTCAAACCTAAAACCTAGCTGTTTGCTTTGCGAGGAGAACTCTTCTAACAATAATTGAATATACACGTCAGATTGATTCATCTTTTTTGCTAAGGAGCTAACAAATGACCAGTTTTGTGAAATTTCTTGCTCAATCGCCTCTGGCGTCCATTTCCAAAGAATAGTGGCGTTATCAATTTCGCATTTTTTGAGTGCCAAATCTAATGTTCGCTTGGCTAAATATGAATAGGGATTAAATGGGTTTATCCAAAACTCTATGTTAATCATGCTTCAACTTAATTTGATTGCTATTTATTCAAAATACAAAGCAATTTATGTTCCTAACTGCAAAAGCCTCTTTAATTAGCAACGATTTTGTAAATATTAATTTTCCTATGCTAATAACGAAGCCGCTATAGAGGAATCACTATTAGCTTGTGCACTTAAAGCAATATTCGATTGAAATTTAAACCCTTCGCTAATGTTTTTAGCCGATTCCTTTGCATAATCAGTATCTTTAACGCGACTTCTTGACTCTTCTGTGTGTTGATATACATTAGTTAAGTTACTAATTGTAGAAGATATTCTATTCTGAAATGCGCCAATGAGACTTCTACTAGAAGTGACTTGCTGGTTAACTTGCTGGCTTAATGTAACTGCATTCTGTGCGCCGCTTTGAGACGTTACGTCGATTTGTTTTAACGCATCTATTTCACTGCTCAAACTTCCAAAATTAACACCGACCTGTTCGCCTGCATTAACACCAACTTGAAAATCACGTTGACCTGAAGAGGCAAATAAAGATTGCCCTGCAAATGATGTATTGGCCTGCACATCAGAGACTTGTTGTTGAAGTTGTGTGATTTCAAATTGAATTGATTGTCTATCTGCTGCCGTTAAAGCGCCATTAGCAGCTTGTAAAGATAGCTCGTTAACTCTATTTGTCGCATCTCCGACACTTTCTAAGGCAACTTCAGCAACATCGGCAATGCTATAGGCATCGTTAGCATTTCGTATAGCTACTTGTAATCCAGAGGCTTGAGTAAACAAACGTTGGGCAATTTGGAAACCAGCAACATCATCGGCTGCCGAGTTTATTTTTAACCCAGAAGCAAGACGTTCTAAAGACTTTTCCTGTTCAACTTTAACTTTGTTAATCGCTTGAGTGGAAAGGCTTGGAGTATTTGAGTTGATTTTCATGTCTGTAAATCCAAACTAGAAATATGCATTATTAAGTTTAGATCAGTAATGCGCAGGCGACAAGCAAGATATGACTTATCTTATTATGAGAAAGCTAATGCCGTTAGATATGTTTTAGAGGTTAAGCTAGAAGGCTTAGAGCAAGTTCACCGGAAAAGTTAGCTTGGCTTAACAATGAAGCTGAAGCCATTTGAATAATTTGTAAGCGCGATAAGTCTGCGCTGGTTTTGGCAAAATCTGTATCTTTTATTCTTGAAACCGAGGCAGATAAGTTTTCTTGTTGGTTCTGTAAATTGTTAACAGTGCTTTCCATTCGATTCATGGCCGCACCGAAACTGGAACGTTCAAAGTCTATCATCGCTATCGCTTTATCAACTTCGGTAATGGCTCTTTGTGAAGAGGCGAATGTTTCCACTGACAAATCGGCAATACCTAATGACTTGACGTTAAATGAATTAGTTCTTATTGCAAGAGATTCGTTTGCATTGGCGCCCAATTGAAAGGTAAATACAGTCGAGCCTGAACCTGGACGAGAATATGGTTCCGCAAGATCTTCAATAAATGAACTATATTGTGTGCTCGAAATAGCATTAGCTAAAATATCTTCACTATTTAGTGTTGAACCATTATCTGCGTCACGACCACCTATGGCGCCAGTATCATCATTGCCTAAATTAATATCTGAGTCCCAGAACGCCGCTTTATTTGCATCAAAATCAGCTAAAAAGTCGGCTTCATCATCCCACGTACCTTCTGCGGCCAACGCTTGATCAAGCGTCATAGGATTACCACCGTTACCAGTGCTTAATTTTTGCATGACATCTTTTATGCCTTCACCGCCAGAATCTTTAATTCTGTCATGCATAAACCTTGTCGCCAAAAAGCCTGCACCATATTCATTAGAGCTTCCACCCCAAGCACCACTTAAATCAATACCCGTTATTGCAGCCTTTCCGCCTGCTGCTAAACGTTCGTCTGCACCATGAATTAATTCTGCTGAGCCTTCGACAAACCATGTACTTACAGCACCTGGCGTACCCAAGTTCCAATTTGCAAATTGGACAGCATGCACCATTTCATGAGCAATAACTCGGTCGGCATATACACCACCACCGGTGTCATTACCGCTTGGGAAATTATTTGCATTAAAAGAGATGTCGGCTAAAGAAATATCCAACGTCATAGCCGTGGCCCTTCCTTGAGCATCAAAGGTACCGGAGGAGACAGTAGCTAATGCACCACTAGCAATATCAGGTGTAAACGTTACAGCCATAGGAAGCGCCTTTGGACTTATGCCAAAGTATTCACTTATTCGACTTTCTGGTTCTGCTAACCACGTCTGCAGAGCAGCAAGTCTATCATCATATTCACCTGCAACTCTTGATGTGGAAGCTTCTTCAAACAAACGTTGTGAACCAAAAGTCGTGGTTTCATTTATTCGATTGAGTTCTTTCTTTAACTGAATGACTTCTTCATTAAGTGCTCTGCGATCTACGACCGTATTGGTTGCATTTGAAGATTGCACCGCGATGTCACGCATACGGTGTAATATATTTGTTGACTCTTGGAGTGCGCCCTCAGCAGTTTGAAGCATAGAAATGCCATCATTTGCATTACGAATAGCAACGCCATAACCACGGATTTGGGCATTAAGTCGATTAGAAATCTGCATTCCTGCAGCATCATCACCAGAGGAATTGATGCGATTACCGGAAGCTAACTTTTCATACGTGCTCGTCAAAGCATCTGTATTCTTTCGAAATACATTGCTTATATTCATAGCACTAATGTTAGACCGGATTTGCATTTAAAAAACACCAAATATTATTCGTCATTTACGATATCGGCGCTTTTTTTTGATCCTTTAGGTTTTATTTACTTTTATTTGTTTTTTATTTGCTTAAATTTTAATACTTAAAATGTGCGCTTTATTTCACGTTCACCACACTATTAGCCTAATAAAGTTATCGCCTGTTCTGGCAATGTATTGGCCTGGCTCAAAATTGCCGTCGATGCTTGTTGAGTCACTTGAAGCTTCGCAAGCTCCGCGGCTTCTTTTGAATAATCAGTGTCACGTAAATTTGATAATGAGTTTTCAGTATTTTCATGCACATTGGCTAGGTTATTAATCGCTGATGATAGTCGGCTGGAGATTGAACCAGCTGTTGAGCGTGCTTTATCGACCTTTGCCAAACTAGCGTCAATGACTGAAATGGCATTTTGCGCATTTTTAGCCGATAAAATATCGCTACTTTCAAGGGTTGATGTAGCCGATTGACGAACCTCTCCAGATGAACCTAAGCCATTATTAAATAAACCAAAGTCAACATTTGATGATACAGAGAAACCATCTCCACTGCTTGTTGTTAGTGAGAGGTTGCCTCTTATTATTGCTGCTCCACCATCATTTTGAAGTGTTGTATTAGTACCGGTAGCGCCATCAAAATCTAGCGCCACTATTTCAATTTGATTGTTTACCGCTTCAGAACTTTCGTTATAGTTTGAAATAGAAATGTTATCACCCGATACGCTAGTGAGAATCAATGAATCGTTAGCGGTATTTCGGGTCGCACCAATTCCTAGTGCAGCAGCCTGTTCATTAACTTTATTTGCCAATTTTTCTAGATCGTTTGAATAATCACCCGTTGCGGTAAATGACAAGGTGGCAACATCTTTCCCATTGCCGATATCAAATGACACTTGTTCGCCTTTTTCAAAGGCAACTGTATTTCCAGCAGTGCCACTGTGAATATGAAGCTCTACTTCTGTTGATGCATTGGCTTGAACACCAGTTGTACTGAATATTGCATTTATCTTACTCGCTATTTCATTAGCGGAATCACTCGAAGCAATTTGAATTGAGTTCTCTTGCAGCCCTTTAATGGTTACGGTGTCTTGTCCAGGTCCTACACCGCCATTGCCAAAACCATTCAACGATAAATTAGTTGTCGCATTGTCTAGGCTTGTACCAATATGCAAATCGCTCATTGCTTTTCCTGACGCTTGAAAACTATGCAATTGAAGATCTTTAGCAGCGACCGAATTTAGACTTACTGTTATTAGCTCATTTGCGTCGGCACCAACCTGAAACGACTGAACTCCAAAATTACCGTTTAGGAGCGTTTGTCCTCCAAAAGAGGTTTGCTCCGCAATGCGATTAAGCTCTGACTTGAGTTGTAGAAACTCATCGTTTAAGGCCTTTCTATCGCTTAATTGATTGGTTGCATTTGCTGACTGTATCGATAAATCTCGCATGCGTTGAAGGATATTAGTACTTTCTTGCATGGCACCTTCTGCGGTTTGCATAATTGAAATACCGTCATTTGCATTTCTAATTGCGACTTGAAAGCCCCTGCTCGCGGAATTTAATCTATTTGAAATTTGTAAGTTGGCACTATCATCAGACGCTGATTGAATTCGAGTACCACTATTAAGGTTACTCATTCGATCAGCCAACGCTAACGAATTTGATGATATTTCATTGCCTAGTTTTATTGCAGCTGTATTGGTCATTATTTGCATTACAAATTCCAAAAAAAAAGTAACCTTTCTTAGGTTACTTTTATGGAATATTCATGCCAATCAGTTCGATAAGCTCAAAATAATTTATTCTTGATCTGAAATTTGATCCCAACCATCTTTAATGGTTTTTATTAATTCGATAACTTCGTCAACTTTCTTATGGTCGCGTTCAATATTTGCTTGTACCAACTGCAACTGCATATAGTCATATAAGGCGTTTAAATTGGTAGAGATTTCACCGCCCTTTTCCATATCTAACGCACTATTTAAGGCTAGTATAATATCAATCGCATTTGCCAAAATATCATGATGCTGACCAGTCTCATTTTCCATCATTGCAGAAACTTTTATTAGTCTATCAATGGCGCCTGCCATTAATAACTGAATGACTTTGTGCGGAGATGCATCCGTCAGTTGAGTCTGAGCATTCATATGGTTGTACATCTTAATAGCTCTACGCATTTTGGCTCACTTCTTATTATCGTATATTTAAATATTTGTTAATCTTTTTACCATTTGACTTAGCATTTAATAATTCATGCTGAATCTCTGATTTAACTTTGTCGAGACCGCTTTCTAGCTCATTATGTAAAGCTAAACATTGCTCAATCATTTTAGTTTGAGTAATTGGGTCTATATCTTCTTTTAGCATAGCTCGACATTCTTCATCGAAGTCTTGGAGAACATTTTCCAGAACCACAGAGTCTCTCTCGAGTAATGCTTTTTCAAAACGTTGTTTAATGGTTTCTACAAACTCAATCATCTATCTTTCCTAACGACTCCTGGAAGATTTTCTAACTGCGCTGCTAAATATGAACCTGTAGAATTTAACTGACCTACTAATAAGTCCATTGCATTAAACTGACTAAATAAACGACTTTCCAATGATTGCATTTTTTGTGCAAAGTTCGCTTTTTCATCTTCTAGTCGATCAAGTGTTGTTTTATAACTATCAATTTTACCTTGAATAAGACCTTCGCCACCTGTGTAGCCTTTTAATGTTGAAGACAGTTTGCCCATGATACTTGTATCACCAACAAATAGCTTTTTAACGGCTTCAAAGTTGTTGTCAACGCCACTTTTTAATACTTTTTCATCAACGTCTAACAAACCTTCGCGTGTTGTTGTAATCCCAAGGGCGGCAAGGCTTAAGCCCCCTTCACCTGCAGAACCACTTAAAATGTTTTTTACCTGAGAAGTTAATGAGCGTAACAAAGACTCACCAACTAACTTACCAACGATGTTTGAATCTGTGTTTATTCGACCTAGAGAAACAGATGTTTCTAAAAATGAATTATAAGAGGCTGCAAATTCAGCAAGCGCTTCACCAACTTGTCCAGTGTCTTTAACAACACTAACTTGGTTATTATCGCCAGGTGTGTTTTCTTTTTTAACGTTGATTGAAACGCCTTCAATAGCG
>CAWUUQ010000005.1:0-4539 GCA_963925625.1 uncultured Psychrosphaera sp.
ATTATATCCTGTCCATCGTCTTGATAAAATCACGTCTGGTCTATTAATCATTGCTCGAAATAATGCCGCTGCGGTATATTTCCAGCAAGCGTTTGAAAAACAACTTATCTCAAAATATTATGTTGCGTTATCGGATAAAAAGCCGAACCGCAAACAAGGGAGTATTGTCGGAGACATGGCAAAGTCGCGTCGTTCGCAATGGAAACTCCTTAAATCAAAAGATAACCCAGCCGTTACTCGATTTGTTACTAAATCCTTTGAAGATAAGTCTGGTTTAAGACTATATATACTGAAACCACGTAGCGGAAAAACACATCAACTTAGAGTGGCTTTAAAGAGTTTGTCGGCTGCGATTTTGGGTGATGAATTATATGGTGGAACCAACAGTGACCGTGGATATTTACACGCTGGGCGATTAGATTTTTCCTATGCAGGTGAAACGATTTCAGTGAGAGTTTCTCCAATGGAAGGTGAATGGTTTGTCAAAAATGAAGCACTTATTGAAGACATGTTGTTGAGTGCGTCCACTATAAAATGGCCAGGTGAAAAGAATGAGTGATTATGAAACTCGTTTTGGTGGTATCCAAAGGCTATACGGAACCCAACAAAGCAAGCTTTTATTAAACGCAAAATTTTGTGTTGTAGGAATTGGCGGCGTAGGTACTTGGGCAGCTGAAGCCTTAGCTCGAAGTGGAATTGGTCATATAACATTAATTGATTTAGATGACATATGTACGACCAATACTAACCGTCAAATACATGCAAATATAACAACAGTTGGTAAAGCAAAAGTTGATGTTATGGCTGAACGTATTTTAACAATCAACCCTGATTGCCATGTCGAATGTATTGAGGACTTTGTCACCACCGACAATTTATTTGAGTTATTTGGAGATCGTCAAAACCCAAAATTTGATGTAGTCATTGATGCCATTGATAGTATTGCGGCAAAAACAGCATTAATTGCTCATTGTCATCGAAATAAGATGGGGTTAGTTGTTACGGGCGGTGCTGGTGGACAACTCGATCCAAGTCTTATTCAGTTTGGTGATTTGGCAAAAACAACCCATGATCCATTATTGTCAAAAGTGCGAAACCAATTGCGACGCGATTATAATTTTAGCAAAAATCCAAAACGTAAATTTTCTGTAGATTGTGTATTCAGTACAGAGCAACTTTCTTATCCGCAACCGGATGGTTCGGTTTGCGCTTCCAAAGTAACTGCAGAAGGCACAATGCGGTTAGACTGTAATATGGGATTCGGGGCTGCAACAATGGTAACTGGGACGTTTGGTTTTTTTGCTGTATCCAAAGCCATTACAAAATACTTAAACAAACAAGGACGATCGAAGTGAGCATACTCATTAACTTGCCGGACCGAGATACTACTAAGCTAGTAAATGCATTAAGCCAGTTTATTGATGCAAATGAAATTCAAGTCTGGCCAAATATTAAAGATAAGGCGTCAATTCGATTTGCTTTAGTTTGGAATCATCAAGCGGGATCATTAAATGATTTACCTAATCTTGAACTTATTTCATCTTTTGGAGCGGGCGTAGACTCAATTTTAGCCGATGAACAATTGCCAGATGTACCAGTTGCAAGAATTATTGATCAAGATTTGGCCATTAACATGGCGAACTACGTGTTAACGATGATCAACCATCACCGTTTACGATTGCCAATGTACCAACAACAACAAACGATGAGCCTGTGGAAACCACGTTCATCAATACGTGGTAAACATGTAGGAATATTAGGCCTTGGCCAATTAGGAAAATTTGTTGGGCAGTTTTTATTGAGTGCAGGTTTTAAAGTCAGTGGTTGGAGCCAAACTGATAAAATAATAGAAGGTATAGATTGTAGTTCAGGCGACGAGGCTTTTGAAAAATTGGTCGAGAATGTTGATTATTTAGTGTGTTTATTACCTTTGACACGCAGTACAAGAGGGATTATTGATCATCGTGTTTTTGAACGGCTTAAAAGCAACGCTGTATTAATAAATGTTGCACGAGGGCCTCACGTAGTAGAGCAGGATCTAATAGCAGCGCTTTACGAAAAAGAAATCAGTGCGGCTTACTTAGATGTGTTTGATATTGAACCATTGCCAGAGAAACATCCCTATTGGCGAACGCCAAATCTTACGATCACACCGCATGTATCTGCAGTTACTAATGTTGATACGGCAATAGAACAAGTTGTAGAGAATTATCAACGCATTAAAGATGGGCTAACGCCTTTAAATTGCATCGATCTTAACAAAGGATATTAATACCCTTTGTTATAAACTAAGAATGAGAAGCTAATGTTGTTTAGATTCAACAAATTGTTTTATATCTTCTAAATCCTTGTTGAGCATTTTGACCATTGAACCTTTAAAAAATGGCGTCATTATGGCGCTCATTAACTTTGCAAAAAAGCTTTGCGCTTGCCCCTCAAAATTCATAATTAGTTCATTTTCAGTAGCCGAAATTGGGTTAATCCGCAATTCACTTAAATATATTGCGCCGTGGTTTTCTGCTCGAGTTTTATAAAATACGTTTGTTTCGGCATCAGTAATCCACATTGTTTCAACCGCTTCTTTACCAAACATGGTTCGTGTTTCCCGCCACTTTAACCCAACAAAATTTGCTACGGCACCTTCGGGAGCAGGGGCAATAATTTCAATTTTGTCTATAGCGCTGATCATTTGCTGACAATTTTCTATATTTGTAATAGCGCTCCAAATATTAGCTGCGCTGGCGGTAATGTTAATAGACGTGGACATTTTCATGGTTTGAACCTTTTTATTTATATTTTACGAGTTTTTATACTTATTCTACTGTTAAATTATTAACGATTAAGTATAAAATCTGCAGCACGTTCTGCGACCATAATCGTTGGAGCATTAGTATTGCCACCTATTAAGTTAGGAAACACAGATGCATCGACCACTCTTAGGCCAGCTAGACCAATCACTTTTAATTTATTATCTACAACAGCCATGTCATCTTCCTCAAAACCCATTTTACATGTACCAATTGGATGATAAACCGAATCTGAGTGTTGCTTTATTATCTCTTTTAGTTTTTCGTCATTAACATGATGATCATTGTTTAGTACGGATAATTGATGCCTAGCCATAAACTCATGTTGCAATATGTCATTGCCCATCTTTACACCTTTCATCAAAGTATCTAAGTCATCTGGATGATCTAAAAAATTAGGGTCTATATTAGGGTCATCGTCATAACGCGCAGACTTTAATGTAACAGCACCTTTGCTTTTTGGTCTTAAAACACAGGTATGAAGGCTGTAGCCATGTTTTATGCTCTGTGAAAAGTCTCTAGCGTGATCATTTACCGACGCCACTACAAAATGATATTGAATGTCTGGTCGACTTAAACTAGCGTCCGTTTTAACAAAACCGCCAGTTTCTGCAAAGTTACTAGTCAGTTGACCGGTGCGATTAGTTAAGAATTTTACAGTATGCTTAAACATATGTAATAAGCCGCTAAAAGATAAACCAAACAATGTGGTATTTGGTGAAGTAATACATGAGACGTAGTCGATATGATCTTGTAAGTTTTTACCGACACCTTTAAGTTCATGTAAAACGGGAATATCGAACGATTCTAACTGTTGCACGTCGCCAATACCTGAGAGCATAAGTACCTGTGGCGATTTTAATGCACCTGCACATAACAAAACTTCACTATTGGCATAGTAGTTAGTTTTTTCTTCATTACCAATAATAGCTTCAACACCAATACATTGTTTGTTTTTAAAAAGCAGTTTACTGACAGGAGTATTGGTTAAGATGGTTAAGTTTTTACGGTAACGAATGGGTTGAATGTAAGCTTTTGCTGCACTGCAGCGCTGGCCGTTATGTTGAGTAACTTGGTATCGGCCAACACCTTCTTGAATAGTTCCGTTAAAATCATCATTAAAAGGGTAACCGTTTTCAATGGCTGCCTTTACAAAGTCAGAAGCGACAGGGTGGTTAGAACGAGAATCGGAAACAAATAAAGGCCCTTGGTTACCATGATATTGATTGGATATGGTCTGATTATTTTCGGATTTCTTAAAATAGGGTAAAACATCCTTCCAACCCCAACCTAAATGCGCCCAGTCATTGTAATCATCCGCATGACCTCTTGCATAAATCATGGCATTTATAGAACTGCTACCACCTAGTACCTTTCCTCTAGGTTGATAACCAATTCGATTATTCAGGCCTTTTTGTTTAGTTGTATCAAAGGCCCAGTTATTAAATGAAGTGGGCACCATAGCAACAGCACCAACAGGAATATGTACTAAAGGGTTAGAGTCATTGTTACCAGCTTCAATCATTAAAACAGAATGAGACGGATTTTCAGATAATCGATTAGCCAATACACAACCTGCAGACCCGCCGCCGACGATAATAAAATCGAAATGATTATTTTTTATATCGTTGTTTAACATCACTAGGCATCCTATCTATAAAGGTTTGATTGATTCCATTTAATAATAATTCGAACCCGGCCAAGTTTTTGCAAAGCGTCGGTTCTATTTCAG
>CAWUUQ010000006.1:0-10744 GCA_963925625.1 uncultured Psychrosphaera sp.
CGATTAATACTAAGTCTGCCCAACGAGCTAATTCAATATGACCCATGGCCGCTTCAGCACTCGGGTCTAATAAGTCTTCCGCAACAGGTTCGCCGCTAACGGCTTGAAGTGTTAACGGGGTAATAAAGGCTTTACCGCCAGACGTCAGAACAACTTTTATTTCAGTGCCTCGTTCTTTCATCCGACGAATATACTCTGGCATTTTATAAGCCGCAATTCCGCCACTTACAATCAATAAAATACGTTTTAGGTTCAGTTTTGACATAAATCGGTCACTTTAAGTGGTCGTTAAGATAATGATGACTATATTTTAAATTGTAATACAGCACGTACTTTATCGGTTTTGAACGCATTTCACCATAAAAAACTGATTTCTAAAGCAGGGAGGTAAAATGACAATTCATCAATGGCGCGTTTCAGACCGACCACGAGAAAAATTATTGGCACATGGCGCATCTTCATTGTCTGATGCCGAGTTACTGGCGATCTTCTTGAGAACCGGCATTTCAGGCATGGACGCGGTTGCATTAGCTAATCATGCGTTAAATGAGTTTGGTTCTTTGCATAAATTGTTAAGTGCAGATGCTCAAAGTTTTAAGTCGATTAAGGGCATGGGAAGTGCAAAATTTGTTCAGCTGCAAGCTGTACTGGAACTTTCAAATCGGTATTTTGCGGAGGTCATGAAAAGAGACACTTTGTTAGATTCGCCCCACGCGGTAAGAACGTATCTTCATCGATTGTTAAGAGATGAGCCTTATGAGCAGTTTGTATTAGTGCATTTAGATAACCAACATAGAGTGATTGACCATGAAGTTTTGTTTAAAGGCACCATCGACTCTGCGGCCGTATATCCACGTGTTGTAGTGGACTCAGTAATTAAGCGCAACACGGCCGCGGTTATTTTTGCACATAATCATCCATCAGGAATTAGCGAGCCAAGCCAATCCGACATAAGGCTTACCGAGCGATTAAAAGATGCTCTGATGCTGATAGATGTTAGAACCCTAGACCATTTTGTTATTGGTAACCAAGAAGTCGTGAGCTTCGCAGAACGAGGGCTTATTTAGCTAAGCTCAAATAACCTTCAACGGATGTATTTAATGAGAATCGCGAGGACACTTCTATAGGATCAATAATTGGCGGTTTAGACAATACTAATTTTATACGTTCGGCTAGTTGTTCGTGGTCACCAACAGGGCACAGAAATGAACTTAGCGTACCAGTCATTATTTCGCTTGGGCCATAATCACAATCCGTACTAACAACAGGCGTACCGCAAACAAGGCTATCAATCAAATTCATGCCGAGTCCCTCGAAGTCTGAGCTAGATACTAAGGCTTTCGCATTTTTAATCCACGGATATGGATTTTCCTGAAAGCCAGGCGTGATGACGCGATCGTCAACACCATACTTTTTAGCTAGTTTTCGAGCTTTTTTAACGTATTTACACAGCAGTACTAACTTAATATCAGGTACTAAAGCAAGTGCTTTGAATAACACGTCATGTCGTTTTTGTTTCACCACACGACCTGCATGCACTAAATAAGGTTCTAATGGAATTTGGTCATTAACATGATCTTGTAAAGCCAAGATTTGCTCAACGTCGGTTGGGTTATAGATTGTTCGAATGGATGCAGGTTTAACTAATCGGCTATTACTAGCCTCTTGCTCAACACCTTTGCTTACCGCAATGAGGTGTTTATTATTATAAACCCTTTTTTCCCGAACCTTGCGATACAACTTAAAAGGGCCCAACTTGGCTTCCCTTTTGATTTCTTGTTTCATTGCGTTGTGCAAAATGAAGAAAACATTCTCAAACTCACAACGATGAATAACTTGGCTAGTTGGGTCTAAATTTACCAAATGCAAATGAAACTGGCCCACTTGTGACGAGACTTTATCAACTAACAGTTGCATGTCTTTTGCTGTTTGATTGAGGTTTTTACACTTAGTACTTTCTCGGTGAGGAATATCGTCATAAAGAACACTGATTGGAAGGTTTTGAGGCAAGTACTCTATTCTAGGCTCTAACAAAAAAAAGTGAACATAATGGCCTTTTTCCAATAATCCTTTAGATAATGTAAGCATTACTTTTTCAGCGCCGCCGCCGCCTAAACTATCAATAAATATGGCTATGTTTTTAGAGGTCATACGTTTCCTACTTCAATACGGAATAAATACCAAACCTAATGGCGTACAGTTGTACCGATATTTTAACATAGGTGCAATAAAACATTCTTTGTACTTTTGATTTACTATTAATTAGTCTATTTACGAGTAAATGATTAAAAAAGCTTGTTTAACTGGTTTATCCCAATACAATTTTAACTTTCGTCTTTCCATTTTAGCAATCAATGTTGGCTTTATAGCTAAGCATGAACACAAAATTTAATGAGTTTATGAAAAAAACACCTTATTTGTTTATGTCGCGAAAATCATCACACTACCGTTACTACAAAAAGTTGGTGGCATTTTTAGGAGATGATGCGACGCTGGTCAAAATAAAACAATTTGCTTTTCCTAGGTGGTCAAGGTTAGGCCAGACTAAAAATATGAATTTAGATGAGCTGGTGGAAAGCCAGGTGGCTCGTAAAAAAGTACGTCACCCAATTATTGCAAAATATAAGGGGTTGGCATGGTTATTAACTCGTTTTTATAAAGCGTTGGAATGCAGCCGAGCAAGTTATTACATTAAGTATTTTTCAAAACATGAGATTGGCACACTTGTTATATGGAATGGTATGAAACAACCAAATAGAACGCCATATGAAGTTGCCAAGTATTTAGGAATAAATGTACAACTGTTTGAAAATGGTTTGTTGCCCAATACCACTGTTCTTGATCCGAAAGGCGTTAATGCTCTCAATTCTTTGCCACGCAATGCTGACTTTTATTTGAATTGGACCAAACATGAGCATGACTTAAAAAAGCAACTCGTTACAAGGGAACCGCATAAAAATCGAACGGTTAATGAACAAACGATGGTGTTACCCGAGCACTATATTTTTGCACCATTTCAAGTGCCCAATGACACACAAATTATTTGTCATTCGCCGTGGGTAGAGTCAATGGAAGCGTTTTACAATTGTTTAGAATTGACATTGTCAGAGTTGCCACCGGAAACAAATATAGTGATAAAAGAGCACCCGAGTTGGCCGAGAACCTTCAAACATTTACATTTCAAAAATAAACGAATATTGTTTGCTAACAATAACAATACTCAACAACTAATAGAACAATCACAGGCTGTGGTCACTATAAACTCTACGGTTGGAATAGAGTCTTTATTGTTAGGTAAAAAGGTAATTACCTTAGGAAATTCCTTTATAAATATTGATGGACTGGTGAAACACTGTGAATCGCAGCAAGCCTTAAATGAGGCATTAGTGAACTTAGATTCATGGCAATGTGATGAATTATTAAGAGTAAAATTTTTAAGTTATTTAGAGGAAGAATACTTAATTTCACAAAATTGGAACCAACTCACGGATGAAAATAGTCACTTTGTGGCCGTTCAACAACGATTAGAAGCGCCCTATGAAAGTCATCTTTGACGTATTACACCTGTATTATTTACCTCAGTACTTGCCAGTTGGAGATGAACTCCAGTCGCGAGGCATTGACGTTCAATATTTGTTTTACAAAGGCAACGAGGCCGCACTAAATCGTGTTTGTGAAGACGTAATAGTTAGCCATTCGCTCAAAGCGGCATGGTGTGATAGTTGGAATGGCCAAGACGCTGAGCAAGCCAATGGCAGCAGAAAAAGTGCAAAGTCGTTTTATCTTGACGAAGCTCCAGAGTGGATAATATTTGGTAATGCAGTGGAAGATCTCGACGACATCCATAAAGTCAGTAAAACAGCACTGATGCAACATGGCATTGGCCCTAAGAGCTGTTATTACGATGTATCGGAAAACCCGACCACGGTGAGGTTTATAGAAGGGCAACATCGGTTAAAACGGCTTTTAGAGTTGTATCCAAATAGTAACTTTGTCGATACCGGGTACGCAAAACTAGATCCAATAATCAATCAAAATAAGGTTGCAGATAAAACCAGTAATTCTTTAACAAGAGATGACACAGCTGATAAGGCGTTCTCACTCGAATCGCTTGGTCTAGATATAAACAAACCAACGTTATTGTATGCCCCAACATTTTATCCTAGTTCTATTGAAAAATTTGATAAAAACTTTGCGGAGCAATTTGCAGACTTTAACATTATTCTCAAGCCTCACTTTTTTTCGTTAACGAAGAAAAAATATAACAAACAACGCAAGTTATTAGAACATTGGGCGCAGTCTAAAAATGTCTATTTAGCCAAGATCGAAGATTTTAATTTAACACCATTTATGGCGCTTGCAGATGTCTTGGTATCAGATGCGTCATCTGCGATTTTTGAATTTGCAGCATTAGAAAAACCGGTAGTGTGGTGTGATTTCTATAAATTACGTTGGAGTTATCGAGGCGTTCTGAGTTTTAGATTTAAGCGTCGCTTAGATAAAGATATCGACTTTTTTAAGCATGTTGCAGATAAGGCGTCTAATTATGACGAGTTGCTAAATGTTGTAAAAATGGCACTTAAAGGCAGCAACTTATGTTTAATCAACAAAAAAGAAATTATTAATCAATTAGCGGGAAAAATTGATGGGCAATGTTCATCTCGTATTGCCGATTATTTGGAATCAAACCAATGAAAAAAGTCATCACCTTTGGCACATTTGACGTGTTTCACGCAGGACATGTAAAAATTTTAGAACGGGCAAAAGCAATGGGCGACTTTTTAATTGTCGGAATTTCATCAGATGCCCTAAACATGAAGAAAAAAAATAGGTATCCTATATACTCTCAAGCGGACAGAATTCACATCGTTGAATCTCTCCGTTGTGTAGATGCAGTGTTTGTTGAAGAGTCATTGGAACTAAAGGGCAAATACATAGAAATGTTTAATGCCGACTTATTAGTCATGGGCGATGATTGGAAAGGTAAGTTTGATCATTTTAGTGACCTCTGCGAAGTGCATTATTTTGAACGAACTCCCTCTATTTCGACAACGGAAATTATTGAAGTTGTTCGAAGTGGGGATTCCCTCAATCGAGCATAAATATCAGGTTTTTAATAACCAAATTGGATGAAAGTGTCGAACAAAACAGCAATATCGACTTTTTCACGCTATATTCGCTAATTAACTTGATCTTTATCTCTAAATTCTGTATAAATTGCGCCCTTTCAAATGCCCAGGCAAATAATTAGCCGTTAGGGTTAATTAGATTGGCGTCAGAATTTAAGTTTTGGAGTAATTGACATGTCAAAAGTGTGCCAAGTAACTGGTAAGCGTCCTACAGTTGGTAACAACCGTTCGCACGCACGCAACGCTACACGACGTCGTTTTTTGCCTAACCTACAAACACACCGTTTTTGGGTTGAGAGTGAAAAGCGTTTCGTTAAATTACGTTTATCTACTAAAGGTATGCGTATAATTGATAAAAATGGTATTGATACAGTGCTTGCAGATGTGCGTGCAGCTGGTCATAAAGTTTAAGGAACTGAATCATGCGCGATAAGATTCGTTTAGTTTCAACGGCTGGTACTGGTTATTTTTATACAACTGATAAAAATAAAAAGAACATGCCTGAAAAGATGGAAATCAAAAAATTTGATCCAAAGATCCGCAAACACGTGATCTTCAAAGAAGCTAAAATTAAGTAAGCTTTAAATTGATTCTATTGAAACTTTTGCAAAAGTTATAAAAACCCAGTCATCAGCTGGGTTTTTTTATGAACCCCATATTATTTTAAAAGGACTTATCCTAATGTTTAAAGCAGTAACCTTAGGTTGTATTTTATTTTTCCACGCAGTATCACACGCTCAAATATTTAAATCAGTTGAAGAATCAAGCAAATTAAACTTCTCTCTCTTGTTCGACGGTATTGGCGTTGATTTAACTGGCTACAGACTAGGTATTGATAAAACCTTATTTAGAACAGATCCGAATAAAACAGAGTTAATCGCCGATCTTTATTTTGGCGGTTATTTTCAGAACAACATCAAAAGCAAAGGTTGGTTGGAGTCGAAGAGTGTAAACGAAGGTTATATAGGTGGCTCAATGGAGTTTAACGAAAATAAAACCTTCTTTTTAGAGTTAGGGGTAATGAACCGCTTAGACGTTCAATATAATAATAACGTTTACTCGGGCGGTGAATTTACCAGAGCAGGTATTAAAGCTCGACTTTTTGAATCGTTAATCCTCGCGAAAGATGGTGATCCAGCCGGGATTTTGGTAAGTGTTGCTTTGCAATATAATATAATGAAAAGCCAAAGAAACCAAAAGTTGCTTAAATTTGAATTTCATACAGAAAGTGCGTATTCCGTGCTGTTAGAAAGAAATATGAATTTAAAAGAAACATTAGTTGGCTTGTCTGTAACAACTAGCTTCTGATCGGGTACTCAACTCTTACCAGGTAAGTCTAGTTAGGTAATTAGTGCAAATAACCTGCTTGCTAAGCTGGCGCTAGATTAATTAGGCTCGACAAGTCATAATCTGTTCTTGATTATTAATTGAAGAGCCTCTTAATGCCTATTAGACTTTCAAAAAAAGGTTGGAACAATGTTCTTATCTTTTCCTGCATGTTTATGATCTTGTTGTTTAATTATACTAGCAATATGTTCTCCTCTAATGGCGATAATACAAAGGCTCAGCCATTACTTGAATCAGGTAGTATGGTGCAAGCCATAGATTTCAGTGGTATCGAATTACAAAGAGTTGGTACTGGTTGGCGGGTCTTAAGTAAAATTCCTACGGCCACCTTAGATCAGCCTGTGGCCTATATAGATACTTGGATTAATCAACCTCTTGAACAAATTACAACGTCTCCTATGGTGTTAGACAGCGCTTCATCTTTACCTGTTGCGGTATGGTTAGCAGGCCAAAATGAAGCAAGACTTTATAAATTCGTAATCGACCACCAACAACAATCTGTTTATGTTCATGATCAAACTCGGAATATTTGGTTTGCTTTAGATTACCAACATCTTAGCCAATTTATTCCTAGTGTCCTTTTATCTACCGACCTTTAATCTGCGAGTAATGACATGCCTGAGTTGCCAGAAGTAGAAGTTAGCCGTATGGGCATTACGCCTCATATTACTGGCCAAAAAATCAGTAAAATAACCATTCGTAATCCAAACTTACGTTGGCCTGTCCCAAGAGAAATTCAGGGTGCCACCGGTTACGCGGTCAATTCAGTAGAACGACGAGCAAAGTATTTATTATTGCATACTGACGTTGGTAGCATCATTTTACATTTAGGAATGTCGGGGAATTTACGAGTTGTTGATAGTTCAGTCACAGTGATTAAACACGATCATGTTGATATTGTATTTGGTAACGGCAAAATACTACGTTTAAACGATCCTCGTCGATTTGGAGCCTGTTTATGGCAATTACCTAATACAAGGCATGAGTTATTATCAAAACTTGGCCCTGAGCCACTGACGGACGATTTTACAGTTGAACATTTATACGAAAAATCGCGTAATAAACAAGTCGCCGTAAAAAACTTCATCATGGATAACCATGTGGTGGTGGGTGTTGGAAATATATACGCCAATGAAAGTTTGTTTAAAGCTGGAATCTTGCCTACTAGAGCGGCAGGCAAGGTCTCAAAAAAACGTTATCAGGCGTTAACTCAATACATTAAAGAAACCTTGCAACAAGCTATAACTCAAGGTGGAACAACATTAAAAGATTTTATTCAAACAGATGGTAAACCTGGTTATTTTGCACAGGAATTATCGGTGTATGGACGTGCAGGCAAAGCCTGCATAAATTGTAAAACTGAATTAACTGAAGTTCGTATTGGCCAACGCAGTACCGTCTATTGCAAACAATGCCAGCGCTAATTGGGAGTTACATCTGATGGAAAGCATTAATCGATTAAAAACCACCTTTATGACCGGAACAACGCGTTCATTGTCATGGCGCAAGTCACAACTATTGGCATTAAAACGTTTATTAATGGAAAACGAAAACGCAATTTATGATGCGTTAAAAAGCGATCTGAATAAGTCGAAATTCGAAGCGTATTTGTCTGAATACCAGTACGTTTTAAATGATATTAAGTTATCAATAAAAAACCTTAAAACGTGGTCAAGAGCTCGCAAAGTATCAACGCCTATTATGGCTCAACCAGGCAACAGTGAAATTGTACCTGAGCCTTATGGCACGGTATTAATCATGGGTGCGTGGAACTACCCTTTGCAGTTAGTGTTAAGTCCAATGGTTGCTGCGATGACAGCAGGGAACTGCGTCATATTAAAGCCATCTGAATTGGCCGCTGAAACTTCTGCGTTATTGGCGAAACTTATCCCTCTTTATATGGACAATGGTGCTTTTGCGGTTTATGAAGGTGGCGTGGATGAAACGACAGAATTATTACGTCATCGTTTTGATTACATAATGTATACGGGCAGTGAACTAGTTGGCAAAATAGTGATGCGAGCGGCCAGTCAAAATTTAACGCCAATCACATTAGAATTGGGTGGTAAAAGTCCGTGTATTATCGACGCAGACACCAACATGAAAGTCACTGCCGATAGAATAGTATGGGGTAAATACCTTAATGCCGGGCAAACCTGTATTGCACCAGATTATATTCTAGTTGAGAGATCACAATCACAGGCCTTGGTTGAAGCTCTTAAACAGTCGATTACTAAACAGTTTTCTGAAACACCAAAAGAGTCGGAAGATTATGGTCGAATCATTAACTCTCGTCATTTACAGCGAATTCAAGAATATATAACGGATCAAGCCGACACTGTTGTATTTGGTGGCGAAGTGGATGCGGCCCAAAAATACATCGGCCCAACGTTAATGTTAAATCCAGATTTAAACAGCGGGGTGATGCAGGAAGAAATATTTGGCCCAGTGTTGCCAATCATAGAAGTCGATAATATTAACGATGCCATTGAATTAATAAATGCACGTGAAAAACCATTGGCCCTTTATTTATTTAGTAACAATGCAGACTCAGTCAAACGAGTTAAAACGCGCACAAGTTCTGGCACCCTTTGTATTAATGATGCCGTCATTTTTATGATCAATCACGAATTACCTTTTGGTGGTGTCGGTAGTTCTGGAATGGGGAGTTATCATGGACAATGGGGATTTGATACATTCAGCCATTTAAAACCGATTATGCACCGAAGCTTTTTTGCAGATGCACCAATTCGCTACGCTCCTTATACCAGCTTTAAACAAAAGTTGTTTAAGTGGTTAGCTAAACTGTAATCCAAGCTTTAGTGCAATATGTGAATGAAGTTTATAAACAAGTAGGAAAGTAGTCTCGTCGGTTAGTTGGTTTGAGAGATCTCCGCAAGGTCGTCTCTAAACCCGTTATATTGGCAATACACACTGTCTTCAAAACGAGCAATAATATTTCTAGTGCAGTATTTTTTTGCGACGTCTGCATCAATGTAAATAAGATCGCCCGCGTTACATGGATGCGGGCTTTTTCTTACATATACATTTTCACATTGCGTATATTTAGGTTCATAAGACGCAGGTGTAAAGTCATTTACCGTGGCTTCCCAAAAATAAACCACGGCAATCGCGACCCCAAAAGCAACAATAATTTTTAGTAATGATTTATACATAATTACTTATAAATATCGATTTACACATACGTTGCATATTCACCTGTTGATTAAGTCCTGTGCATTCTTTAAGCTTTATTATCAAGCTTTGCGAAGTAAATAGTCGCTGCTGCTTTTACTTTCGGAGCCAGCATAATAGCCGATAACATTGTTGGAATCGCCATTAAACCATACATGCCAATCATGAAGTTAAAGACAACATCAAGCGTCACTACACAGCCAACAATGATAGAGAATAAGTAGAACCATTTGTATAGATGGGCGCGTTCATCTCCGACCATAAAGGCAAAACATTTTTCGCCATAATACCAGTAAGTAAACATGGTAGAAGCCGCTAAGAACAAGATTTGTATTGCCAACAAAATTTGGCCAGTTAAGCCAAGCTCTTGACCAAATACCTGCATTGTTAACTCTACGCCTTTAACACCTTCAACGTCTTGCCACATACCTGACGCCAAAATAACCAGCGCCGTACAAGTACAGATAATTAATGTATCAACCATCGGGCCTAACATGCCCACTAAGCCTTCACGAATAGGCTCGTCAGTTTTTACTGCGCCATGTGCTAACACTTCGGTACCAATACCCGCTTCATTCGAAAATACACCACGAGAAACACCAATAATAATGACCCCTAAAATACCACCAGAAATAGCTTCTGCTTTAAAGGCTTGAACAAAAATACTTGATATAATTGCTGGAATTTCACCTACGTGATTAAACAATACTGCAAGCGTCATCAACAAATAACTAATGGCCATAATAGGTACCAAACGGCTCGTAACATAAGCAACACGTTTTAATCCGCCTAAAATAACGCCAGCAACTAAGGTTGTGATCACAACGGCAACGATGCTGTTAAATAACATAGGGTTAGAAACCCAGCTATCGGGGACTAACTCTTCTCTAAAGGCTGCGGTAAGCTGATTGGCTTGAAATGAAGGAATGGTGCCAAATAACCCTGCAAAAGCAAACATCATAGCCAATGGTTTCCAGCGCTTTCCTAATCCTTCCATAATCACATACATTGGTCCGCCGTGAACGGTACCATCTGCGTCTACTCGGCGATACATTACGCCTAAAGAGCAAGTG
>CAWUUQ010000007.1:0-4007 GCA_963925625.1 uncultured Psychrosphaera sp.
GTATTGAAAACAGCATAACGTTTCCTGTTGATCAAGCGATAGTGGCAATGGGACTTACCCTAGAGAATACCGTCAAAAGTACCACTTGAAGTGCTACCAAGGGCAGTTGCAACAGCCATAGTTTCATCTGTCTGATGCGCAAATTTGACGGTATTCTCTAGGGTAAGTCCCATTGCCACTATCGCTTGATCAACAGGAAACGTTATGCTGTTTTCAATACCAAATAAATCAAAGTTAAACAAACTTTCATCATAACCATTCACATTAGTGAATGCAGCAAGCTCACTAACTTCATTAAAATATAAACCAAAACCGAGTCGATCAACGGGCCAATCTAAAATAGAAATGTCAATGAATTTGGAGTCAAAATTATTCTCGGTCGTTTCAAAGAAAAACTGTAAGTTGAAATCAAAGTCGTAAGCATTTACTAATGACGAATCAATAGTATTATCAAAAATTAAATCGTTAAAGCCATTTGTTAAAGCCGAGTCTGTATTGAATGACAACGTTGCAGAACCAATGAAACTTGGGTTTGGGCCTTCTTCAGAACCCGTGTAATTGATGTCAAAGACATAAGGGAACGATCCAGCGATCGCTGAACTTGATAAGATCAAACTTGTTGCTGCTACACAGCTTATTAAAAACTTCTTCACTATTAACCCCTTACAAATACTACTAACAGCTTTTCCGCGATTTTGCTTGAAAAACAAACAAATTGCAACAAACTTTTGTTTTAATTGTAATAATTATTGGCTAGACTTCCTTTAGTTTAGCTCGGAAGTCCGACCAGTCAAGTCTATATTCTCTGTATAGGCGTTTATTTAATCAAAAACAGAAAATAAAGGCGATTATATGAATATTGATCATCTCTTTACGGTGTTTGATGTACAAAAGGATCAATACGATCTAACGATTCCTGATCATTGGTCACAAGGTAGAACCGTATTTGGCGGCTTATCTGCGGCGATGGCTTATCAGGCGGCAGAAAATTTGATAACCGATGGTCGCGAATTACGTGCATTACATTGTAATTTTATAGGGCCCCTTAACGTGGAGACTCCAATACAAGTTACTGCGGAAATACTGAGAACCGGTAAAAATGTGACTCAAATTTTGGCAAAAGTAACACAAGATGGACGTATAGGCGTGATGGCACAAATATGTTTTGGTGTTAGTCGTGAGTCAAAGTTGGCATATGAAGATCATCCACGGCATGAAATGCAGATTCCAAAAAAAGCAAAATATATTCCGCAAATACCAAAAATCGTTCCCAAGTTTATTAGGCATTTTGATTTGGCGCTTGAAAAGGGCAGTTTTGCCGTTGGCGTAAGTCGGCCGCCAGAAATGCACGGTTGGTGCCGTTTAAACAAAGCACCAGAGAAAATGAAAATGGCTTATTTGATTGCATTAATGGATGCGTGGCCGCCAACGATGTTTCAGATGATGAAACTGCCTGCGCCAGCAAGTACTATGAGTTGGGATTTAGAGTTTATTCATCCAGCGGCTGAAGTAGCCCCGACAGATTGGATAGCAACAGAAGTAAAAGCGAGCCATGTTAGTGAAGGTTATGGCCATGAAGAGGCTAAGTTTTGGGATCAAAACGGACGTTTGATTGCGTTGTCGCGCCAAGTAGTCGCTGTATTTGGCTAACGACGTTTAAAAGTAAATCGAATAAACAAAGTTTAAAAACATAATAAAAGAATGACGCTAATTACTTTTTTATTCGTATAATAAACTTAAGTCATTGTTTATGAGGAAACAAAATGGAATTAGCAAATATACGCCGAGACTATTGTCAGGGAAAACTGACGGAGTCTGAAGTAGATAGCAGTCCATTTAAGCAATTTGAAACATGGTTACAACAGGCCATAGATGCGAAATTACCTGATCCAACCGCAATGGTGGTTGCAACCGTAGACGCGGAAGGGCAACCATCACAGCGAATCGTTTTACTAAAAGACTGTAATGAAAAGGGGTTTGTATTTTTTACTAACTTAGGCAGCCGTAAAGCAAAAGAGCTAAAACAAAACCCAAAGATTAGCCTGCATTTCCCATGGCATATTTTAGAGCGCCAAGTCATTGTTTTTGGCGAAGTCGAGCCTTTGTCTAACGCCGAAAACTTGAAGTATTTTTTATCTAGGCCAAAAGAAAGCCAGCTTGCTGCTTATGCGTCACATCAATCGCAACCAATAAAGTCTCGTGAATTGTTAATGCAAGGTTTTGTTAGAATGAAAGAAAAATACGCTAATGGCGATATTCCTGCACCAAATTTTTGGGGAGGGTTTCGTGTTAAGCCTTCTAAGATAGAATTTTGGCAAGGTGGCGAACATCGCCTTCACGATCGGATTTTATTTACTAAAGAAGCCTTAACGTCTACGACGTCAGTAGACAACGGGTCGGAACCTGCGGGTTGGAAAATTGAACGACTTGCCCCATAAATCAATCTTAAGTTTAATAGACTCTCATTGTCATTTAGATTTTGACGTTTTTGATGGGGACCGTGAGCAAGTTTTGCTCGAGGCTTTTCAGAAAGGCGTAAATCATATTGTTGTTCCTGGTGTTTATGAGGAACAATGGGCTGCATTGGAGTTATTGGTTGCCAAACATTCTCAGTTGCATGGCGCAGTAGGCTTGCATCCCTTTTTTATAAAAACTCATTTAAATGCAGATACACATTCGGTTGCCGTCACAGATATAGGTAATATTTGTGAAAGGCTACATATAATGGCTAAAAAAGACTGGGTCAAAGCTATCGGCGAGTGTGGTATTGATGTTGTTGTGGCCAAAAGTAAGAACAACTTGAAACTGCAACAAGAAATTTTTGAACAGCACATTGTTATCGCCAATCAAGTTAAAAAACCATTAATCATTCATCACCGAAAATCACATCATTTAATTTTGCAGGCGTTTAAGCGTAATAATCCTTTATATGGCGGCGTAGTTCACGCATTTAGTGGCAGTACTGAAGATGCACAAGCTTATATTCAACATGGCTTTAAATTGGGTTGTGGGGGCACAATTACCTATGAACGAGCCGCAAAGACACGGCAGACATTTACTTCGGTAACAATGAAAAATATCGTTTTAGAAACAGACTCACCTGACATGCCACTGTCTGGTTATCAAGGCAAAAGAAATGAACCTTCACAAGTGAGGTTAGTTGCAGAATGTTTGGCGAAGTTAAAAGGTATCCCGTTGGAAAGTGTGTGTGTGGCTACGTCAAAAAATGCGTGTCAGCTATTTAACATTTAGTCTCTAACAATGTAAGCATTGGCTGAAAAAGGTTTTAAACCATTAGTAAACAAATAACCGATAATGCCAGCTAACAACGTAATTAAAAGTACCTGTTTAGTTAACGTGTAAATGTAGTTCATGCCTTTTTTCTGTAGATTCTTAGTTAAAACCGTCACTCTCACAAATCCAACAAGTTCGTCATTTTCCGTTATTTCGTGTACATAAGGTACAGGCAAATAACCTTTTAACACATCAGCTTGCTCTATGAATCTTATTTTTGCTGGTAACGCCGTCTCACTTTGGCTTAAAATTTTACCGTCTTTGTTATAAATGATCATTTCGTGAATGTGATCAGACTTAAGCGCAGATTGTGTTAGTAAGTCTAATGATGAAACGTCATCGTTTACAATATAAAAAGCGGCGCTATTACTGGTTTGTTTTAAGATGTTTTCTGCGAGAACGATGGCATTTTCTGCTAAAAGTTGTTCACCTTTTTGGTTTATGTCTACCCATAAATTTAACGTGACAATAATCAAAGCTACCGCCATAAGTAATTGAAATATCTTACGGTTTATTGATGACGTTTTTATGTATGTAACTTTTCTAGACATATGAACCTACAACTAAACAATTCATTAAATAGTGCTCATTTCTTACAGAAAAAGCAATTAACTTTGTTATATTCTATTATCTAACTATAAATCCATTCACTTAAGTTAAAGATGACAAATAATTTTTCTGTTACTAGCCATATATTTGCTGTTGATGATTGT
>CAWUUQ010000008.1:0-7200 GCA_963925625.1 uncultured Psychrosphaera sp.
ACTCTGCTATTAAAGCTAATGCGATTTTATTGTCAGGAACTCGGATACCTATGGTCTTTCGTTTTTCATTTATCAATCTTTTAGGAACTTCTTTGGTACCTAAAAAGACGAATGTATAAGGGCCCGGCGTACAGGCTTTTAACGCTCTGAATGCTTGATTGTCAACTCGAGCAAAATTAGAAATCTCTGATAGGTCGCTACAAACTAAAGTAAAATTATGTCGCTTTTCGATATTACGAATTTTAACAATTCGTTCCATGCCTTTTTTATTGCCCAGCGCACAACCAATGGCATAACCCGAATCAGTTGGATAAACAACAACGCCACCGTCTTTAATAATTGCCGCAGCTTGGCTTATGAGTCGCCCTTGCGGATTATCTGGATGAATGTAAAAAAATTGGCTCATGTTCTGCCTTTTGTTAACTTAAATTTTTGATAATAGTGATTATGTCTAATTTGACCATTTCCGGTCATACTTTATTATAAACTAGCTATGCCTTAACTATAACGTTAAGTTACGCTACGCACCATTTAGTATGTGTCCAAACCGGTTTACACTGTTCCGTTAGCACTAAACCACGTCCCAATTCAGTCCATCTTGTTGGGCTATGAAAGTCAGAGCCAAGTGAACTAAATAAAGCATGTTCTTTTGCTAAACCTGAAATAAACGCTCTTTGATCTTTGCTCATTTGTGTTAACCCCACTTCGAGCGCATCGCCACCTGCATTTGCAAATTCTTCGACCAATTTTCTAAGCCACTTATTTGAAAGATCATACCTAATAGGATGAGCTATAACTGAAATTCCACCTGCGGCATCAATGAGTGAAACAGCTTGGTCTACATCCATCCATTCCGGCGTAACATAGGCACCTTTGCCTTTGCCTAAATACTTTTTAAAGGCTTGATCAAAGGTACTTACAGCACCTAATTGCAACAATGCTTTGGCAAAGTGAGTGCGACTTATTGAATCTCCTTGTGCAAGACTATGTGCTATATCTAAGGCTTCTGGATAACCTTTTTTTGCCAATTTCTCACCAATCTTTACAGCACGAAGACTACGTTGCTGTTTTTGCTCGGTAATAGCATTGTTCAACGTGTCATTCTCTAGATCAATACATAAACCAACAATATGAATTTCAAAACCATGCCATTTGGTTGAGATTTCAACACCATTTACCAAATTCAATTTTAGGTTATTGTCATCTATATACTGTTTAGCAGTAAGTAGTGCTTCAGTAGTATCATGATCAGTGATTGCTAATACATCAACTTGCTTTACATCTGCTCGTGTAATTAGTTCAATTGGTGTAAGCGTTCCGTCGGAACACGTAGTATGGCTATGAAGATCGTATTTAATGCGAGGCTCGAATTACGTTGGTTCACTATAAAAAGATTATGCCATATAGCATTCTGTTCTACCATTTAATAAATTTGTTATTGACTAAAGTACTAAAACGCGTTTTTATATGCGCTCAAAAACTATAAATTGTTAAGAGAACTAAACAGATGACTAACTTAAATTCAACTCGCAACTGGCATTGGTGGTGGAATCCTAATTTACGCGGGTGAATGATCTGTATCTGACTTTTAACGTCAATGCTAATTTAAACAAACCCGCTTATCGCGGGTTTTTTTTTGCTTAATTTTTATGACTATTAAAACACTGAGAAATTATTATGTTATTCAGCCAAATTACAACCGATGAAGGTGAAGTATCTAGTATCAAAATGCCTTGCCAGTATATTGAAGACCCAATTACTGCATTTGAACAGATATCTCTTGAAAGTGACCATAGCTTATTATTAGAGTCTGCTGAAATTGACAGTAAAGACAATCTCAAAAGTTTAATGCTAATTGACGCCGCTGTGATTTTTGAATGTTATGGCAATACTGTTGTTGCTACGTCTAAAAATGAAAACGGTAGCGCTGTCATAGAATTTTTAAATACACAGTTGGACAGTTCGATAATTGATTCAAAAGTGTTGAGAGAGAATATAGATAATGGAACCAATGTATCGGGATTAGATCGTACCCTTACCATTCAGTTTAAGCCTGCAGATACAGACTTAGATGAAAAAGCACGTTTAAAACAGATTAATGCTTTTGAAGTGTTACGCCGTGTTATTAATGGTATTAAGCATAATGAAGAAGAGCCATTCGCACTATTTTTAGGAGGCGTTTTTGCCTATGACATGTTGGCAAACTTTGAGTCTTTACCAACAGTAAAAGATGGCACTAATACATGCCCTGACTACTCTTTTTACTTAGCAGAAACGATGCTAGTGATTGATCACCAAAACCATACCACAGATGTGATTGGAAACATTTTTAGTGGTGAGCATGTATATCAAACTTGTTTTCGAATTGGCCGTAAACTTGAATCTATAAAAAAGATATTATCAACGTCTTCACCTATATCTAAGGCAAACTCTAGTGTTAGTAATGCAACAACTGTAACAACACCCGTAACGCCACCAATCAGCATAGACTTCACTTTGGCAATTCCAGATGTATCTGATCAACAATTTTCAAATAATGTGGTTATGTTGAAAAACAATATTCTGCAAGGAGATGTGTTTCAAGTCGTGCCGTCTCGGGGGTTTAAACTACCTTGTAAAAATGCAATTGATGCTTATAAAGAACTTAAAGCTGACAACCCTAGTCCATACATGTTTTACCTTAAACATCCTGAGTTTGAACTATTTGGCGCGTCACCTGAGTCGGCATTAAAGTTTAACGCACAAGATCGTCAGGTCGAAGTCTATCCCATCGCTGGTACACGCATAAGAGGTTTTGATAAACTAGGTAACATTGATAGAGACTTAGATTCACGTATTGAGCTCGATTTACGTAACGATGCAAAAGAAGTTTCTGAACACATGATGCTGGTAGATTTAGCTCGAAATGATGTTGCCAAAATAAGTGAAACAGGCACTCGCTATGTAAAAGACCTATTAAAAGTGGACCGCTACTCCTATGTCATGCACTTAGTATCTAGAGTTATTGGCACTCTAAAAGCCGATCTCGACGCCCTGCATGCTTATCAGGCTTGTATGAACATGGGCACGTTAGTAGGTGCGCCGAAAATCAAAGCAGCGTCTCTTATCCGTGAAGTGGAACAAACTCGAAGAGGCAGTTATGGTGGCGCGGTGGGATATATAAACGGTCGCGGTGATATGGATACTTGTATTGTCATTCGAAGTGCTTTTGTTAAAAACGGTCAAGCCTTTGTACAAGCTGGCGCTGGTGTTGTTTTTGACTCAGACCCTGCGTCAGAAGTTGCAGAAACTAGTAATAAAGCAAAAGCAGTCATTAAGGCCATATTAACGGCGGAGCAAAAATAACATGACCACGATTATCTTTATCGACAATCAAGATTCGTTTACCTATAACTTAGTTGATGAATTGGAAAAGCTTGATCTTAACGTAGTGGTGTTTCGTAATACCGTTAAACAAAGCGTTATCGTAGAAAAAATTCAGTCTAGCTTTAAAAGTGACAGCGCAACAATCTTGTTCTTTTCTCCTGGACCTGGAAAACCGTCAGATATTCCATGTATGAATAACTTGCTTAATGCCTATGCAGGTAAGCTTCCAATATTAGGAGTTTGTTTGGGTCACCAAGCTATTGCGGAACACTTCGGCGGAAAAGTAGGCTTAGCAGGTGAAACAATTCACGGTAAAGCCTCAATAATTGAATGTAAAGAACATCCAATTTTTGTAGGTCTTCCAAAAGCATTAACAGTAGCGCGGTATCATAGTTTAAAAGCGACTTTTGTCCCTAAAAATTTAAATGTGATCGGTCATTTTAATGACATGCCAATGGCATATATTGATGAATCACGCCGAATTCTCGGCTTTCAGTTTCACCCAGAATCAATATTAACAACACATGGCACAAAGCTATTAGAACAAAGCATTAATCATCTTATTAGAAGTGAAGAGCAATAATTATGAATACAGTACAACTAGACCTTATTCACTTAGCAATGACACATAAATCATTGTCTAAAGAACAAACTTACAAATTATTTACCGATGTTGTTAATGGTGACATGGACGACGTAGTGCTTTCAGCCCTTTTAAGTGCATTAAAAGTTCGTGGTGAAACTGCGGAAGAAATAGCCGGCGCTGCGCAAGCCCTAGCCGACAACGCAAAACCATTCCCACCATTGGATTTTGATACTTTTGATAATTGCGGTACGGGTGGTGATGGTACAAACACCATCAACATTTCAACGCTCTGCGCCATTGTCGCTGCAAGCATGGGCATTAAAATGGCCAAACACGGAAATAGAAAAGTATCATCTAGCAGTGGTTCTGCTGATGTACTATCAGAACTAGGTGTGCCATTAGATATGACACCTGAACGTGCCAAAACCTGCTTGGAAAAAACCAATCTTACTTTTTTAATGGCAACGGAATATCACAAAGGCATTGGTCATGCGATGCCAGTAAGAAATGCACTTAGAACTCGCACTATCTTTAATGTTCTTGGCCCGTTGGTTAATCCAGCCAAAGTACAAACTAGCATTATCGGTGTTTATGACGCTGCACTTTGTAGACCAATGGCAGAGTCGCTAAAAATATTAGGTAGAACTAAAGCTTGGGTAGTTCATGGTTCAGGTTTAGATGAAATAGCCTTGCATGATTCAACAAATGTTGTGCAATTATTAGATGGTGAAATCACTGAGTTCAAAGTTTCTCCAGAAGATTTTGGCCAAGTACGATATACAATAAAAGATTTAGTTGGTGGAACACCAGCACATAACGCTGATGTCATTAAACAAGTATTAGCCGGCAGTGGTAAACCAGCTCATAATGCTGCTGTTATCATTAACACAGCGCCATTATTATTATTAGCTGGGAAATGTGATTCATTGATGGAGGGTGCACAAATGGTTGAAGCTGCGCTTCGCTCTGGACAAGGTCTAGCCACTCTCGATAATTTTGTTCGTATTGCGAACCAAGGGTAACAATGAACATTCTAGAAAGAATAGTTGAAGATAAAAAGCTTGAACTCATAGACCGAAAAATAACGATGCCGTTGTTTACCTTTCAAGATGGCGTTGAATCTTCTACGCGTGATTTTTATCAAGCATTAAAATCAGATTATAATAATTATGGTTCAGGTGTTATATTAGAAATTAAAAAAGCGAGTCCTTCTAAAGGATTGATTCGAGAAGAGTTTGATTTAGAAGAGATTTGCTCGGCTTATAAAGAATCGGCGAGCTGTGTGTCTGTATTAACAGATGAAAAATATTTTTCAGGTGACTTTGAAAGATTGCCCAAAGTTAGAGAGTTACTGCCTCAACCCCTGCTATGTAAAGACTTTTTCATAGATAGTTATCAGGTTTATCTAGCAAGGCTTTATGGAGCGGACGCTATTTTATTAATGTTGTCGGTCTTAGATGACAATACATACAAATCACTGCATGCCGTTGCTAATGAATTAGGTCTAGATGTACTAACAGAAGTAAGCAATAAAGATGAAATGTTACGAGCGGTAAATCTTAATGCAAATATCATAGGCATTAATAATCGTAAACTAAGGGATTTATCTACCGACTTAAATCAAACACCAAAGCTAGTTGCTGTTTTTAATGAAATAACAACTCAAAAACAAAAGACAGAAACTCTACTAATTTCTGAGTCTGGCATTTATAACCACCAACAAGTAAAACAACTGTCCCCTTTTGTTCATGGTTTTTTAGTGGGTAGCTCCATAATGGCGCAGGATGACCTTATACTCGCAAGCAAAGACTTGATCTGTGGTCAACATAAAGTCTGTGGAATGACACGAAGTGAAGATATCATTAGTGCGCTAGCAGTTGGTGCCAAATACATAGGATTAATTTTTGCAGAACAAAGTCCAAGGAAAGTCACTCTAGACCAAGCTAAATCACTAACGCTTCAAGTCGCCAATAACCTGACTAAGCTAAACTTACCCAATTATGTTGCCGTGGTACAGAACCAGTCCATCGACTTTGTGATTAGTATTGCACAGCAATTACCAATTGCGGCCATTCAGTTACATGGTGATGAAGATCAAACTTACATTGATAACCTGAAAACACACCTTAGTGAAATGCAAAATAACAAAACGTTACGAACCGCAAACAACATAGAAATATGGAAAGCAGTCTCTATTGCTGAGGGTGATTCATTGCCTGTTCAACACGTTAATCAATCATTAGACTCAGGTAGAAGTTCACTCAAATGGCCAGATTTATGGCTTTCCGTTGATAAAATTGTACTTGATTCAAAATCCAAAACAGGACAACAAGGTGGGACAGGTAAAGCTTTTGACTGGGAAAAACTAGCTCCTTTAGCTGTTTTGTCAGCAACTAATAACCCGCAGCCGACAATCCTTTTAGCAGGCGGTTTAAACACTAATAACATTTCAGAAGCGATAAGCCTTCCAATTATTGGATGTGACTTTAACTCAGGATTAGAAACAGAGCCTGGCGTCAAGTCTGAATCTTTAATGACAAACGCTTTTAGACAAATTATGCGTCGAATAGATAGCCGTAAGGAAAATTATGAACACGAATAAAAAACGAACATTACCTGCCTATTTCGGAAAATTTGGAGGCATGTTTGTACCAGAACTATTTGTTCCAGCACTTGAACAACTAGAGCAAGCCTACATTGACTCTATGGATGATGAGTCCTTCCAAGCTGAGTTTAATGCACTCTTAAAAGACTATGCTGGTCGCCCTACACCGTTAACCCTATGTAGAAATATAACCGCAGGTACAAAAACTAAAATATACCTAAAACGAGAAGATCTCTTGCACGGTGGCGCACATAAAACCAACCAAGTTCTTGGTCAGGCGCTACTTACAAAGCGTATGGGGAAATCTCGGGTGATTGCGGAAACTGGCGCGGGTCAACATGGCGTTGCAACAGCGTTAGCATGTGCTTTATTAGGCCTAGAAGCACGAATTTATATGGGCGCAAAAGACATTGACCGACAACAGCCTAACGTTTTCAGAATGAAGCTAATGGGCGCTGAGGTGATTCCTGTACATTCAGGCTCTGGGACTTTAAAAGATGCTGTTAATGAAGCCATGCGTGATTGGGCGTCAACCTATGAAGAAAGCCATTACTTATTAGGTACTGCGGCCGGCCCTCACCCTTTCCCAACAATCGTTAGAGACTTTCAGAAAATGATTGGAGAGGAAGCCAAACAACAAATT
>CAWUUQ010000009.1:0-25545 GCA_963925625.1 uncultured Psychrosphaera sp.
CGGATGGGGTTTTACTGGCGGAATTACAACATGACCGGTTTTTAAATCAATACGATACTTTAATTATTGACGAAGCACATGAACGTAGCCTTAATATAGATTTTATACTTGGTTTACTGAAAGAGCTGTTGCCTAAAAGACCCGATCTAAAAGTAATCATTACCTCGGCAACGATTGATCCTGAACGCTTTAGTCAACATTTTTTTAACGCACCAATCATATCAGTTAGCGGCAGAACGTACCCAGTAGACGTAAGATATAGACCATTAGAAGAAACTGAATTTAACAATCCAGCCCTTGAAAAATACCAAGACAGTGAACAAATTAACGCAATAATTGCCGCAGTAGAAGAGTTAGACCGAGAAGATAATGCGCAGTCACTCGGTGATATTTTATTGTTTATGAATGGTGAACGAGAAATACGTGATACAGCAGATGCATTATCAAAACGTAACTTTAGGCAAACCGAAGTTTTACCACTATTTGCTCGATTATCAGTGGCGGAACAAAACAAGATATTTTCGCCAAGTCATAAGCGAAAAATTGTATTGGCAACAAACGTAGCGGAAACATCATTAACAGTTCCAGGCATAAAATATGTCATTGATACGGGCACGGCTCGAATTTCTAGATATAGCTATAAAACTAAAGTTCAACGACTACCTATAGAAGCAATTTCACAAGCCAGTGCAAATCAAAGAAAAGGCCGTTGTGGACGTACTCAGCCCGGTATTTGTATTCGATTATATAGTCAGGAAGATTTTGAAAGTCGTTCAGAGTTTACTACTCCAGAAATTCTTAGAACTAATTTGGCGTCAGTTATTTTGCAAATGTTATCTTTGGACTTAGGTGACATCGAATCCTTTCCTTTTTTACAAAAGCCAGACTCTCGTTTTGTTAATGACGGTATGAGGTTATTAGAAGAACTTGGCGCGGTTCATAATAACAAAAAAACAATTAGACTAACCAATGTAGGGAAAAAACTAAGCCGTATCCCATTAGACCCTCGTTTAGCAACAATGGTTATAAATGCTCAAACAACCAATACGTTACATGAAATGGTAATAATCGCGACGGGATTAAGCATTCAAGATCCAAGAGAACGTCCAAGTGACTACAAACAAAAGTCCGACGAAAGCCATTCTCGCTTTAAAGATAAAGAGTCTGATTTTGTTTCGTTTTTGAATTTGTGGGATTACCTAGTTCTACAACAAAATAATGAAAGTCGTTCGCAATTTAGAACGCGCTGTAAACTAGAATTTATAAACTATATGCGCGTTCGTGAATGGCAAGACTTAGTGTTTCAAATCGAATCAAATTTGGCTGAGTTAAATATTAAAACCGACATAAAAATGTCTAAATCTCATACCGTTGAACTAGAAGATGACTTTATTGACAGCCCAACGATAGAGCGTGATTATGTTTCTATACACCAGCCTATTTTATCTGGCCTGCTGAGCCATATTGGTCAAAAAATAATTCGTGATGACAAAAAGCCATTTGAAAAAAATCAAACCGATAAAAAGCCCTCTGAAAAGCGAACTAAAGCATTAGGTTATCAAGGCGCAAGAAATACGAATTTTCATATTTTTCCGGGTTCGAACCTATTTAAAAACACGCCCAAATGGGTAATGGCGGCTGAGTTAGTTGAAACTTCCAAATTATATGCACGATACGCTGCAAAAATTCAGCCTGAGTGGATTGCTCCCCTTGCTCAGCATTTGGTATCTCGTTCTTATGCGGAACCGTTTTGGGATAAAAAGCAAGGCTCGGTATTTGCTTATGAAACTCAAACATTGTTTGGCTTAGTGATAGTCGCACGTAAAAAAGTTGCGTTTGGAAAAATCGATCCGGAACAAAGCCAACATTTATTTATTCAACAAGCTTTGGTGTATGGTGAACTGGGCTCACATTATTCATTTTTAGAAAAAAATAGTCAGACAATTGAATCGATTAAAACGTTAGAGAACAAAACAAGGCGTCGAGATCTACTAAAAGAAGAGCACGAAATCGTTGAATTTTATCAACAACGGTTACCGGTTGACGTTAATAGTCGTCCAACATTAGCAAAGTGGCTTAAATCAAACTCAGCCACGTTATTGGAAGCAAAATTTGAAGATTTTGCCTACGTGGATTCACCGGAAAAAATAGCACAGTCTTACCCAGACTTCTGGAAACACGATAGTTTAACATTACCTTTAGAATATGACTTCGAACCCGGTCAAGAACATGCAGATGGCGTATCAGTAAGGATACCGCTTGCGCTTTTAAATCAGATTCAACCTAAAGGGTTTGACTGGAATATTCCACAGTTTAGGAAAGAACTAGTCATTGCATTAATTAAGTCATTACCCAAAAACCTTCGTAAAAACTTTGTACCAGCCCCAAACTATGCCGAAGCTTTAATTCAACGATTTGAAGACAAGGCCGTTTCAATTGATGTTCCTCTTGTAGATGCAATGTCGGAAGGCCTGTTTAGAATGACAGGTACTAAGATTGATAAAGAAGCATGGAATATTGATTCTTTGCCGCATCATTTAAAACTAAATTTTAGGATTGTTGATGAAGAAGGGGTTATTGCACTTCAAGGATTTGATGTAGAGGCGTTGCAAGAGCAATTGAAGGGAAAGGTTAAGGAAACTCTTAAAAACGCCGTCGACGACGATATAGAACAGCAAAACGTACAAGATTGGACTTTTGGTGAATTGCCAGTTAATTACGTTAAAAAACAGGCCGGATATCAAATCAAAGCATTCCCGGCGTTAGTAGTTAAAGACAATAAAGTGAATGTTGAACTGTTAGACAATGAACATACGGCTCAGCAACAACATTTGCATGGTACGGTGGCGTTGCTAATGAAAACACTACCATCACCCATTAAACATCTACAAAAAAAATTGCCAAACAAATCAAAGTTAGTGCTTTATTTTAATCCATTTGGGCAAATAGATGCGTTAATAAAAGACTGTGTTAAAGCTGCATTACAAGTAAAAGTAAAAGATAAACTGCCTCGTAACGAAGCTGAGTTCTTTGCGCTACAAGAGTCATTAACAGATTCATTAAATGATGATGTATTTGAAGTTACACAAAAAGTTGAAAAGATTTTATTGGTTGGACACCAAATAGCGAAAAAACTTAAAGGTAAAATATCATTAGATATGGTTCAGTATCATGCCTATATCAAGGCTCATCTTGAGTCCATAATATACAAAGACTTTGTAAGCCACTGTGGTGCAGATCGACTGGATGATCTATTACGTTACATTAAAGCATTGGAAATTCGACAAGAAAAATTGAAAGTCGATGCCGCAAAGGATCGCCAACAACAAATAGAACTCGACAAGCTTTATGATAATTACGATAGCTTGATAAAAAAACTGCCTAAAGGGTTGCCAATCCCAGATGAAGTGGACGAAATATTTTGGATGATTGAAGAGTTACGAGTTTCGTTTTTTGCTCAATCTCTAGGTACTAAATATCCCGTATCTGGAAAAAGAATTAAACAGGCTATTAGTGATATTGTTAAAACACTTTAATGATGCGGCTTTTTATAATATTCACAGTTGTAATAAATAAATTAAATTGTTGGGTAGGAAATGTAAAAAAGGAAGCCTAGGCTTCCTTTTTGATAACTAAAACCGTTCAGTTTTATAAGTGGAAAGATACACCTAAAAATACGCCTGACATATCAATATCAGCCATAAGGTCGTTTTCATCACCATCAAAATCCGTTGGGTCAATATTAAGTTGGAAAGAGCGGTAACCAGCTTCAATGTTAACGTCTAATAATGGTACTACAGGCAATGTATAACGAACCACTACTTGTAGGTCCATATGATTAGTATCGCCATAACCAATGTAGTTTGCTTCGCCCATTATCGCTAAACCAGTAAATGGTAATTCTGCGCCAACACGGCCAAATAACATAGGAACTGGCGCATCTAACGCCGCTGATGCATCACCAATTTGAACTAAACCATCAAATTTACGAATGTTTAGACCAAAATCAACGGTCGCAATTGGAAGCGGTAAGCCCCAGTACAATGTGTAATCCGTATGGCTGAAGTCAGACATAACATTAACTTCATTTTCACCTGTAGATTCACCACCAAATTGATAATTTTCATCAAAGTAGGCTTTACCTGTAGTTTCTAAAGAAGTTTGTTTAATTTGAATATTAGGAAGAAGTGGGATTGGGTGCTCAAAAGCAGCCCATATAACGTTATTGTTAGAGTCTTCAAGATTTAAGTCATCTTGTAGATCTAAGCTGTTAGGTTGCGCCGTTACATTCCCTTCGTACGCAGTGTTCCAGCTATAAGCGCCTGCCCAAAAATCGACTAAAGGAGCTGCACTAACGTTAGCAGAAGCCATCGCAAGCCCTAATACAGTGATTATTTTTTTCATTTTATATTCCTAGTTTCATAAACCATTGTTGTTAGCCTAATTTCAAAGGTAAATGACGTTAAAGTCAAATTTTTGAGTGATTTATATTTTGTCGGGGGTAGATTTTTTCTTGAATATTGTTATTTTGAGAGGACAATAATGTCATAAACCCTAAAAACAGTCCGTTTTTGAAGTGGGTATTTTGTTAATTTATGGTTATTTAATGCAGAAAATAAAAGTATTGCTTGTTGATGACGAGTATTTTAATTTTGAAATGTTAGAGCTAACGTTAGGTGAACGTTTTGAATTAACCTACGCAAAATCAGGCACAGAAGCATTGGCTCTTGCTGTTTCAAGCCAACCAGACGTTCTCTTATTAGATGTATGTATGCCAGGGTTAGATGGTTACGATACGTGTAGATTAATTAAAAATACACCAGAAACTCTACATACACCGGTTATAATGTTATCAGGCTTGGAAAATAAAGCTGATAAATCGGAAGCATTTTTGAGTGGCTGTGATGACTACATTACAAAGCCATTTGAAATTGCGAATCTTCAAGAAAAACTAGAGCTTTTTGCAAAAACAGTAAAGGATTAGGGAATCGCGAATGATTAGTTATGATGACAATAGAAACTTTTTTAGAATGATGGTTAATACCAATATTGAAGTTGAAATATCTGATGCAGATGCAGGTCGAAAAATAACGGCAATCTGTAGAGATTTAAGCGCGACTGGAATGGCGATTGAAGCAGACGAGCACATTGAGCCTGGCACAGAAGTGAAGTGCAGGGTAGATAGCACAAGTTCAGACGTTCAACCTTTACAAGCTTCGGCTACGGTTGTCCGATGTACTCAAGAAGATTCCGGTGTATTCATGCTTGGTGTTGAAATAAATCAACAAATGTAGCGCATCAGCGTCACGAGATTATAGAAGCAAAATAAGAGCTCCTTGGATAATAATTTAACTAGGTTTAATAAAAATTAATTAAACCAAACTAAACAAACAAGGAGCAACGGAATTTGTTACTTTTCATCCAATTTAATATTGGTGGCGTGAAGACCCTTTGGACCTTCAGTCAACTCAAACTCGACTTCTTGTCCTGCTTTGAGTGTCTTATAACCATCCATAGTTATTGTTGAGAAATGGGCAAAAATATCTTCTTCTTTGCCATCTTCACGAATAAATCCAAAACCTTTTGCGTTATTGAACCATTTCACTTTACCGACTGCCATACTTCTACTTCCTTAGTTAGAATTGAACCAGTTACATTAGGCACCGAAAGAATATTAAACTAAATTTAATCAGTCCCTGTAGATAAATTAGACAATTAAATGCTTTTTTACAAGTACGAATTGTTAAATGTTTAAAAAGTTTTTATATATACTCATATACAAAGCGTTAAAAAATAGGAGATGCATAAGGGTATGCCAAAAATAAGTGACACTGATCACGGAACTGGGTTAGTAAAGGAAGCATCTAAGGCTAAACTTAAAAGACCACCCATGTACAAAGTAATCTTGAATAATGATGATTACACCCCCATGGACTTTGTAGTGGAAGTACTTGTTAAGTATTTTTCGAAAAATTTAGAACAAGCGAATCATATTATGTTTCGGGTTCATAAAGAAGGTAAGGCAGTAGTAGGTACCTATTCAGCTGAAATAGCTGAAACTAAAGTCGCTCAAGTTAATAATTATGCAAGAGCTAATCAGCACCCATTGTTATGTACGATGGAACAAGAATAGCGACTTAACTCATAAAGAAGGTGTGTATGTTAAATAAAGCATTAGAAGTTACGTTAAATGATGCATTTCGTTATGCCAAGCTGAATCGTCATGAATTCATGACGGTAGAACATTTGTTAATGGCATTGCTCGACAATGAAGATGCTAAACAAGCATTAACGGCCTGCTCTGCAGACCTCGAAAAGATTAGAATAGAGCTGGTAGAATTTATTGCGCAAACTACGCCTTATATTCCAGAAGGTGTTGAGCCAGAAGAAAAAGATACACAACCGACATTAGGTTTTCAACGAGTGCTTCAACGCGCTGTTTTTCATGTTCAATCGTCGGGTCAACAAGAAGTTTCAGGTGCTAATGTATTAGTGGCAATATTTAGTGAGCAAGAGTCACATGCTGCTTACGTTTTGAAAAGTTTTGATATCACAAGGTTGGATGTTGTTAATTACATCTCTCATGGTTCTGATGACGAAGTCACTGATGAATCCTCTGATAACACTGAAAGTGAAGAAAGTGGTGCAGATAAAGAAAGCAGTTTAGATAACTTATGTACCAATTTAAATGAACTAGCAAAAGAAGGTGGCATCGATCCAATCATTGGTCGAGACGAAGAACTAGAGCGTTGTGTTCAAATATTGTGTCGTCGTAAAAAGAACAACCCATTATTAATTGGTGAAGCCGGCGTTGGTAAAACGGCAATCGCTGAAGGGTTGGCTTATCAAATTGTAAATGGACAAGTGCCAGAAGTCATCGCCGATGCTACCGTTTATTCTTTAGACATGGGTAGCTTATTAGCCGGTACTAAATATAGAGGTGACTTTGAGAAACGTCTTAAAGGGCTCTTAAAACAATTACAAGCTAAAGAACATGCGATCCTGTTCATTGATGAGATACATACTATTATCGGCGCAGGTGCTGCTTCAGGAGGCGTAATGGACGCTTCTAACTTGTTAAAGCCATTGTTATCGTCAGGGAAGTTAAGATGTATCGGTTCTACAACGTATGGTGAATTCCGCAATATTTTTGAGAAAGACAAAGCGTTAGTGCGTCGATTCCAAAAAATTGATGTATTAGAGCCAAGTGTTGAAGATACCACTAAAATTTTAATTGGTTTAAAAGACAAATACGAAAAACATCATGGTGTTAAGTACACAAATGCAGCACTTCGTTCAGCAGCTGAATTGTCAGCTCGGTATATCAATGAACGTCATTTGCCAGACAAAGCAATAGATGTAATTGACGAAGCCGGTGCAAACCAAAAAGTATTGCCTAAATCAAAGCGTAAAAAACAGATCAATGTGAGTATTATTGAACAAATAATTGCAAAAATTGCGCGCATTCCAGAGCAATCGATATCGCAGTCTGATAAAGATGTGCTTAAGAATGTAGATAGAAATCTAAAGCTGGCTGTTTTTGGTCAAGATGCGGCGGTCGAGTCGTTATCATCTGCTATTAGATTGTCTAGAGCTGGTTTAGGCAATGAAGATAAGCCTGTTGGTAGTTTTCTATTTGCAGGACCAACCGGTGTTGGTAAAACGGAAGTAACAAAACAACTTGGCAAAGTTTTGGGTATAGAGCTCATTCGGTTTGACATGTCTGAGTATATGGAACCGCATGCAGTAAGTCGTTTGATTGGCGCACCTCCGGGGTATGTAGGCTTTGATCAAGGGGGCTTATTAACTGATGCTGTTTTAAAGCACCCTCATTGTGTTGTGTTATTAGATGAAATTGAGAAAGCGCATCCAGACGTATTTAATGTACTTTTACAAGTAATGGATCATGGTACGTTAACGGACAATAATGGTCGTAAAGCTGACTTTAGAAATGTTATTTTAGTGATGACAACCAATGCGGGTGTTCAAGAAACGACACGTAAATCAATTGGTTTTGCTGAACAAGACAATAGTACCGATGCGATGGTGGAAATTAAACGTGTGTTTTCGCCTGAGTTCAGAAACAGGCTTGATGATATTGTTTGGTTCAACCATTTAGATAAGCAAGTGATAGAACAAGTCGTTGATAAATTTATTGTCGAATTGCAGTCACAGCTTGATAAAAAACAAGTAGAACTTAATGTTACTGACGAAGTGAGACAATGGCTTGCAGAAAAGGGTTATGATAAAGAAATGGGTGCACGGCCCATGTCTAGGTTAATCCAAGACCAATTGCGTAAACCTTTGGCAAATGAAGTGCTGTTTGGTGAGTTAGCCGACGGCGGTAAAGCAACGGTTACATTAAAAGATAAAGACTTGGTATTTGAATATTCAAATAAAACGTTAACACCGGCATAGTTATAATAGCCCAATGGGCTATTTTCTATCGTACTTTTATGAAGACATAAAAAAACCGAGCAATGCTCGGTTTTTATTTATCCTAACGGTTAATTAAATATTAACGAGCTCGGAATGTAATACGACCTTTTGACAAGTCATATGGAGTCATTTCAACGGTAACTTTATCTCCCGTTAAAATTCGAATGTAGTGCTTACGCATTTTTCCGGAAATATGAGCAGTCACAACGTGACCGTTTTCTAATTCAACACGGAACATAGTATTTGGCAAGGTATCTAATATAGTACCTTGCATTTCAATAACGTCTTCTTTCGCCATTAAGCGTATAACCTCTGGGATTTCGTTAAGCGTATAAAAATAAGCGCAGATTTTGCCCAAAATATGAAGCAAAGTAAAGGTAATATCGCAAATTTTTATAGTTCAGTATGTTCAGACCATTCATTATCTTGTAAGACTTGGAAAGGCTTGAAGTTTGTTTTGTAATTCATTTTATTGCAGTCTTTAATATAATAACCTAAATATAACCAATCTCTATTTAAACGTTTAGAAAGGTTAATTTGTTCTATTACCAAAAATGTCCCTAATGAGAACTTGTCATAATCAGGATCAAAAAACGTGTAGACTGCTGAAAGTGCAATATGAGTATCATCTCCTACTGCAACGGCTATTAGGTTACCACGATCGTAAACTTCTATAAAGTAAGGTTTCGCCCAAGTGCACTTCGCAAAGCTACTTAATTGGCTTGGTTCGGCAGGAAACATAACCCCATCATGGTGTCGCTGATTAATATACTTTTCAAATAAAGGATAATAGTTGTCTTTAATTTGATTTGAGTAAACGATGTCAAAGCCTCGACATTTGTTTATTAATCTTTTTTGACTTTTTGATGGCTTAAATTTAGCGATTGGAATTCTGATGGATAAGCACTGCTGGCAACTTTCACAATGTGGACGATAAACTTGATCCTCTGACCGCCTAAAGCCTCGCTCTTGAAGTGCTGAATATAAAGCCGGAGACAACGGCGTATCATCACAGTAAACGAGTATTCTTTCTTGTTCCGTCGGCAAATAACCACATGGAAACTCTGCCGATATGCCGAACTGTAATGGCTTGGCAGCCGTATTCGGGTTAACTGTTTCAGACATCAATTTCTCTCGATGCAAAAAGTTCGCCTGGCACTTGTACATTGGCAACATTACTTAAATGCTCAATAAACCAATCCCTTGACACAGTTTTTGCTCCCATTGACATTAAATAAGGGTTTGCCAATTGGCAATCAATTAACGCTCCTTTTAATGAAGACATTAGTTTCCCCAAAGTGATAAGAGCGATTTTAGAAGCATTGGGTCGCAATGAAAACATTGATTCACCACTAAAGCAGCCACCAACTAAAACACCATAGAGTCCACCGACCAATTTAAATTGACCTTCGTGGGGTTGCCAAACTTCTATTGAGTGTGCGTGACCCGATTTATGTAGACCGTGATAGGCGTGGATCATTTCAGGGAAAATCCAGGTACCATCGTCTAAGCGTGGTTTTGCACAGCCTTTAACCACTTCTAAAAAGGCAGAATTAATGGTCACTTTATAGTCTGTTTTTCGCAGAAACTTTTTCAATGATTTATTAATTCTGATTTCGTTTGGAATAATGACGGCTCGAGGATCGGGAGACCACCAAAGCAGCGGTTCATCTTCGTTATACCAAGGAAAAACACCGTGTTTATAGGCAGCAAAAAGTCGCTCTGTAGACAAGTCTCCACCTACTGCAAGTAAACCGGATGGTTCATCAAGCGCTGAACAAACTGGCGGAAACCAGTTTGCATCATCAGTTAAGTAGTGCAGAGACTTTTTCATAAACCTCTAAAAATTAATTTTAAAGTGCGTCTAAATATTTTTCTGCGTCAAGAGCAGCCATACAGCCTGTGCCAGCAGAAGTTATCGCTTGACGATATACATGGTCACAAACATCACCAGCGGCATAAATGCCTTCTACGTTTGTAGCAGTTGCATTACCTTCTAAGCCACTGTGAATTTTGATGTAACCATTATTCATATCAAGTTGGCCTTCAAACATTGCCGTATTAGGCTTATGACCGATCGCTATAAATACACCCATTACTGATAATTCTTCCGTAGCGTCAGAATTGGTATCTTTTAGACGAACTGCATTTACACCCATATCATCACCTAATACTTCATCTAAGGTGCGATCGGTGTGCAAAACAATGTTACCGTTTGCAACTTTATCCATTAAACGTTTAACAAGAATTTTTTCCGCTCTAAACGTGTCACGACGGTGAATCAGGTGTACTTCAGAAGCAATATTAGATAAATACAATGCTTCTTCAACTGCAGTATTACCACCCCCAACGACCGCGACTTTTTGATTACGATAAAAGAATCCATCACAAGTTGCACAGGCTGATACACCGCGACCCATAAAGGCTTGTTCAGATTCTAGTCCTAAATACTGTGCAGAAGCACCCGTACAGATTATTAACGCATCACAAGTATAAGTTTGGCTGTCACCAACTAATGTATAAGGTTTTGCTGAAAAATCGACTTTATTTATATGATCAAAAAGAATCTGCGTTTCAAATTTTTCAGCATGTTCTTTCATACGTTCCATCAAAACAGGACCGGTTAAGTCATTTGCATCACCAGGCCAGTTTTCAACTTCCGTTGTAGTAGTCAATTGACCACCTTGTTGCATGCCGGTTATTAAAACTGGGTTTAAATTTGCGCGCGCTGCATAAACGGCGGCTGTATATCCAGCAGGTCCAGACCCAAGGATGATTAGTTTGTGATGTTGTACGTCGTTCATGAAAGCTCCACTTAAAAATTTATAATTCTATCTATGGGGCGGATTTTAACGAACATCAAGCACAAAATGGAATTTATATCTTAATATTTAATCAAGAAATCTAATATTGTTTCATTTTTGTACACAATTAAGATATTGTGAACAAGTCATAGAGTCATTAATAGGGTAATCATGTTTAGACGTATTTCGATTTTATCATTGATTTTGGTACTTTCGACGTTTTTCTGTTCTGCAAAAAGTACTAGTGAAAATAACGCTAGCGAAGGAAATTTAGAATCAAAAAACAATCGAACACTTGTAGTCGGTGTTGAAGACGTCCCCTTTTTCCCACTATTTGATTTTATGAACAGCGAGTCATCGTTTACCAAAGACTTGCTAGATGAATTTGCATCCCAACATAATTACACATTTGAATACTTGCCAATGCCGGTTAAAAAATTTGGTATGTGGTTATTCGATAAAGACATTGACTTAAAGTATCCAGACAATAAACGTTGGAACGAATCAGAAGTAATAAATGATTTAGCTGCAAAAAAGCTAACCTATAGTAAACCAACCTTATATCTATTTGCTGGTACTTTGACCTTAGATCCCAAAATCAAAAGCAAAAAAGATGTGAAAATTTTAGGGACTTTGCTGGGGTTCCATCCAACAAATTGGGTTAAAGAATTAGAAAGTAAAGAAGTAGTCTTATACGAAACTTCTTCGACGTTAGTTCTGATGCAACAATTATTAAGAGGGCAGGTTGATGCAATTAATATTGAGCCCACTGTGGCGAATCATTACTTAAAAAAAATTAACAGTAAACTAACTGTATCTATTAATCGCAACATTAAACATGAAGTATATGCTTATCATCTATCTACTTTAAAACATCCAGAAGTTATCAAAGAGTTTAATGTATTTCTTGAGAACAACGCAGAGTTCATCGATTCATTGCGTCAAAGGTATGGAATTGGCAATCCTTACGATTTAGCACCAACCGCTCCTGTTTTATTAAACCAGCCATAACGTCAATTTCCCAGATAATGTAGACATAAAAAAACCAGAGTTGATAATTAAATATTAATTAATCAAACTCTGGTTTAGCTGTTTAGCTGTTTAGCGTCTTACAGATCTAAAGCGGCAACTGCATCCATATACTCAAGGTCCATAGTGGCACCTAATGCATCAACAACGGCTTTATAGGTTATTTTACCCTTATGTACGTTTAAGCCATTTAATAAATGTTTGTCATCTAACATAGCTTGTTTAGGACCTTTATTCGCAAGAGCCAAACCAAACGGCAATGTCGCATTATTAAGCGCCATAGTAGAAGTACGAGCAACACCACCTGGCATGTTTGCTACGCAGTAATGAACAACGTCATCAACAACATATGTAGGGTCTTGGTGTGTTGTTGCTTTAGAAGTTTCAAAACAACCACCTTGGTCAATGGCAACATCGACTAATACTGAGCCAGGCTTCATGTTTTTAATATGTTCACGGGTAATTAATTTAGGCGCTGCAGCACCTGGAATTAATACTGCACCAATCACTAAGTCAGCTTTAGTTGTGTAATAGTCTAGCGCGTCTACAGTAGAGTAAACGGTTTTAACCGTGCCTCGGAAAATATCGTCTAATTGGCGTAAACGAGGTAACGAGCGATCAAGAATAGTAACATCAGCGCCCATGCCAACCGCCATTTTAGCCGCATTAGTACCAACAACACCGCCGCCAACAACAACGACTTTTGCAGGAGCAACACCAGGTACGCCACCTAATAACGTACCGCTACCGCCCTGTGCTTTTTCTAAATGATGTGCGCCAGCTTGAATAGACATACGGCCAGCAACTTCACTCATAGGTGCTAAAAGAGGCAAGCCACCGTGTAAGTCTGTAACTGTTTCATAAGCAATACACGTAGCGCCAGACTCTACCAAAAGCTCAGTTTGGATTGGATCTGGTGCAAGATGAAGATAAGTATAAAGTGTTTGGCCTTCACGTAACATTTTACATTCGTTAGGTTGTGGCTCTTTTACTTTTACGATCATATCTGCAGTTGCAAAAATTTCTGCAGCAGAAGCAATGATTTCAGCGCCAGCTTCAATGTATTGTTCATCATAAAAACCAATTGCAGTGCCCGCATCAGTTTCAACTAAAACTCTATGACCATGTGCAACAAATTCTTTAGCGGCAGCAGGCGTTAATCCAACACGGTATTCGTGATTTTTAATCTCTTTTGGTACACCAACAATCATCTTCTTTACCTTATAATGTTAAACAGTTTGTCTGAAAAATTTTTGCGGTATTATATGGGGAGTTTTGTAAAATTAATCACTGTATTTTTGTTATTTACAGGATTTTATATAGGTGATTTTTTCGGTTGCGGTATATAGTAAATAAAAGTGGGTAATAATTAGAATCCAAAGAGTAGGGTAATATGAGCTTTTCGTTAGATAGAATAGACAAAAAAATATTAGTAGAACTACAGAAAAATGGTCGCATTTCAAATATAGAGTTGAGCAAATTAATAGGTTTAAGCCCTACACCTTGTTTAGAACGTGTTAGACGATTAGAGCGTAATGGCGTTATAGAAGGTTATCAGGCGATGTTAAATGCCGAAGCAGTTGGCGCTACGATGTTGGTGTTTGTTGAGATTACCTTAGAAAAAACAGCACAAGACGTATTTAGCGACTTTTCCACTGCGGTAGAAAAATTAGATGAAATACTGGAGTGCCACCTTGTTTCTGGAAGTTTTGATTATTTGTTAAAAACACGCGTAAAAAATATGTCTTCTTATCGAAAGCTTCTTGGTGAGACGTTATTAAAACTACCTTGCGTAAGTGCTAGTAGAACCTATGTTGTAATGGAAGAAGTGAAGGCAAATAGACCAATGCCTATTTATATATGAATTAAGCGCTCAACAGCAGCAAAAACGTCATGATAAATAGAGAAATATTTGTTAAATTAAGCGAGCTCTCTCGTAAATAAACTTTCTTATCAATTATAGAGCATGGAGATGTAAGCCTTGACCGAACAACAACCGTCTTTTCTTAATGGATTTCAACGACTTTTAGAAGTTGGGTTGATTATTGCTGGCGCAGTTTCAATCTATATTTTGATAACTCTATTTTCTTATGATCCCGCCGATCCGAGTTGGACTAAAACGGGTAACTACGAGTTAATTAAAAATGCTGGTGGCGCGTTTGGTGCATGGCTTTCTGATATTCTGTTATTTACCTTTGGTTGGTTGGCTTTTTTCATTCCGATCATACTTTCAGTTATAGGTTGGCTGTTCTTTCGAAAATTTCATGATTTAGTCGAAGTGGATTATTTGGCTTTAGGATTAAGAATTATTGGCTTTATGCTTACTTTAATTGGACTATCTGCAATATTTAGTATGAATTTTGGCGATGTTTATTATTATTCATCTGGCGGCATAATTGGTGATGTCATTTCCTATTTATTTACACCCTTGTTTGGTTTTACCGGTTCAACATTAATGTTTTTAGTCGGTTTGATGGTAGGTTTTACGTTAATGACTGGCATCTCTTGGTTACAAATTGTGGACGGCATCGGTAAATATACTTGGCTCGGCGGTGAGTATTGTTATAAGGCATGTCGTTCAGTATTGGGTATCGATTCACCTGTAATGACTAATAAAGTAGATAGCGCACCAGAAAAAGATGTTGAGGTATTGAATCCGGTAATTGGCAAAACAAATGTCACCTCTGTCACAACGGCAGTACTCACATCGAACTCGCAAACTGAAAAGCCCGTTAAAGACAAGATTAAAGATAAAAAATCAGAAGACTCATTACTCGCTAATTTTTTCTCAGCGGCGAATACAACAGAAGAAACACCAGCATCGTCTTTATCATCCGACTCTAAAAACATTCCAAATATGCTTAAGAAAAATCCAAGTGCACCGAACAAAATAGACATGTCTCTTGATGACGATATGCCATTTGCCATCGGTGAAGAGCCTGTGCGTGTGCAAAATGGAGATGAAAATGGCGGTATTGAAGGCATAGACATGCCAATGAGCTACAGCTCAATTGAAGATGAATTATCAGATGATGACATCATCGGAGCGTTAGAAGGAATGCAATCGACAGGCGAAGCGCCGACTCGTGATACTTCGGCAACTCCGAGAGAGCAACAAAACAACGAAAATCATACAATTACAGCGTCTGCTGCTGTTGAAAAACCACCTATTACACTCCCGTCATTAGACTTATTAGATCGCCCCGATAAAGTTGAAAACCCTGTTTCGGCGGAAGAATTAGAAGTTGTTTCTCGTTTAGTTGAAACCAAACTTCTCGATTTTAATATTCAAGCGGAAGTGGTAGGCGTTTACCCAGGGCCTGTTATTACACGATTTGAATTAGATTTAGCGCCAGGTATTAAAGTAAGTAAAATCTCAGGACTTTCTAAAGATTTAGCGCGTTCATTATCAGCAATGAGTGTGCGTGTGGTGGAGGTTATTCCGGGTAAGTCATACATAGGTTTAGAAATTCCAAACAAACATCGCCAAATTGTCAGACTATCTGAAGTTATGGGCAGTTCGGTGTTTGAAGATGCAGCGTCGCCATTAACCATGGTATTAGGCAAAGATATTGGCGGTAAGGCTGTAGTAGTTGATTTAGCTAAAATGCCGCATTTGTTAGTGGCTGGTACAACGGGTTCAGGTAAGTCAGTGGGTGTAAATACCATGATCTTGAGCTTATTGTACAAGTCAACGCCAGAAGAAGTTCGTTTGATAATGATTGACCCTAAAATGTTGGAATTGTCTGTGTATGAAGGCATCCCACATTTATTGTCTGAAGTCGTTACCGACATGAAGGAAGCTGCCAATGCACTTCGTTGGTGTGTCGGAGAAATGGAACGTCGTTATAAGTTAATGTCATCACTAGGGGTTAGAAACTTAAAGGGTTATAACGCTAAGGTAGAAGAGGCGACGGCAAATGGCTCTCCGTTAAGAGATCCGTTATGGCGTAGCACAGATAACATGTTGGAAATGCCACCGGAGCTCGATAAATTGCCGGCCATTGTGGTTGTCATCGATGAATTTGCCGACATGATGATGATTGTGGGTAAAAAGGTAGAAGAGCTAATTGCTCGTATTGCTCAAAAAGCGCGTGCTGCAGGAATTCACCTAGTCTTAGCGACACAGCGTCCATCGGTAGACGTAATTACCGGTTTGATTAAAGCGAATATACCAACTCGAATGGCCTTTCAAGTGTCATCAAAGATTGATTCGAGAACCATTCTTGATCAACAAGGTGCGGAAAACTTACTAGGCATGGGTGATATGCTTTATTTACCACCAGGTTCAGGTGTACCTACTCGTGTGCACGGTGCTTTTGTTGACGACCACGAAGTTCATGCCGTTGTTAATGACTGGAAATCAAAAGCAAAGCCCAATTACATAAAAGAAATACTAGAAGGCGAAATGACCGACGAAAACATGTTGCCTGGCGAAGCAGCAGAAATGGCGGAAGGTGAAGAAGCCGATCCAGTATTTGATGAAGCCGTAGCTTTTGTCACTCAAACTAGAAAAGTTTCTATTTCAAGCATTCAAAGAAAGTTACGTATTGGTTATAACCGCTCTGCAAGAATTGTTGAGCAGATGGAGTCTATGGGCATTGTAAGCCGTGCGGCTGCAAATGGTACTCGTGAAGTACTAGCGCCACCACCTGTACAAGGTGAAGAACAACAGGATTTGATTTAATAATGAAAACACGATTAACAAATAAAGTTAAAACTAAAATGACAGTAATTACACCGGCTGTTATAAAAACAGCAACAAACACTTATGCACTTATCAAAAGGCTAAAAGTTTTCGCCATTATATGTATTTGCAGTGCCACTTTATCAAATAACGCAATGGCCACAGAAACAGACTCTAGTGCGCTACAAATGAAGCTAAAAGATTATGATGGTTATCAAGCTAATTTTGCTCAAAAAGTAAATGACTCGCAAGGCAACGAAATACATCAGGCCAAGGGCAAATTAGTTTTTAAGCAGCCTGGCAAGTTTTTATGGCAATTAGAAGAACCTGAAGAGGAGCTATTATTGTCGAATGGTAAAACGGTTTGGTGGTTTAACCCTTTTGTTGAACAGGTGAGTATTTATGACGTAGGGCGAGCTGTTACGCAAACTCCATTTGCATTATTGGTCTCTCAAGATGAAGAAATTTGGCAACAATTTGACATAACCAAGTCAGCGCAAGGTTTTATTATAAAACCAAAAGACGACAGTCAGGCTCAGGTAATAAAGCTAGAAGTTCATTTTGGTACACGTCACTTAAACAAAATTTTAATTACTAGCCGTAGCCGCCAAGTCAGTGAATATACGTTGTCAGAACAAGCAAACTTTTCACCGGACGATAAAATGTTTGAGTTCAAAATTCCTGCGGGAATAGATATTGATGATCAACGAGCATCTCAACCTACAGTAGAAGGCAATGTCTCATATTAATAGCCGAATTTCATACAGACTACTTTGTTGTTGTAAAGGTGAATCATGAGCGAACAAAACTCTCTTGGTTTTGGAATAGAAGACTCAATTCAAAAACCAGATAACGATCTACAACATGCTCCTTTAGCTGCAAGGTTACGGCCTAGGAATATTGATGAGTACGTTGGACAACAACATTTAGTTGGCCCAGGTAAAGCGCTAAGGAAAATGCTCGATGCGGGTCATTGTCATTCAATGATCTTATGGGGTCCGCCGGGAACGGGAAAAACAACATTAGCGGAATTATTAGCAAAATCAGCTAATGCTGAAGTAGAAAAGTTATCAGCCATAAGTGCGGGTGTTAAAGACATCCGAGCCACGATTGAGCGGGCTGAACACCGAAGAAACCAGAACGGCTCCAATACCGTATTATTTGTCGATGAGGTACACCGCTTTAATAAAAGCCAACAAGATGCATTTTTGCCATTTATAGAAAACGGCACAATTACATTTATCGGTGCTACTACTGAAAATCCATCTTTTGAATTAAATAATGCAATATTATCGCGGGCTAGAGTCTATGTATTACAAAACATTAATGAACAAGACTTATTATCCCTGTTAGAAAGAGCGATTAGCGATGTTGAAAATGGCCTTGGGCACTTTAAGTTATCTTTAACTGAAGAGAATAAAAAGTTACTCATTAACCTTGCTGGCGGTGATGGTCGCCGGCTTTTAAATTATCTAGAAATATCCTCAGATTTAGTAGCAAAAGACGGCGTAATAACCGCTGAAATAATTGAGCAAGCTACAGGCAATCAAATGGCGACGTTTGATAAAGGTGGCGATCATTTTTATGACCTAATTTCGGCCTTTGATAAATCAGTACGTGGTTCAAGTCCAGATGGTGCATTGTATTGGTATGCAAGAATTCTGGCTGGTGGCGGGGATCCATTATACGTTGCACGGCGACTGTTAGCGATTGCATCAGAAGATATTGGTAATGCTGATCCAAGAGCACTTCAAATTGGTTTAAATGCATGGGACGTATATCACAGAGTTGGGCCTGCAGAAGGTGAACGTGCTATCGCACAAGCCGCTATATATATGGCATCTGCAGCCAAGAGCAACGCTACTTATGTTGCATTTAAAGCCGCCAAACGACTTGCCGCTGAAACACCAAATTTAGCAGTGCCAAATCATTTAGTGAATGCACCCACTGACTTAATGAAGTCATTAAACAAAGGCGATAATTATCGATATGCACATGATGAGCCTATGGCTTATGCTGCAGGAGAACATTACTTACCGGATGAGTTACAAGGTACAAAGCTATACACTCCTACCGACAGGGGTTTAGAAAAGAAAATCTCTGAAAAGTTAGATTATTTATCACAATTAGATGAGTTTGCTAGAGGCAACGAGCATGGGTAATTGGCTTTTTGTTGCACTCGGCGGCGCGATAGGCGCATCTTTAAGGTATGGTATTAATGGACTTGTAATGGGCTGGTTTGGCCGTGGCTTTCCTTATGGCACATTAACGGTCAATGTTATTGGATCATTTTTTCTAGGCCTCTTATTTAGCCTGATAGAACATGGTATAGTTTCCGATTCCACTTGGCGTGCTTTTTTAAGCATTGGATTATTTGGCGCATTTACAACGTTTTCGACATTTTCACTCGATTCATTACTGTTAATTCAACAGGGGTTATGGCAAAAAGCATTGTTGAATATAGTGTTAAATGTATTTGTATGCATTTTTGCTGCGTGGTTAGGCATGTTAGTAGTGGCGTCAAAATAAAAAGTTAAACACAGCTTGGTCAGTATAAATTGGCCGTGCGGAAGTAATTATACTGTTTATAAACAGTTGTAAAGTATTAAAATTAGATAAATTTTCAGATAGGTAAAAGCAGACAATGTTAGATCCAAAGTTTCTCCGAAATGATATTCAAGAGACAGCCGCTAAACTAGCCGCGCGTGGTTTTGAATTAGATGTAAATAAACTAGAAACACTTGAAGTTCGTCGTAAAGACCTTCAAACAGCGACGCAAGAATTACAAAATGAGCGTAATGCAAAATCCAAAAACATTGGTCAAGCAAAAGCCCGTGGTGAAGACATTCAACCTTTATTAGATAGTGTTGCTGATTTAGGTGACAAACTTGACGCAGCAAAGTCAGAACTTCAAGAGTTATTGCAAGAAATTGATTCCATTGCCTTATCTGTACCTAACTTACCATCTGACGATGTACCTGCTGGTAAATCAGAAGATGATAACGTAGAAATATTAAAATGGGGCACGCCACGCGAGTTTGATTTTGAGCCAAAAGATCATGTTGATTTAGGTGAAGCCTTAGATAAAGGTTTAGACTTTGCGATGGGAACCAAATTAAGTGGCGCACGTTTTACAGTTATGAAAGGCAAAATAGCTCGCTTAAACCGTGCTGTAGCCCAGTTTATGTTGGATACTCACACTGATGGTCATGGTTATACGGAAGCATATGTTCCTTACTTAGTTAATCCTGAAAGCCTTCAAGGTACAGGTCAGTTGCCTAAGTTTGCAGAAGACTTGTTTCACACTCAGCCTATTACAGGACAATCCGATAAAGCAGACGAGCAAGATGCACGTAAATTATCACTAATTCCGACGGCGGAAGTCCCATTAACAAACTTTGCTCGCGACGTTATATATGACGAGTCAGAATTGCCAGTTAAGTTGACAGCACATACACCATGTTTCCGTTCAGAAGCCGGTTCGTATGGACGTGATACACGTGGTTTAATCCGTCAACATCAGTTTGATAAAGTAGAACTTGTTCAGATTGTTAAACCAGAAGATTCAAATGAAGCACTAGAAGCTTTAACAGGACATGCAGAAGTTATTCTACAGAAGCTTGAACTGCCTTACCGTAAAGTAATCCTTTGTACGGGTGATATGGGCTTTTCGGCAACAAAAACCTATGATCTAGAAGTATGGGTTCCGGCTCAAAACACGTACCGAGAAATTTCATCATGTAGCAATATGGGCGATTTCCAATCACGTCGTATGCAAGCAAGGTTCCGTGCAAAAGGCGCGAAAAAACCAGAATTAGTTCACACCTTAAATGGTTCAGGTTTAGCGGTAGGTCGTACATTAGTTGCGATACTAGAAAACTACCAACAAGCAGATGGAAGTATTAAGGTTCCAGACGTATTAGTGCCTTATATGGGTGGCGTTACACTAATTAATTAATTAATTTAAGGTATTAGCCTAATACTTTAAATCAAAAGCGCCTTTCATTGAAATGCGCTTTTTTAATGCCATATAAGTCATTAACAAAACATACATTTATTATAGAAGTGGAAATAGTTAGAAATGTTCGATTTAGAAACCGTTTGGTTGTTAATTTTTGTTAGCTTAATTTTTAGTGTGTTTTGGCAGAGTCGCAAAGTTGCAGAGCAGGCTCGTATTTCGGGCGAACAATACTGTAAAACGCATCATCTACAATTGTTATCAATCGCGATGTCAGATTGGTCTATATCGATTAAATCAGGTTTAAAAGTGAGAGTCATCTTTGACCTTAACTATAGTGCAGATGGCCTGTCGGCTAAAAAAGGTGAGATCGTAATCAGTAATGGCAGAGTAGAACAGATCAGTCACTGGTCTTAAGGGGCATCATAATACTTTTTGAAGTGGCTTCTAGAATAACTTTATCGATATAACTGGTGAGTTTGAATATAATCAATAACGGCTTTGGGGATATGTTGGTTGAGTTTTGAACTGTTGGTAGCCATTAAATTTCTTATTTCAGTGGATGAAATATCCACAGCAACAGAGTCAAATAAAAAAACAGATTGTCCTATTGAGTCTGAAATCATCGGTTCTATTGATGCACCTGAAGTTGCTTCATCGTTATCTGTAGCTAACTTGTAGCTTGGGCGCTTAACAACAATTAAATCTATTTCATGTAATATCCCTTGCCAATTTTTCCACGTATGAAAGTTTAAGAATGAATCTAAACCCATTACAAAGTAAAGCTTTTCATTGTTATAGAGCTTCTTAAAATGACAAATAGTGTCGTATGAATAGGAAGTTTTAGGGTTATCTATTTCGTATCGACTTACTTCAATTTCACCTTGAAACTGTTGTTTTAATTCTGGATTTTTCAATGCTAGATTTGTCATGTCATAACGTGTTTCTGCACCGACATTAGGAATTTGTTTATGTGGCGGTATGTGGCACGGAACGTATATTACTTTTGTGGCATTAAAATGCTTCGCTGCGTCTAAAACAGGATAGATGTGGCCATTGTGAATTGGATTAAATGTACCGCCGTACAAAAAGATAGACATAAACTAAGCAACGTTAATTTCAAATGGAATTTCAAAGGCTTGTAACTGCGAGTAGCCATTTAGCAGTAAACAGATATGAGAAAATAGCGTGTAAGGGCAGTCTACAGTATTAAACTTTAACGCTTGGTCAATGGCAGATAATTGCTGTAAGGCTTGTGACATTAGTATTGGGTTTAGACTTTTGGCAACATTAAGAAACTGACTTTGTTTGTTTTTCCAAACTCTGTGCTGATCAAAAACAGTTTTTGTTACTTCGTTAAAACGAAGTGCATTTTGCAATTGCTGAACCAATAACAGATCTTTTTGAAGTGACCATAATATAATATTAGGCTCAAAGGCTTCTAGTTTCAAACGACTCAAAATCGTGATGCATTGTTGAGTGTTATTTGCCCAAAGAGCATCCGACAATTGGAATACAGTGTAACGCGACTGGTTCGTCACATATTGCTCAATCTGTTCCAATGACAACATAGGAGTATTTGGCAGGGAAATTTTCAACTTATCTAATTCTTGCGCGCAGGCTAATAAATTGCCAGCCGTAAAATTTAATAAGAATGTTTGAGCGTCTGGTGTGAGATTAAGCTGACGAGATTGTAATTGTTGTTGTAACCACCTTTTCAGGTGCTGCCCTTCAATCTCATACACAGGGACGTATAAACCAATTTCACTTAACGTCTTGAACCAGGCTGATTTAGTTTGAGCCGCTTCAAGTTTACTGCCAAATAAAACTAAAATGTTGTCACTTGAAAGGTCATGCGCAATTTCTTTTAATGTATCAGAGCCAACTTTACCTATTTTATTAGTCGTTAACTCTAGCTCTATCAACTTTGTTGAAGAGAATAATGACATAGCCTGAAGGTGTTGTTTTAAGTCTTCCCACTCAAACTGATCATCGTCGGCTAGTCGAATTATCTCTTCGACACCGTGTTGCTTAGCAGCTTGTTTAATTAATGTGCGAGCTTCATTTATTTGGAATGGCTCATCACCAAACAACAAGTAACATCCAGAAAGCTTCTTGTTTAGCTCATTGGGAAGTTGGTTGGCGTAAATTTTCAAAGTCAGTGTCTCACTTAACCATTATCAATTGAGCCATAATCCGGTCACTAGCAATAACACGTAGCTCAGACAATATAAGAGCACGTTCGCGTTCTTTTGCTAGGGCATTGTTAGGGTCGTCTTGAAACTCGCGACTTAATTCAACGGAAAAGTTTTGAGGAGATTTATTTGGCAAGAAGACTTGATATTTAACAATGTAGATCAACTCATATTCAGCAACTTGGCCATTTGGAAACAGCGACAAGGTTCGACGTTGGAAAGATTCTGGTAAGAGTTTTAGTTGTGCTTTCTGTTCATTAATTTTGCTTAGAACGTAAACATTATTTTGTTTTAAACGCGTTTTAACTTGGCTTAATACTGGATTAAACCGCTTTTCAGAATAGACATAAACAGACTTGAGTGAGTCTGGCAAATAGTACTGTCCTTTTAACTTAAAGCCGCAACCTTGCATAACACTTGATAGGGCAATTACAAAAGCTAAAAGTAGTCGTTTTAAGTTCATGGTTTGCCTAGTCATAGATAGTAAAGTTTAACAGTAGTAAACTTTCACAGTAATAAATTAAACAGCATTAAAATCAAATAGGTGCATAAAACAGGGAGCAACGATAATGAGCTTACTCCCTGATACGGTTTGGTTGCAACCTTAATTTGCTACAATGTTAAGCAACTTACCTTTAACAAAAATCACCTTTCGGATAACCTTGCCTTCAGTAAACTTAACAACGTTCTCTTCTGCCAAACCTAGCGCTTTAATTGTGTCTTCATCGGTATCAGCAGCAACCGTTAATTTAGAACGTACTTTACCGTTTACTTGCACTACGATTAGCTTTTCGTCTTCAACCATTGCAGATTCATCAAAAGTTGGCCACTGAGCAACTTCAACCAAACCTTCGTTACCGAGTTGGTTCCAAAGTTCATGACAAACGTGCGGCGTAATAGGGGCAAGCATAATAACAATAGCGTTTACTGCTTCAAATAAAACCGCTTTATCAAGCTCAGTTTCAAGTGGCGCTTTATTTAACTTATTGGTCAGTTCCATTACTGCAGCAATTGCTGTGTTGAAGGTATTACGGCGATCTAAATCATCAGTCACTTTAGCAATTGTTTTGTGTAGTTCACGGCGTAATGCTTTTTGTTCACCATTAAGCGCTGCAACGTCTAACGTCTTAACAAGACCCGCTTCAATAACATCTTGGGTTAACTTCCAAACACGCTTAATGAAACGATGGGCGCCGTCAACCCCAGAATCAGACCATTCTAATGTTTGCTCTGGTGGTGCAGTAAACATCATGAATAAACGAACCGTATCGGCGCCTAAAGTCTGAATTACAGATTCAGGGTCAATACCATTGTTTTTTGATTTTGACATTTTAGACATACCAGCAGAAAATACGGGTTGCTCATCTTTGATGTGCCATGCTTTTGAAACACGACCCTTTTCATCGCGCTCAACATCTACTTCTGTAGGAGATATCCAAATTTTGCCGCCGTTAGTATCTTCACGATAATAGGTTTCAGCTAAAACCATGCCTTGGCATAACAAACGTTTAAACGGTTCATCAGATTCAATTAAGCCAACATCTCGCATTAACTTATGGAAAAATCGGGCATATAACAGGTGCAATATAGCGTGTTCAATTCCGCCAATGTACTGGTCTACCGGAAGCCAATAGTTTGCTTGTTCTGGGTTTAACATTTGATCATCAGACTGAGGTGAGCAGTAACGTGCATAATACCAAGACGATTCCATGAACGTATCAAACGTATCTGTTTCACGAATTGCAGGCAAGCCATTTACCGTCGTTTTTGACCATTCTGGATCAGACTTAATAGGAGATGCAGAACCATCCATTACAACGTCTTCAGGCAGAACAACAGGTAAGTCTTGCTCAGGAATGGCTACTGAGGTGCCATCTTCCAGAGTCGCCATTGGAATTGGAGCACCCCAATAACGTTGTCTAGAAACGCCCCAATCACGTAAACGGTAATTGATGGTCTTTTTGCCAGCGCCTTTTTCTTCTAAAAGGCCCACTATGTTAGTAAAGGCTTCTGCAAACTCTAGTCCGTCAAAATCGGCAGAGTTTATTAATGTACCGCGTTCTGTATACGCTGCAGTTGATAGGTCAATATCTGCTTCTTGGTTTGCAATAACTTGCTTAATGGGTAAGTTGTACTTAGTTGCAAATTCCCAATCGCGTTGATCATGACCAGGAACAGACATAACTGCGCCTGTACCATAATTCATTAAAACAAAGTTTGCGGCCCAAACTGGAACAACTTCGCCGGTTAATGGGTGAACGGCACGAATGCCAGTGTCAATTCCCATTTTTTCCATTGTCGCCATGTCAGCTTCAGCAACAGATTGGCTTTTACACGTTTCGATAAACGCAGCAAGTGCTTCATTTGTCTTAGCTGCTTCTAACGCCATAGGATGTTGAGCGGCGACGGCTAAATACGTTACACCGTATAGAG
>CAWUUQ010000010.1:0-4550 GCA_963925625.1 uncultured Psychrosphaera sp.
CAATACCTCTTTCACCCAGTTTAAGGCTAATTGTTTTTGCTTTTTGTTTAGCGGCAACGTTTCTTTTAACCAAACCGTAGACTGCAATAAATACAAATCGGCTTTTTGGCTGTTACATTTGGGTTTATAAGCCAACGTTAGTAGTTCGGTATCAATTTTATGAGCGGGCTTGGCTAGTAAGTTTAGGAGTTCGGCCCATTTTTCACCAGACAACTTTGCTGTGGTACTTCGTGGTAAGTAGGCAAGCATGACACGTTTTAATAAATCGTTAAGTTTTCTAACCATTTGATTGGGGTTAGGCTCATTTGAAATTTCATTTAAGGCTTTGATTGCTGCTTTTTTAGCTTTACGAACCTGAATATAATTTTTAATAGCGATGTAAGCAATAATCATCAAAACAATCAAGACTATAGCTAATACGTACCAACCCCAAGCAATTGGCCACCAACCAATCGGTTCGGGTGTTTGAATATCTTTAAGTTGAGATAAAATATTATTCTGCATTGTTATTCCTACAACTGCTCATGCAGCGGCAAGCCTGCATTTATAGGCAACCATTTAATATTAAATTGCTGCAGGTTTTGTTTTTGACGTAAAAAGTGAGATTGCGCACTTTGATTATATTCTCTAATTTGTGCGCTACTACTAATGATTTTGGTCGATACTCCATTAGTGACGGCTAGGTTGTTACCAACAAAGTCCGGAAGCTTTTGTTCAATAGGATCAAAGATACTACAAGCGTTTACTTCGCAGTGTCGTTGCAATTGAAATAGGTGTTGTAATGCGCTGTCATTAACATGTTGGAAGTCGCTAATTACATAAACAAGGCTACCTGGGTGCGCAACTTGGCGTAAATGACGACAGGCTTCTTCAAATCGTTGAGACTGTTTCGCTGGGTCTAATTGTTTGAATTCAGGCTTGTCTTTGCCTAAATTACTCGATACAAGTGCCTCATGGCCCAATGTAAGTTGGTTAAGCCAATGTAATAGGGCTTGTTGACGACCTCTTGGTTTCGCTTCGAATAAAGAATCAGATGTGACAACTAATCCACCGACTTTATCGCCGTTTTGTTTAGCTTTCCAAGCTATTAATGCTGCTAAATGGCAAGCTTGTACAGACTTAAATAATAACTGACTCCCAAACTTCATGCTTGGCAATAAGTCTGTAAGAATAAAGATAGGGCGATCTTTTTCCTCGCGGAAAACTTTGGTGTGGGTTTTACCTGTACGCGCAGTAACGCGCCAATCAATCGCACGTACGTCATCACCTGGCTGATAATGTCTAGCCTCATCAAATTCCATGCCTCGTCCCTTAGTTTTGGCTAAGTATTGACCGGACAAATGATGTTTGACCCTTGAGCTCGGCTTAGTATTTAACAGATGTGTGTATCTTTGGTAATACAACAACTCATCAAGCTGACAAGTTACGCCGCTTATGTTGTTTTCATTCATCCAAGATAAATGTAAGTTCATGTGATTGCTCATGAATTTAAGAACTCCAATTGTCAATCACTGAATTAAGGGACGGCGACAAGTTGAATGATTTTTTTCAGTACCATGTTTGCATCGATGCCTGCCGCTTCTGCTTCGTAGCTTAATAATAAACGATGACGAAGACAGTCATAAAACACGGTTTGAATATCATCAGGTGTCACATAATCACGTTCATCTAACCAGGCATTTGCACGCGCGCACTTATCTAGCGCAATCGTTGCTCGTGGAGATGCACCAAAAGCTATCCATTTCGCTAAATCAGCATCGTATTTTGCTGGCTGACGAGTTGCAATGATAAGGTCGACTAAATACTGCTCTAATTCAGGCGCCAAATGAATAGATAGAATCTCTTTACGTGCATCAAATATTTCTAATTGAGTCAGTTTTGTTGGTGGCGTAACTTCATGTTCAAGTGCCTCACCACGTGTAAGGCGTAAAATTTCAATTTCCGTTTCTGCACCTGGGTAATCAATTTCTAAATGCATTAAAAAGCGATCTAACTGAGCTTCAGGCAATGGGTAAGTACCTTCTTGCTCTAAAGGATTCTGAGTGGCCATAACTAAAAATAAAGAGGGCAAAGGGTAGGTGGTTTTACCAACAGTGACTTGGCGTTCAGCCATCGCTTCTAATAAAGCGGATTGAACTTTGGCAGGTGCGCGGTTAATTTCGTCGGCTAATACCAAGTTATGAAACAAAGGCCCCGCTTCAAAAACAAATTCTCCCGTTTCAGGACGATAAATATCGGTACCAGTTAAATCTGCAGGCAATAAGTCTGGGGTAAACTGAACACGATGGAAATCACCTTCAAGGCCATTAGCCAATGCATTAATCGCACGCGTTTTAGCAAGTCCTGGCGGTCCCTCAACTAATAAGTGACCATCGGCTAATAGAGCAACAACGATTGCTTTTGTGAAGTTTGGCTGTCCAATGACTTGAGAATCCAAGTATTTTTGTAAATGTTTAAATCGAGATACTGACATTTGTTCTACACTTCCTCTACAGCTATGAAATTCACAGGTTTTAATTGATAAAAAGTTTGATTTTTAAGCGACTTGCAACAACGCTTATGAATGACCTGCATTACAATATCATTTACGACACGTAAGTGAATATAAGGTTCAACTAATAAAAAACAAGTGGTTGTTTTTTAGTCTTTTAAAGAATGTTATCGAGCATAAATTACAGATAGAGCTTTGACTTTAGTCATTATCTCGTTAGAATCGACTTAAATTTAGAGGTCAGACCAGATTTGAAAATAGGAATAGACATGACAGCAAACAGATTAGAAACCAGAAATGGCGACCGCATTGCGGTTGTTGCAGGCTTAAGAACACCTTTCGCTAAACAAGCGACAGCTTATCATGGTGTACCTGCTTTAGACTTAGGTAAAATGGTTGTTGGAGAAATGTTACAAAGATCTGAGTTAGATCCGAAGGAAATCCAGCAGTTAGTTTACGGACAAGTTGTACAAATGCCAGAAGCGCCAAACATTGCACGTGAAATTGTTTTGGGCACAGGCATGGACGTTCATACTGATGCTTATTCAGTTTCAAGAGCATGCGCAACGAGTTTCCAGTCAACGGTTAATATTGCAGAGTCGATGATGGCTGGCACAATAGACGTTGGTATTGCCGGTGGTGCAGATTCTTCGTCTGTTTTACCTATTGGCGTAACGAAAAAATTAGCTCGAGCATTGGTCGACTTAAATAAAGCTCGAACACTAGGCCAGCGTTGGAACATTTTAAAACATTTACGTTTAAAAGACTTGGCGCCTCAACCGCCAGCCGTTGCTGAATATTCTACTGGGTTAAGTATGGGCCAAACGGCTGAGCAAATGGCTAAAACACATAATATTAGCCGTGCTGATCAAGATGCGTTAGCCCATCGCTCACATACACTTGCTACAAAAGCATGGGAAAGCGGTATTTTTAAAGATGAAGTAATGGCCGCTCATCCTGCGCCATTTAATGAGTTTATTGAAATGGATAATACCATTCGTACCAATTCAACTGCAGATGGATATGGCAAGCTGCGTCCTGTATTTGACCGCAAACACGGTACTGTAACGGCGGCAAACTCAACGGCATTAACAGACGGCGCATCTGCGGTATTGTTGATGACTGAAAGTAAAGCAAAGGCTTTAGGTTACAAGCCACTTGGTTACATTCGTAGCTTCGGATTTGCTGCCATCGACGTTTGGGAAGACATGTTAATGGGCCCTTCGTATGCGACGCCTATCGCATTGGAACGTGCCGGTATGAAACTATCAGATTTAGATTTAATTGAAATGCATGAAGCCTTTGCAGCACAGACATTAGCGAATATGAAAATGTTTGGTAGCAAAAAGTTTGCAAAAGAGAAGTTAGGTAGAAATGAAGCCATTGGCGACATTGATATGACCAAGTTTAACGTTAATGGCGGTTCATTAGCATATGGACATCCTTTTGCTGCAACAGGTACACGTCTAATTACTCAAACAATTAATGAATTGCGTCGTCGTGGTGGTGGAGTAGGTCTTACTACCGCATGTGCGGCTGGTGGTTTGGGCGCATCTATGATTGTTGAAGTAGACGGATAAGCAAGGAATATAGGAAAGAATTATGACGAACAAAACAGCTACATCAACTTCTGAAAATACCGCTAAAAAGAACACACAATCGGCTTTTACCTTGTCGACTTTAGAGAATGGTATTGGCGTTATCACGATTGACGTTCCAAACGAGTCGATGAATGTATTAAAAGCAGAGTTTGCTGACCAAATTGACGCAGTATTTGAAGAAGTAGAAAAAAACACACATGTTTCCGGTTTAATCATTGCGTCTGGTAAATCAAATTCATTCGTTGCTGGCGCCGATGTTTCAATGTTAGATGCATGCCAAAACGAAGACGAAGTTCGTACCATTTCCAAAATTGGCCAAGATCTTTTTGATAAAATCGAGAACATGAAAATACCGGTGGTTGCCGCTATTCATGGACCTGCACTTGGCGGTGGTCTAGAGCTTGCTATGGCGTGTCATGCGCGAGTTGTCTCGGATGATAATAAAACCGTTTTAGGTT
>CAWUUQ010000011.1:0-5819 GCA_963925625.1 uncultured Psychrosphaera sp.
TTTAATATTGAAAAAGTCATCCAAGGCGTAGGCTTAGCTATCGACTGCCTGATTGAAAATGAGGCAAATGAAAAAGATAGACCAATAATTTTTGTAAGTTATGGAGACGAAAATAAAAGGGCAGCAGAAATACTTAAAGATTTCTGTCTAGAGCTTTATCCAAATGCGCTGAAAGAAAGGTTTGATTATGAAATGTTAAACCTGCCAAGCACTTCTGTGGAGGATGCACTTTTAAAATTAGTTGAAATATCTCGCTTTAGCCCAAGCCTGTTTTACTGGACAGATAATCTAAGCTGGTTTAAGAAATTACCATCCGAAACTATGCATGTTATCGACTTTAATCAACCCAAGGTGTTACGAGGGCTGAATCATCAAGACCAAGCAATTATTAATATTAACAATAAAACTTATGATACTGAGAGCCTCAATGAAGAGCACTTTGGGTTAATCAACATACACTCCACTGTACTAAATCGCATTGATGGTTCTCTGGATAGACTATTTTATGAAGAAGCCCAAAGTTTAATAATTCGTCCAATACCTGCACCAATGGGTTGTAATTTTGACTACCCAATCACTATTGACTCACCAAAATGGCAGAAAGAAGCCTGTGTTGCATTACGTCGCTATCAAGGTAAAGAATGTAACGATGGATTTAGATGGGATACTTCAAATGATGCATGGGAAGATATAGAGGTTTATCCGATAGTTGAAGACATACAAATGATTGACAGTCTAGAGATAAGGCAGTGTTTAATAGGCCAAGTGACAATGGTGATCTCTAAAGATGAAGATACTTACTTATCGACAGCATGGATCCACCCTCTTTATAGAAGACGCGGTAAGTTATCAAGCCTATGGAAAAAATTAATAACTGCATACGGCAAGTTCGAGGTAGAGCAGCCTAATACAAATATGCAAGCATTCTTAACTAAAAATATTGATGAAAGCTAAATAAAGATAAGATCATGATAATTGACAATATAATTCAAAAAATAGATGAAGGTGGCCCGCGCAGCTATTATTCATTTGAAACTTTCATCTTGAACTTACTAAAACACCATTTAGAAAAGCAAGGAAAGAAGCTTCTCGTAAAAGTTGAGCCGAATTATCCAGGTGATGGATTAGCACCAGATGGGTTTGACGATTTAGTTGGTGCAACATTATTTGAGGTAAAGTTTAATTTAGCAAAACAGCCTCGTCGTCACTTTGTAGAAAAACTCGCATTTCAACTTTCTAATGTAATACGTGACAATCCGATATCTAATTTCGTGATAATTTCGGCAAAACCTATACCCACAAAGGTAAAGGAACGTTTTTTAATTGAGCTTGAACAGTTATCACTTCCTTGTAACGTAGTTCTTTGGGGGCCTGAGGAAATCAATAAAATAGCCAGTCAGCATAGAGCCAAAGTAAATGAAATAGTCAATAACTTATTTTCCCTAAGACTGGAATCAGCAGTAAGCAAACCAAATACTGACTGGAGAATTGAGCGAGAAAAAATAGTTGAGGGACTTCAAGAGTCTTATCAAAAAGGGCAGTTTTCACTTTTCCTAGGGGCCGGTGTATCAAGTTCTGCGGGAATGCCTGATTGGAATACATTACTAAACTCTTTGTTTGTAACTTATTTAACTCAAGAATTTGATAGTGATGGGGAAGTTGTTGATTCTGATATATCTGAACTCGTAACAAGACTTAATACAGTAGACGAACCTTCCGCCCTAATGGCCGCTCGCTATTTGAGAAAGGGGTTAGTAAAGAATAGCTCTGAGGCAAAAGAGTTTACCTCAGCAATTACAAAAAATCTTTATAAGTTAAGGGATTCGAAATTTGCAATTGATTCGAGGCTAATTCGCTCAATTGCCTCTATGTGCATGCCAAGAAGAACAGGAGCAAAAGTAAGATCTGTAGTTACCTATAATTTTGATGACCTCATAGAAAGACAACTCTCAGCTAATAATATAATTCATCGCTGTATTTATACTGAAAATGAAACATATGATCCTGACGAGTTACCTGTTTACCATGTTCATGGATTCTTACCTGAAGATAGAAAAAAGTACGATGGATTAGATAATTCTACGTTAGTCTTTTCTGAAGAAGGCTATCATCAAATTTATTCTGATGCGTATCATTGGTCAAACTTAGTTCAGTTAAATAGTCTTAGAGAAAACAGCTGCCTCATGGTGGGATTATCTATGACAGATCCAAATTTAAGACGATTACTAGATATTTCAGCTAGGAACATTGAACGAAGCAAACATTTTGCTTTCATGAAAAGGCTAACTACCGATGGCTTTTGCTTTGAATCAAACGGTAAATCCAAAAAACAAGTAGTTAATAATATTGATAGTGCTGAAAAGTTTTTAGTCCGCCACCACACACTTAATGAAGAACTAATGAAAGAATTGGGTGTGACAATAGTTTGGTATGAAAGTTATGACGATATACCAGAAATAATAGAGAAAATTACTCAATACTAACGACATTAGCTACCTACTAATTTTCGAAAAGCATTTTAAAGTAAGTGGAACCAATTTGGCTCCACTTTCCAACTTTGTTTGTCACTTTCCATCTTTGTTTATAACTTTCCAACTTAGTTTGGATGTGACAACAACAACATGTAGCCGTTTCTAACTTTATTCAACCGTAACTGACTTCGCTAAGTTACGTGGTTGGTCTACGTCGGTGCCTTTAATGATGGCAACGTAGTAGCTTAAAAGCTGTAACGGAAGTGTATATACAATTGGTGCAATCAATTCGTCTACGTGTGGTACTTCAAGTACACGCATAGTTTCGTCGCTTTTGAATTTCGCGTCTTTATCAGCAAATACATACAAAATTCCGCCACGAGCACGCACTTCTTCAACGTTTGATTTAAGTTTTTCTAGTAATTCGTTGTTTGGTGCTACAACAATAATTGGCATTTCAGCATCGATTAAGGCTAAAGGACCATGTTTTAATTCACCCGCCGCATAGGCTTCAGCATGACTATAAGAGATCTCTTTCAGTTTTAACGCGCCTTCCATTGCAATAGGGTATTGCTCGCCACGACCAAGGAACAAACTATGGTGTTTGTCGGCAAATTCTTTTGCTAGTTCTTCAATGCCATCAGACATTAGCAACGTTTCTTCAAGTTTTGCAGGTAGACTTGCTAGTGCAGAAACTAATTGTTTCTGTAGTTCAGCGGTCATGCCTTTTTGTTTGCCTAATGCCGCAGTTAACATTAACAAAGCCACTAACTGAGTCGTGAATGCTTTAGTTGATGCAACGCCAATTTCCGCGCCAGCATTAGTCATTACGGCTAAGTCAGATTCACGAACCAACGATGCACCAGGTACGTTACAAACAGACAAACTTGCTTTATAACCAATTTGTTTGGCCAAGCGTAATGCTGCTAATGTATCAGCTGTTTCGCCCGATTGTGAAATAGTCACGATGAGTGAGTTGGCAGGAACATAAGATTTGCGATAGCGGAATTCAGATGCAATTTCTACGTTACAACTTACATTCGCTAATGACTCTAACCAGTAACGTGCAACCATGCCTGAGTGATAAGAAGTACCACAAGCAATAATTTGTACATGATCAATACCTTTTAAAATCTCAGCGGCATTTTCACCTAAATATTGTTCGATAACTGTTTCATCATTTATACGATTTTTTAAAGTATTACGAACCGCAATTGGTTGCTCATGAATTTCTTTTAACATGTAGTGACGGTAAGCGCCTTTATCACCTGCATCGTGAGTGATGTCAGACTCTTGGATTTCACGCTCTACCGGATGGCCATTTGTATCAAAAATACTGATGCGGTCACGCGTAATTTCAGCAACGTCACCTTCTTCTAAGAAGATAAAACGACGAGTCACTGGTAATAAGGCTAATTGGTCAGAGGCAACAAAGTTTTCGCCAATACCAACACCAATAACTAATGGAGAGCCAGAACGTGCTACAACAATGTGATCAGGGTTCGAAGGTTCCATGATTACCGTGCCATAAGCACCGTGTAATTGTTTTACAGACGTTTGAACTGCAGCTAATAATGAGTCCGTTGTTTTGCGGTTTTCATTTACTAAATGCGCAATAACTTCAGTGTCGGTATCAGATGAGAATGTATAACCTTTAGCTTGAAGTTCTTCACGTAGTGTTTCGTGGTTTTCAATAATTCCGTTATGTACCAATGCAATGTTTTCTTGGGACATATGTGGGTGAGCATTCGCTTGCGTTACGCCGCCATGAGTTGCCCAACGAGTGTGAGCAATACCTGTAACACCATTAACACCAGATTTTGCAACGGCATCGGCAAGGGCTTGAACTTTACCTACTTCACGTTCACGCATTAGCGTACCGTCTTTTTCTAACAAGGCTACGCCTGCAGAGTCATAACCACGGTACTCAAGGCGCTTAAGGCCTTCTAATAAGATATTAACGATATGACGTTCTGCTACACCACCAACGATTCCACACATAAACTTTTCCTTAAACTTTTATAATTTTTACATTGTGAGCAGTAATTTTTTGCTCACTTAATTCATCAATATTAGCGTCGGTAACTAGGATGTCGATGTGTTCCCACGCTAATTCTAAATTGGGTATTTTACGTTCTAACTTTTCCGACTCGGCCATAACAATAACTTGCTGCGATACTTCGGCCATGATCCGGCTTAAATTCGTTAACTCATTAAACGTAGTTGTGCCACGTTCAATGTCTAAACCTGAGGCGCCTAAAAAGGCTTGGTCAAAATTATAAGCCCGTAACATGTTTTCAGCGAATTGACCTTGAAAAGAATGCGATTGTGCGTCCCAAGTACCACCGGTCATTAACAGTGTTGGTTCGTTTTCAAGTTCTAAAATTTGGTTGGCAACGGCAACCGAATTACTCATCACCACTAAGCCTCGAACTTGCTGTGCATAACTTAACAGTGCCGACGTTGTGCTACCAGCATCAATAACAATACGATTGTGATCTTTTATTAAGGCTGCGGCAGCTTTGCCTATCGCTTGTTTGTTTCGAGAAACTTCGGTACTGGTTAATTCAGAGCTTTCTTTGGGTAACGCGACGGCGCCGCCATACTTTCGTAATAATAGCCCGTTTGCCTCAAGTGCAGACAGGTCTTTACGAATAGTTACTTCGGAAGTACTAAACTCGTTTTTTAGCTGCTCAACAGAGACTTCTTGAAATTCATTCAATTTATCTACTATTGCACGGCGACGAGATTGAGTATTGCGCTTTTGTACCATGTTACTCCGCTGGTTTAGGGCCAAATTATTTAAGCAATCTTTTGTCTAGTTTTCACAAAACCTTTCGAATAAGTTTCGAACCGAAAGCATTATATATAAAACGCTAAAAAAATAAAGAAAAACGACGGGTTATGTCGAATAAACAGGCAATAAAAGTTTCGATTTGAAAATGAGCTGTTTTTTTAGTTTTGTGCGACAATACCGCAACCCGCGCCAAACGCACGATGAAAGAAAAGTGAAAGCAAAATGAAACGACAAACAATCGATAAACAAACCTATCGCAAGCACCTTAATATTTTAATCGCTATTGGTGTTGTCAGCTTAATGACGTTGTCATTATTGATATCGCAGTCTGTTATTTATTTTTTTACGGATGGTGAAGGTACTCACTTTTGGATAAATCTTATGGGCGTTGCCGTGTCTGTGTTTATATTAGGCTCAGTGCTAAAGAAGTTTCGTAATCATGAGTTTATGATGGAAATTGACTATGTGTGGCGGCTTAAACAACAAACCAACTATATATATCGAAAGAGTAAAAAGATTGAAGCGGCAATAGACAAAATGACGACAGAAAG
>CAWUUQ010000012.1:0-3430 GCA_963925625.1 uncultured Psychrosphaera sp.
GTGATTATGCCAAAATTTATAGCCTTAACATCTGCGGGAATTGAGCCGCTTTTAGCCGATGAACTTATTGAGTTAGGTGCAACGGAAGTCCACCCTAAGCTTCAGTCTGTTTACTTTACAGCCACTTTTGAAACTGCGATGAAGATCTGTCTTTGGTCGCGCCTTGCTACTCGTATTATGAAACATGTAATTGATATTAGTGGTAATACTAAAGAAAAAATTTATGACAACGTTTTAGGCTTTGATTGGCATCCTTACTTTGTGAAAACACAGAGTTTCTCTGTAGAGTTTGTCGGAACCGACAAAAGTATAAGAAATAGTCAATTTGGTGCTTTAATAGTCAAGGATGCAATCGTTGACAATATTAGAGAGGAAACGGGCAAAAGACCTGATGTGGATAAAAGTGATCCTGACTTAAGAGTTCACGCTCGAATGTTCAAAGGGAAATGTGCCATATACGTTGATTTTTCTGGTCCATCTTTACATCAACGAGGTTATCGTATCGAGCAAGGTGCGGCTCCATTAAAAGAACATCTTGCTGCAGCAATTATTGTGCGTAGTGGTTGGGATAAAAACTCCCCATTTGTCGATTTATTTGCGGGCTCGGGTACATTGTTGATAGAAGCTGCAAGTATGCACATCAATCGGGCTCCTGGATTAAATAAGCGTTCATTTCCTTTTTCTAAACACCCAGAGTTTTCTTCTATTAAATATAACCAAATAAGAGATGATGCTGTAGATGCTGAAAAAGAGGCAACGACGCAAATTATTGGTTTTGAAATTTCTAATTACATCATTGAAAAAGCCCATAAGAATATTGAATTTGCCGGTCTAGAAGACGTGATTAGTATTAATCAGCAGGACGCTGCAAATGCAACAGTTAGTAAAAAAATTAATCCAGGTTGGATAGTGTCTAATCCGCCTTATGGTGAACGTATTGGTGATGCAATTGAATTACTTTCGTTATTCAAACGTTTAGGCTTAAACTTTAAAACCAATTACCAAGGTTGGAATGTTTCGCTATTAACTGGCCAAACGTTGTTGCTTAAGTTATTACGTTTACAGAAAAGTAGAGAATTCAAATTTAAGAATGGCCCAATTGACACTGTTTTAGCTAACTATGAATTAACCGAGCAACAATGTGAATTGTCTGAAAGCGCAAAAAGTGGTGAATATTATTTAAGTAAAGATGGGCAGGCGTTTTCAAAGCGTGTCGATAAAAACTTAAAGCGTTTACGCAAATGGGCAAAAAAAGAAGGCATTACAAGTTACAGAATATACGATGCAGATATTCCAGAGTATAACGTTGCTGTTGATTATTATGACGGAAAAGTTGTTATTTACGAGTACCAAGCACCTAAAACGGTAAAAGAAGGTGTTGCTGAAATTAGGCTGTTAGATATATTGAGCATACTTCAACAAAAGCTTGATTTAACCGCTGAAAACTTTTCTTTAAAAGTACGTAAAGCTCAAAAGGGCAAACAACAGTACGAAAAAGAAGATAACAAATATCACCGTTTTACAATAAAAGAATTTGATGCGGAATTTTACGTAAACATTCATGATTATTTAGATACCGGGCTATTCCTAGACCACAGATCTACTCGAAAAGAGTTTGCGTCATGGTGTAAAGGAAAAGATGTTTTAAATCTATTTTGTTACACCGGAAGTGTTTCTGTTCATGCGGCATTAAACGGTGCACGTCGTGTAACTAGTGTTGATATGTCTAATACCTACATTGATTGGGCAAAAGACAACTTCTCGTTAAATAAAATCTCCACTAAAAATCATTTTTTCCAACGTGCTGATTGTCTTGATTGGTTAGCTAAGTCGCGTGATAAATTTGACTTAGTGTTCTTAGATCCCCCGTCGTTTTCAAATTCTAAGAAAATGGATAGAACCTGGGATGTTCAGCGAGATCATGTCGAAATTATTGAACTTGTAAAAGATCGTCTAAATGAAGATGGCGTCGTCTTGTTTTCCAACAATCTGCGTAAATTTAAGTTAGAAGCGGAGGCAATAATGGCGTTAGGTTTTGAAATAGAAGATATTAAAGGCAAAACACTGCCGGAAGACTTTAAACGCAATCAAAATATACATCATTGCTGGAAATTAACGTTAAAAAATAATGTAGATAAAAACGAAGCGTACGCCTAAATAAGATGTCTAGTTTATTTTTACTATCTACGGAAGGGTGCCACTTATGTACGGTGGCGTCTGACTTATTAAAAAGTATAAATGTTTCATTCGACCTTGTTGATATTGTCGAAGATGAACAATTAGTGGCCCTTTATGGCGCTACTATTCCCGTCGTCATTGCTCCAGATGCTGAACAAGCATTGTATTGGCCATTTGATGAACATGAATTAACACAATATGTAGAGCACTATGGAATTAGTAAGACTGAGTAATGCGCAATTAGCGTTTGGTAGTAACCCAATTTTAGATAAAGTTGATTTTCAGATTAATGCGGGTGAACGAGTTTGTATTGTTGGTAGAAATGGAACGGGTAAATCTTCACTTCTTAAGGTCATCAGTGGAGACTTAGCACTAGATGATGGCACATTACAGTTTGTAAACGATGCACACGTTGCACGCTTAGAACAAGATCCACCGCGTGGACAAACTGGGACCGTTCTAGAGTTTGTAAGTGCTGGTTTAGCGCACATTCAAAAAATGGTCGACGATTTTAACGATATTGTTATGCGAGTTGCAGACGATCCTTCTTTAATGTCGCAAATGGAAAAAATTCAACAACAACTGGATCAGCATGAAGGTTGGACGTTAGAAAGCCGAATTTCGACAACATTAAGTCAGTTAGGTTTAAGTCCAGAGCAAGACATCAATAAGTTATCAGGTGGTTGGTTACGTAAACTCGCATTAGCAAAGGCATTAGTAAAACAACCAAATATTCTTTTATTAGACGAACCGACGAACCATTTAGACATTGATGCTATTGCTTGGCTCGAAACATTTTTAAAAGAATTTAAAGGGGCTATAGTCTTTATTTCACATGACCGTGCTTTCATTCGTAATATGGCGACTCGAATAATTGACTTAGATCGAGGTAAAGCAACCAGTATTGTTGGAACCTACGAATACTATTTAGAAGAAAAGCAGCGACTTTTAGAAGTTGAAGAACAACAAAACGCCTTGTTTGATAAAAAGTTAGCGCAAGAAGAAGTATGGATCCGCCAAGGTATTAAAGCACGACGCACGCGTAATGAAGGTAGAGTTCGAGCACTGAAAGACCTTCGTAATCAACGTGGTTCTAGAATTGACGCACCTACAACTGCTAATATGACTATTCAACAGGGTGAAAAAAGCGCTAAGAAAGTGTTTGAAGCTAAAGACATTAGTTATAGCATCCCTGGTAAAACCCTTAGTAATGATTTCTCCTGTCTGGTAATGAGAGGTGATCGCGTAGCAT
>CAWUUQ010000013.1:0-11063 GCA_963925625.1 uncultured Psychrosphaera sp.
CTTACAAAACCTGCAAAAGTAAGCATTATTGAGCAACCAGAATTAGTTTGGAAACGAGATCCTCCTATCAGAGAACGAGCTGCGATACCAACGACTTGGCTCGAGATCACAATTAGTGAAGGTAAAAATAGGCAGGTAAGACGAATGACCGCGCATATCGGTTTTCCAACACTACGGTTGATTCGTTATAGAGTCGGTAATTGGACAATAGATGGTATTGAATTGGGGCAATATAAAGTCATCAATAAAGTTGGTTCTAACGTACTCAAATGAGTTTCCATGTGGTAGAATCCGCGCAATTTTTATGAGCTCATTTTAATGGGCTTAAATGCGAACATTAACATACTAAGTCAGAGACTAAGTCTATAACTATGTCAGAAAATAATCTAAACCCACAGTCGAACGAATCATTGTCTAAATCTAGTAATGCCTCAAAAAAGGTCATTGTTGGTATGTCAGGTGGCGTTGACTCTTCAGTTTCAGCCTATTTGTTAATCCAAGAGGGTTATCAAGTTGAAGGTTTGTTCATGAAAAATTGGGAAGAAGACGATAATGACGAATATTGTGCGGCAGCTGAAGATCTAAAAGATGCACAGTCTGTTTGCGATAAGTTAGGCATCCATTTACACACGGTAAATTTTGCATCTGAATATTGGGATAATGTTTTTGAGCACTTTTTAGAAGAGTACAAAGCAGGCCGTACTCCTAACCCTGATATTATGTGTAACAAAGAGATAAAATTTAAAGCCTTTTTGGAGTTTTCGGCTGAGATTTTAGGCGCTGACTATATTGCAACGGGCCATTATGTTCGCCGCACAAATGATGACTCGCACCCAAAAATGTTACGTGGTTTAGACGACAACAAAGATCAAAGTTATTTTCTTTATGCCATTGGCGATAAACAAATTGCCCAAACACTATTCCCTGTAGGCGAATTAGAAAAGCCAGAAGTTCGTAGAATCGCAGAAGAACAAGGTTTAGTGACCGCAGATAAAAAAGACTCAACCGGCATTTGTTTTATTGGTGAGCGCAAGTTTAAAGACTTTCTACAAAAATACTTACCAGCTCAGCCAGGCAATATTGAAACACCTGAAGGTGAAGTTATTGGTGAACACGAAGGGTTGATGTATCACACCTTAGGTCAACGTAAAGGTTTGCTTATTGGCTGGCTCAAAGACTTCAAAGATCAACCTTGGTTTGTAGTAGATAAAGACGTTAAGCGTAACGTTCTTATTGTTGGACAAGGTAAAAATCATCCCCTGTTATTCTCTGATGGCCTAATTGCAAACCAGTTAAATTGGGTTGATGGTAAAGGCCCTGAGCAAGCAATGCGTTTAACGGTTAAAACTCGCTATAGGCAAGAAGACGTTGCCTGTGCTGTAACTCACAATAAAGAAAAAGGCACTATTACTGCAATCTTTGATAAACCTCAACGAGCAGTAACTCCTGGACAATCTGCGGTTTTCTACGACGGTGATGTTTGTTTAGGTGGCGGCATAATAGAGCAGTACATTCGTTAATATGGAAAATAATCAGCGTAATCAAACCATTGCAATGGCCGCTATCTGCCAGGCTGCGTTAATGATTCAGCAATGTTCTAAAGGCCACGCTCCAAATAAAGAAGCAATAAAGTGTTTATTTGAAGGTGTTATGGCAACGTCGCCCCAGACTGTTCACGATGTCTACGCGAATTTACATTCCTTTGAAAGTGGCAGTGCTTTGTTAATTCACCAATTAAGCGGGCAAGCAACCAGTAAAGATGTCGAAGTGACTCGATATTTAGCGGGCATGATGTCTATATCTAAAAAGCTACTTAGTAATAATAAAGCATTAAGTGAATTAACCAGTGCGTTAAAAGAAGTTGAGCGTCGATTAGACCATTTTGATATAGATTCAGACACAATAACCGGCAGTTTTGCCGATGCTTATAGTCAAATTATTAGTCCTATTGGACAAAAGATAAAAGTGATTGGGACGCCTACAGTATTAAAGCAACCCATCGTTCAAAACCAAGTAAGGGCTTTATTATTAGCTGGTGTCAGAGCCGCAATTTTATGGCGTCAAACTGGCGGAAAAAGAAGACAATTTATATTTAGCCGTAAAATGATTTTGCAAGATGCAATATCATTCCATAAAGAATTATCATTAATTAGTTAAGAGGTCATAATGCAACTCTCTGCACTTACAGCAATATCTCCAGTCGACGGACGTTATGGAAGTAAAACGTCTGAATTACGGTCTATATTCAGTGAATTTGGATTAATCAAATATCGTGTAATCGTAGAAGTACGTTGGTTACAAAAACTGGCTTCTACTGACGCTATTGCTGAAGTACCTGCTTTTTCTGAAAAAGCAAATGCCTTATTAAACGATATCGTAGATAACTTCTCTGAAGACGATGCACAACGCATCAAGGATATTGAACGTACAACAAACCATGTTGTAAAAGCGGTTGAGTATTTCCTTAAAGAGAAAGTAGCTAATAACAATGAACTAACGGCCGTTAATGAGTTTATTCATTTCGCGTGTACGTCAGAAGATATTAACAACCTTTCTCACGGCTTAATGTTAAATGCTGCAAGAGAAGAAGTTGTATTACCATATTGTGATAAAATTCTTGCTGAATTAAAACGTTTAGCGATTGAGTACAAGTCACTACCAATGATGTGTCGTACACACGGACAACCAGCCACGCCATCAACAATGGGCAAAGAAATGGCGAACGTTTATGTTCGACTTCAACGCCAACGTAACCAAATTGCCGGTGTCGAAGTCTTAGGAAAATTAAACGGTGCGGTTGGTAATTACAATGCTCACATCGCAGCCTACCCTGAACATGACTGGCACTTGCACTCAGAACAGTTTGTTACGTCTTTAGGTTTACAATGGAATGCTTTTACAACACAAATAGAGCCGCATGATTATATTGCAGAACTATTTGATGCGATGGCTCGTTTTAATACTATTTTATTAGATTTCGACAGAGATGTTTGGGGTTATATCGCGATGGGTCACTTTAAACAAAAGACCGTTGCGGGTGAAATTGGTTCTTCTACTATGCCACATAAAGTTAACCCAATTGACTTTGAAAACTCAGAAGGCAATTTAGGCATTGCTAATGCAATTTATAATCATTTAGCCGCTAAACTGCCGGTTTCTCGTTGGCAACGTGATTTAACTGACTCCACTGTTCTTCGTACCTTAGGTGTTGGTGTTGCGCATTCTATTATTGCTTACCAATCTACCCTTAAAGGTATTAGTAAGCTTGAAGTTAATGCTCAAAGTTTATTAGATGAACTGGATGATAATTGGGAATTGTTAGCAGAACCAATTCAAACGGTTATGCGTAGATACGGTATTGAAAAGCCATATGAAAAGCTTAAAGACTTAACTCGCGGTAAAAAAGTAAACCAACAAGCAATGGCTGATTTTATCGATAACCTAGAGATGCCGGAAAATGTAAAAGCGGAACTTAAGTTGATGACTCCGGCCAATTATATTGGTGATGCTGAACGTTTTATTGATCTATTAAACTAAACTATTTACTGATTAAAATTACGTTTTACATTTTTTCTTATTAAAATCGTGCTTTTAAATAGCGCTTATAAAGGATATTTGTAGATAATATTTAAAGAGTGAAATTAAAATAGAACCAGTCTCACGGCTGGTTTTTTATTGAACACAATCCGGGCTCTCATTTTACTTAATGCCCTACTGCGGAGAAATAAATGAATATCAACTGGAACAACATCAATCAAGAGCAATTCCTTAACGAATATTGGCAGCAAAAACCGATTGTTTTAAAGGCTGCATTAAATAATTTTGATGATCCAATTGATGCGAATGAACTTGCAGGCCTAGCAATGGAAGAAGTTGTCGAGTCGAGGATTGTTACTACTAAAAACAATGAGTGGAGTGTAAAACACGGTCCATTTTCTGACTTTGATAATTTACCAGAACAGGGTTGGTCTTTATTGGTACAAGGTGTTGATCGTTGGAATCCTGAAGTCTTTGCTTTGCGCAATGCTGTAAAATTCCTTCCTAACTGGCGAGTAGATGATGTGATGGTGTCATATTCCGCGGTAAATGGCGGTGTAGGCGCACATTTAGATCAGTATGATGTATTTATTGTTCAAGGATCGGGTAAGCGTCGTTGGCAAGTGGGAGCGGTTGATAAAACTAAACAGCAAAAAGAAATCACTCAAGACCTTTTACAAGTTGATTCTATTGATCCAATTATTGATGAGATATTATCACCTGGTGACATTTTATATATCCCACCATTTAGTGCTCATTGTGGTCAAACTATTGAACCGAGCATGAGCTTCTCTATTGGTTTCCGTACGCCTAGTCAAACTGAATTATTAACGTCTTTTGCAGACTTTGTATTTGAAAATGAACTTGGAAAGACTCGTTTTAATGGCAAAGACGCAACAAATGAAACTCCAACGATCCTTTCAAAGTCTACCGTAGAGAACCTTAAAACATTTATGTTGGACTCGTTAGATAACGGTAACTTTGATAAATTTTTACATCAGTTTTTAACCGAACCGACTCGTGAATTAGACATTGTTCCAAGTGAGCAAGAATGGACTGAAGAACAGATATTACAATTATGTGTTTCGGACAACATTACATTTAATAAAGCGTTAGCATTACAAACCTCTTATTTTGAAAACGATGGTCAGTTACATTTTTATTGCAATGGTAACTACTTTTCTTTGTTGCCTGAACAAATTGATTTTATTGAAGATTTACACTTGCACGAGAGCCTTGACAAATTTCAGCTAAAAAGTTCAGTTTCTCAATTAGAAAATATTACGTTATTGACTACACTTATTAATACAGGGTACTGGTATATTGATGAGGTGTAATGACTTACAAAAGCGACAAAGTAACGTGGAGAAATTCAGCAACTGAAATACGATCTATTCGGGAGCGCGTATTTGTATACGAATATCAGTTTCCCGAAGAGTCTGAATTTGACCACAATGATATAAAATGTGAACACGTGTTAGTGCGAGATGAAAAAGGACATGCTGTTGCAACGGGTAGGCTGTGTGAAGATGGTAAAATTAGCCGCGTAGCGGTATTAATGAAGCACAGAAATTCTAGTGTCAGCAGCAAAGTCTTTAAAGAGTTATTAAGGTTAGCTAAATCTAAAGGCATGAAAAAAGTTTACTTTGATTCATTTTTAGATGAAGTTGATAAATATCAAAAGCAAGGATTTGTGCCTATTGGCAGTGTATACATGGATGGAGGCATCGCAAAACAACCTTTAATGTGTTCGGTCGATTTATTTAAACTTTCACAAACTATATTACATTAACAATTGAAGTATTGGGGCCAGTTCGGAACGGCCAATTTTTTTATAACACTCCTGTAAAATTCAACTTATTCACCGATCCACTATCTAAACAGCAACGTAAGCCATCAACATTAACAATGTCCTATCTATTAATTTGGCAACTAACGATTTACCCCTAAGTCATGCCCGTATAACTTAATGTTAGTTTTAAATTATGGTTTCTCTACAACTTCGAATTAATAGGGTCATTTTTCTTTACATTTAAAAGAGGTCTTACCACCCAGTTCAATGCTACTACCGTTATGTAAATAATAACGTCGGTGATAGAGTCGCACTCAAATTTTATAGAACTACAATTGGAGTCTACATTGGCTGTTTTTTCTCAACCTGAATTTGATAATCATGAACAAGTCGTTTTTGCGAACGATGAAGCTACTGGCTTAAGAGCGATTATTGCGGTCCATAATACAAATTGTGGTCCTGCAGTTGGTGGCTGTCGCTTTTGGAATTATGAATCAGATGATGAGGCACTTGAAGATGTTTTAAGACTGTCAAAAGGCATGACTTATAAAAACGCATTGGCTGGATTAAACTTCGGCGGCGGTAAAGCTGTAATTATAGGCGATCCTAAAGAGCTGAAGTCAGAATCTCTATTCCGAGCGTTTGGTCGAGCACTTAACAATCTAAATGGTACCTATTATTCTGCGGAAGATGTAAACATTACAACTGCAGATATCATGCAAGCACATTTAGAAACAGATTTTGTTGTTGGTTTAGAAGGTAAAAGTGGCAATCCAGCTCCATTTACAGCCTATGGTACCTTTTTAGGAATTAAAGCAGCTGTTAAGCACAAGTTTGGGACAGATAGCTTAGAAGGCTTAACATTTACGATTCAAGGTCTTGGTTCAGTCGGCATGTATTTATGTGAACGTTTATACAATGAGAAAGCTAATCTAATCGTCACTGACATTAATCCAGCCGCTATAGATAAAGCAATGACAGAGTATGGCGCTCGTGCTGTTGGCTTAGATGATATTTATGCGGTGGAAGCTGACGTTTATGTTCCTTGCGCATTAGGTGCAACAATTAATGACAAAACGATTCCACAACTAAAAGTTAAAATTGTTGCGGGCTGTGCTAACAATCAGTTAAAAGATCCTCGTCATGGAATTACGTTAAAAGAAAAAGGTATTTTATACGCACCTGATTACGCAATAAATGCAGGTGGCATTATCAACATCTTTTTTGAAAAAGACCCTGAAGGTTATTCTGAAGACAAGGCGAACCGAAAAGTTGAAGAAATTTACACAACTTTAACCGACATATTTCAACGTGCTGATGCTGAAAATAGACCAACACATGAAATTGCAGATGTGATGGCACAAGAGATAATTGCTAACGGCGGCAAACATAATTCGTAATTAATTCAAGACACTTGTATTTTATCTATAAAAAAGCAAACCGTCGGTTTGCTTTTTTTATTCCACAATTTCGCACAATGTCACTCTCTTCATTAATTAAACCCATCAAATTGTATACTCAACGTAAAAAAATATAAAAAAAACACAAAATAAGTTGGTTTTTTAAGCACTTTGGCCCTTTGTTTACTGGCAAAACTATTAAATTAGATGTAGTTTAAAGATGTCTTTGTACACAAATTATAAAATCAAAGACTTATAAGTTAAAATATAGGGAACATCTATGTACAAATTAAAACCACTTTCAAGAGTATTAAAGTACACTTTACTATCTAGTTTAAGTGTCGGTGCAACTTTACCAGCGGCTGCATTTGCTGCTGAAGATACAGCTAAAAAGAATATAGAAAAAATAGCCGTAGTAGGCTCTCGTGCTGCACCTCGTTCTGTGGGTGATTCTGCAGTTCCTGTTGACGTTATTAGCTCTGAAGAGTTTTCAAAGCAAGGTTCAAACGACATGGTTTCGATGCTACAAACCGTAGTACCGTCGTTTAACGTTAATGAACAACCAATTAATGATGCATCAACGTTAGTTCGTCCAGCGAACTTACGTGGCATGGCAGCTGACCACACTTTAGTATTAGTTAATGGTAAACGTCGTCACCGCTCAGCGGTTATCACCTTCTTAGGTGGTGGTTTATCTGACGGAGCACAAGGTCCAGATTTATCGGTAATTCCTGCTTCTGCTATAAAACAAGTAGAAGTGCTACGTGACGGTGCAGCTGCACAGTATGGCTCTGACGCTATTGCCGGCGTAATCAACTTTGTATTAAATGACGCATCTGAAGGCGGCATGTTTGAGGCAAAATATGGCTCTTACTATGAGGGCGATGGCGAAAGCATTCAGTACTCTGGTAACGTTGGCATGCCATTGACCGATGACGGCTTTGCTAACTTTGCATTTGAATTTAAAGAGTCTGATCCTACTAGCCGTAGCGTTCAACGTGACGACGCGGCTGCATTATCAGCGGCTGGCAACGGTTCTGTAGCAGATCCTGCTCAGGTTTGGGGTAACCCAGAAATGAAGAATGACATTAAGTTATTCGGTAATTTTGGACTAGACCTTACAAAAGACTCTGAAGCTTATATGTTTGTAAACTATGCAGAGCGTGAAGTTGAAGGTGGATTTTACTTCCGTAACCCGCATAATCGTGGTGGCGTAAATGACGGTGGTTCTGATTCAGACGGTAACCAATTACTATTAGTTGGTGATCTTACTGGCGATATGAGTGGTAATTGCCCTACTGACATATTAGTAGGTAACAATGTACTACAAAACCAACGTTACATTGATGAAGTTGCAAACAACCCAGACTGTTTTGCATTCAACGAAATGTTCCCTGGTGGTTTCACACCTAAATTTGGTGGTAAAATTGTAGACTCTTCAATTGCAATCGGCACTAAAGGTGAAACTAACTTCTTAGTTGATGAATTAATGTATGACGTAAGTTTCTACTCTGGTTCAAATGAAGTTGATTTTATGATCAGCAACACAATAAACCCGAGCTTAGGTCCTGATACTCCAACTTCATTTAAACCAGGTAAGTACATCCAATCTGAACAAGCGTTAAACATTGATTTTTCTAAGTTCATTGACAGCTTTAACGATGGAGACTTAAACATTGCCGGTGGTTTTGAATTCCGTCATGAGTCTTATGAAAGCATTGCAGGAGACTACAAGTCTTGGGAAATTGGACCGTTAGGTTCACAAGGTTTTGGTATTGGCTCTAATGGTTTCCCTGGGTTGTCTGCTAAATCAGCAGGTAAAGCAGACCGTGATAGCTTCGCAACTTATATTGACGTTGAATATAATGTAAGTGATGATTTATTAATATCAACGGCCATTCGTTTTGAAGACTTTTCAGATTTTGGTAGCACAACTAAAGGTAAATTAGCGGGTCGTTATCAAATTAACGATGAATTTGCTGTTCGTGGTGCTTATAGCACTGGTTTTAAAGCGCCTACAATTGGCCAATCAACAGTTCGAAATGTAACAACTGCATTTGGTACTGACGGTAAACTAATTGACCGTGCAACGCTTCCTCCAACTGATCCAATTTCAGTTCGTAAAGGCGGCCGTCCACTGACTCCTGAAGAATCAAAAGCATTTAGCTTTGGTGTTGTTGCTGAGTTAGAAAGCGGTTTATTTTTAACGGCCGATTACTTTAATATTAAAGTTTCTGACCGTATCGCTACTGTATCTGGTATCAAATTAACGCAAGCAGATATTGATTCACTTCTTGCTGATGGCGTTCAAGATGCTTCAAGCTTTGATGAAGTAAGTTACTTCACCAATGACTTTGATACTACGACTAAAGGTTTAGATATCGTTGCAAATTATTCCCAAGATGCTTTAGGTGGTGAAAACCGCTATGCGCTTGCTTATAACTGGACAGAAACAGAAGTAACTCAACACTCTTCTAACATCTCTGACCAACGTGTAAGAATGATTGAAGAAAACTTGCCGTCGCATCGTTGGAGCTTCACAACTTCACATGATCATGACAGCTGGCGTTTGATGGCTCGTGTTAACTACTTTGCTGGTATTTATGAAGATCATTTAGATTCTGGTCTACCAATTGAAGATATTAGCGCTGAGTTCACTATTGATGCTGAGTTTGCCTATGATGTAAATGAAAACTTTGAGTTAGTATTAGGTGCGAAAAACTTATTCGACCAAACACCTGATAGAAATATTGACTGGGATAACGAAATTGCAGGCGCTAAGTACCCTGTTACTTCGCCAATCGGTATTAACGGTGGTTTCTACTACTTAAAAGGTACATACAAGTTTTAATTAAAACTTCGTAAATTTAGAAAAGGCACCTAAGGGTGCCTTTTTTATTATTCAGATATCAATTTATGCCGCTGAATAGGTATAAAAAAACCAGACTAAGAAGTCACCTTCACAAGTCTGGCTTATATAGATCTACAAAAATTATAGGTCTATTTTAATGACTGACTAAATTACCAGCCAGTTTTTTCTTTTAACGCTTTACCAATTTCAGCTAGAGAACGAACAGTTTTAACACCAGCCGCTTCTAATGCTGCAAATTTGTCATCAGCAGTACCTTTACCGCCAGAGATAATCGCACCAGCATGACCCATACGTTTACCTTCAGGAGCAGTAACACCTGCAATGTAAGAAACCACTGGTTTCGTTACATGATCTTTAATATATGCAGCTGCTTCTTCTTCAGCTGTACCACCAATCTCACCAATCATAACGATTGCTTCTGTTTTAGGGTCGTTTTGGAACAACTCTAATACGTCGATGAAGTTAGTACCTGGGATTGGATCACCACCGATACCAACACAAGTAGACTGACCAAAACCAGCATCTGTAGTTTGTTTAACGGCTTCGTACGTCAATGTACCAGAACGAGAAACAATACCTACACGACCAGGCTTATGGATATGACCTGGCATGATACCAATTTTACATTCACCTGGCGTGATAACACCTGGGCAATTTGGACCAATTAAGCGCACGCCTAATGTGTCGCAAATAACTTTAGCATCTAGCATATCTTGAGTTGGAATACCTTCTGTAATACAAACGATAAGTTTGATTCCAGAGTTCGCAGCTTCTAAGATTGAGTCTTTACAGAAAGGGGCTGGTACGTAAATTACTGATGCATCGGCATCCGTAGCAGCAACAGCTTCCGCAACTGTATTAAATACAGGAAGACCTAGGTGAGTTTGACCACCTTTACCCGGAGTAACACCACCAACCATGTTAGTGCCGTATTCAATAGCTTGTTCAGAGTGGAAAGTACCTTGAGCACCAGTAAAACCCTGACAGATTACTTTAGTATCTTTATTAATTAAAACGCTCATTATTTGCCCTCTGCAGCTTTAACAACTAGTTCAGCAGCGCTTTGTAGGCTTTCTGCTGCGATGATGTCTACGTCAGAATTTGCTAATACTTCACGGCCTTTTTCAGCGTTAGTACCTTCAAGACGAACAACAACTGGTACGTTAACACCAACTTCTTTAACCGCACCGATAATGCCTTCAGCAATCATGTCACAACGTACGATACCGCCAAAGATGTTAACTAAAACAGCTTTAACATTATCGTCTGATAAAATGATTTTAAATGCTTCAGCAACGCGTTCTTTAGTTGCACCACCACCTACATCAAGGAAGTTTGCAGGGCGTCCACCGTTAAGGTTAACGATATCCATTGTACCCATTGCAAGACCAGCACCGTTAACCATACAGCCAACGTTTCCGTCTAGAGCAACGTAGTTTAATTCCCATTTTGCAGCATCAGC
>CAWUUQ010000014.1:0-21039 GCA_963925625.1 uncultured Psychrosphaera sp.
ACCAATTGATTTAATGTTTATATTTAGCTCATTTTTTTTTGCATGATTAAAAAAGGTTTAATTACTTAATCAACAATACTAAATATACGTGGCCGAATTTGAGCCAAAAAAAAACGAGTAAAATAAATTTACTCGTTAAAACTAACAACAACTATAGGGAAATAATCTGTTACTGTAACGTTTGACAGGTTTAAACAGAAAAGTTCAAAAAAATGAAAAAAATTTTCAGTATTGTCATTTTAACTCTTTTTATTTCATCTTGTGCGACACCTCAACCAAAGAATATCTCAAACGTTTGTGAGATTTTTAAAGAACGGGAAGATTGGTGGGACGCTGCTAACGATATGACTGATCGTTGGGGCACACCCATTCACGTTGTAATGGCAATGATGTATCAAGAAAGCTCCTTTAAAGCTGATGCAGCGCCACCAATGGATTATTTCCTTGGTTTTATCCCTATTGGTCGAAAAAGTACTGCTTACGGATACTCCCAAGCGAAAACCATGACCTGGGAAGAGTATGTTAAAGAGTCTGGAAACTCATGGAGCAGTCGTGATGACTTTGAAGACGCGGTTGATTTTATGGGGTGGTATACGGCAAAAACTAATCGTTTGAACAAAGTATCTAAGTGGGACGCTAAAAACCAATACCTCAATTATCATGAAGGTTGGGGTGGGTTTCGAAATAAGTCTTATCGCAAAAAGCCCTGGTTAGTAAAAGTTGCGAAAAAAGTAGATGTGCGAGCCAAAAAATATGCCTCTCAGCTACGTACTTGTGAGGACTACCTAAATAGTAGTTGGTTATGGCGCTTACTGTTTTACTAATAAGTTTACGATTATTAGAAGCTGATTAATTGACTAAGGCTTATGGCTTATTGGCTCAATTTAAACTTATTTATACAGCAGGTAAGGTTGTCGTTGCACTTTAAAACGTTCGATGTCAGCCTGCCAACCTTGCTCAATTTCTTCCAAAGTCGCTCCGGATATCATCGCTTTTCTCAATTTATCAGTGCCGGCCAGTTTGTCAAAAAACGTTGCTCGACTAAAAAACTCCGCTTCATTCTTTTTAAATAATAAATACCAATCAAAAACATACTTTAATGAAAATGAGGGCAGATATTCGTCTCCGTTTTGTAGTGCACCAAGTGGCATTATTCTTAAGTCTGTTCCTGTCACGTTTTTATTCTCTAACTTGGGGTATTTAGAAACCCCTGGAATTGATTGTGGTACAAACTGAAAATCCCCAATTGAATATTGATCATGTCCGACAACCTGAAAGGGGAAGTCAGTCCCTCTGCCAATACTTATTGGAGTGGCTTCAAATAGACATAGGCTTGGATACAAATTTATAGCAGATTGGTTGGGTAAATTTGGACTAGGAGAAATTGGTAATACATACGGAGTATCACGATGATAGTTTTTAATAGGAATAACAGTCAGCGAAAACTGGGTTTTGAAATCTTGACGAGTGAGCGAAGGCAATGGCTCTATTAAATTTATCCAACCTTCACCAATCGACATCTTTGCAAGTTCACCAACGGTCATGCCATGAAGCATGGGAATGGGCAACATGCCTACAAACGAGCGAAACTTGTATTCTAACAGTGGTCCGTCAATGTTATTTATATGTGGATTAGGGCGGTCTAATATGACAACAGGGAGCTGCCATTGCTGCGCAGCTTGCAAGACATAAAACATGGTACTGATATAGGTATAAAACCTAGCTCCGACATCTTGTATATCAAAAACAATAACATCCAGCTCTGCCATTATTGAGGCCGGAGGTCGTTTGTTTTTTCCATAAATCGATATGATTGGTAAACCTGTTTTTTTATCCAATTGAGACTTAACTATTTCGCCATCGGCGTGGTCGCCACGAATACCATGTTCTGGTGAAAATATGTGAGTCACATTTACTTTTTTATTAACGAGTACATCAACTAAATGTTTAGGTGCCGACAGTTCGACGTCGGTGACAACGGACGTTTGATTAACAACCAAGCCAACACGTTTACCGACTAAAAAAGGCAAGTATTTATTTACCTGATTAGCGCCGACGTCTATTGTTGGCACGCTATTAAGCGGCCCAGCAGCGGTTGCTGATGTTACGACAATAGTAAAAACCCAAAAAAAGCGTAGTGTTGTTAGTAGAATATTCCTTACCACCGACTGAACATAATTTTTTATATTTTTCATTGGCTTAGTTTTATTTTAATTTTCGATGTTTAATCGCCGTTTTTAGTTATGTGCTTAATTTTAATACCTATCTTAATATTTAAGTCTGACATTGTTTTGCGTAGGTCACCATTATTTTTCAACAGTGCAGACTTCAACTCTTCAATGGCAATACTCGATAGCGACTCTTTTTGAGTGGTATCAGCGCGAAGGATCGAAACTAAGATTGCCAACTTCACATTATTCTCGGCCAACACAAGACTGCTATCAGCAATGTCTTCATTACACTTAGCTGCTTGTTGGATGATCCTAACAGCTCTTTGTCTGAGCTTAATATTGCTGACATTTACATCGACCATTAAGTTTTCATAACATTTGCCTAGTTGCACTAATGCCCCTGTTGATAACATATTCAGGATCATTTTTTGTGCTGTACCTGCTTTTAATCGTGTTGAGCCGGTCAATACTTCCGGGCCAACATTTGCGGCGATGGCAATATCAGCCAAGTCATTAATGGTGGCTTGGGGATTACATGTTACAGAAATGGTTTTTGCACCAACTGATTGCGCATGTTTAATACCGCCAATGACGTAAGGCGTTCGACCACTAGCGGCGATGCCCACCAATATATCAAGTTCAGATATGTTTAATTCAATAAGATCGGTTACCCCTAATTTCTCATCATCTTCAGCGCCTTCAACAGCTTTAAACATGGCAGACTCACCACCGGCAATTAAACCAATTATCAAGTCATGTGGCGTACTAAACGTAGGAGGACATTCAACGGCGTCTAAAACGCCCAACCTTCCGCTTGTACCGGCGCCCATATATATCAAACGACCACCACGGTTAAATGCAGTTTTGATTGTATCGATGGCAATTGAAATCGTTGGCAAAATTGGTTCTAGTTGCTGAGAGACAAGGCTGTCTTGTTGGTTCATTAATGCAGTAATATCTTTACTGCTCATGACATCAAGAGACATGGATTCCGGATTTCGCTGTTCTGAGACAAGTAAATCCAAGTTAGTTAACTTTAGCGGAGTAGGCACTTCGACGTTAAGATTCTCTTGATTTAATGCTGTAGAGGGTTCTTGCTTAAAATTTAAACCGGCGAGCATTAATGCGCCATTTAAACTTGGGTTATCAATCACACGTACCAGAGATTGCCATCTTTCAGGCAATACATTCCAAGTCGGTTCCGCTAACCCACCGGTTAAAAAGTAGCTGGTTTTTTGTTGTAGCACATGAGCTTGAGTTTGCGCTTGAGGTTGAAGCTGTGCCCAATGAGCATCAGATGTTTCAGCGCCACCTAATGCCGTCGCGTCATTTAGCATGTTTACAACGTCATTTATGTGATCATCGAGCAACCTTTTTGCAAAGTCACAAGTATCAATATACTGAAAAACAAGAGGGGCAATAGCAGCAAACTCTGCTTGACCAGCATTACTTAACCATTTTAAAATTAATGTTTTATTTGCATGTTCTGAGTTGCCGTTTGCACCAATTAATGTGCTTAAGGCTCCATATAAAGGACTTACATATTCGTTAAATGTGCTGTCATTAGCTAGTTTGTCCCATTGTTTTAGGAAGGCTTGAATAGCATAAAAACCTAACTTCGCGCCACTGCCTTCATCGCCTATTGGAAACCCCCAACCTCCACTAAATGTGGCTTTGCTGTGATTAAGTTTGGCAACAAAGGAACCCGTTCCAAGGGTTATTAAGGCGATGTTTTTGTTGTTAGAATAGAGTGCTGCACCATGCAAGCTTGTGACACAATCTTCCACGACGTTTATTTTTCCGAACTGAAATATGCCTGTTAAAAAGGTTTCACACTTTTGCGCTAATGTTTCATCGCCCGCTCCGGCTAACCCAAGTGTTATAGACGTATCTTTGGGTTTTGCTTGTGCCGCCGACAACAATTGTTGAATCAACGTAACTAAACACGCCATCGAAGCCGTAAAGTTTTGACTTAAAGAAGAAGGCCCAGAGGTAATTTTAAAATGTCTGCTAGCGCTTAATGCTTGGCTTGGAGTCTGATCTGCTGTTTGGTTAAACGTTGCAGAGTCGATAATTGTGCCGATGGTTTTTGTACCACCACCGTCTATGCCGATGATAAAATTCATAAAACTGGTATCCTGTTGAGATGGCCTACTGTACAAGAAAATTGATAATGACAAAAGCAGACATTATAAAAGCGCGGATTAATTTTAATGGTGATACTAAAAAGCAAAGGATGAAACGAAAGCTCTCTATATTTGCAATGATTCCGCTGCTCACGATGTTGGTAACTTCAGCAAACGCATTCTCTAGCGAAAATGAAAATTGGGTTCGTCAGGCTATCGGGCAAAAACTAATGCTAGATTTTCGTTTTTTCTGTAGTGATAAGAAGACGAAAAACTGTCGTACACCAATGACGGTATTGCCAAAAGAATTAAAGTCATTGATTCAAAAACACCACATTGGTGGAGTGATATTGTTCTCTGAAAATCTAGAGAATATTCAACAAATAAAGCAATTAACGGCAGACTTACAAGCAGCTAACAGCTCTTTGTTCATTGGTATTGACCAAGAAGGTGGGCGTGTAGCGCGATTACCGAGAGACGTTTTTCCTGCATTCCCAGGCAATATGCCATTAGGCGCGACGTACACTAAACACAAAACGATCTATGCAGAAAAAAGTGCATCGGCGATTGCCGCGCAGTTATCAGCTCTTGGTTTTAATCTAAATTTTGCCCCAAATGTCGACGTTAATAGTAATCCTAGAAATCCAGTTATTAATATTCGCGCTTTTGGAGATAACGCAAAAATGGTGGCTCAAATGGGCGCCGTGCAAGTGAAAGCTTATCAGGATGCAGGGATCAGTGCAGCGATAAAACACTTTCCAGGCCATGGCGACACTCATGTAGATAGCCATTCTGGATTGCCTCTTGTTAAGTCTTCAATTGAACGCATAAACCAGCAGGAATTATTTCCTTTTAAAACCATCATTACAAACCAAATACAGCAACCTGATTTTGTTATGTCAGCCCATATTCAGTTTCCCGCTCTTGATGATTCAACCGTTGTCACTAAAAGTGGAAAGGTGGTTGTTACACCTGCAACCTTGTCAAAAAAAATCATTACTGATTTGCTTAAAACACAACTTGGTTTTAAAGGCTTAGTCATTAGTGATGCATTAGACATGGGGGCAGTTAAAAAGCACTTTGCTGCTAAAGATGCAATTAAAATGGCCTTTAATGCGGGCATAGATATCGCATTAATACCAATGGTAGTAGACAGTCCAGAACAAATAACCAAACTGATTACCTTAATTGATGATTTAGAGAAACTGGTTAAACAAGAAGAAATAGATAAACAAAACTTGTTTGTGTCACATCAAAAAATATTGCGCTTAAAAAATCAAAAAAGACAGGAAACGGCCAAACAAAAAGCGTTTTCAATTACAAATACAGAGTGGAAAGCTTTATTGGATAGCCACCAAAGTTTGTCACAAACTATCTCGGATGAAAGTCTGGTTTTTGTGAAACGTGCACATGAGTTTAAAAATGAACAAGCTTCATTCCACCCAATGAAGTTGCTAGCCTTTATGCCAGACACTGGTAAATGCAAAGCGTTAAATAACGCCTTAGCCGAATTTAAACTAAAGCCTTCTACATGTATGGTTCAAACCGATGAGTTAGACAATGAGTCTCTAACAAAAATAGATTACTCACAATTTAATACGCTATTGGTGGCTAGCATTACGCCAAAACAATCGCATTATGAAATGATAGGTACAGAAGAAGCTGAACGTTTACGGTACCGAAAAACGTCTTTAGCACAAATGAAAAGTAGACAAATTTCAGTATTAAAAGCGGCTAAAGAAAATAATATCAATACTATTTATGTCAGTTTGCGTATGCCCTATGAAATGTCAGCAGTGAGTCAATATGCGGAAAATATGGTGGCGACGTTTAATTATGGATTAGCGAATGAGCAGTCACCGAATGGCGCTGTTTTTAGAAGTATCGCAAAAATGTTATCGGGCAAACTTAACAATGACGCAAAGTTGCCCTTGCAATCATTAAACAAGTGACAGAATTAAATTAGCGGCGACGTTAAGCGAAAGGCTACATCATTAAACCGGCAACCATATAAAACACAATCGTTAATCCACCGGCTGTTAATGCGTATGGTAATTGGGTTTGAACGTGTTCTAAAAGATCGCAACCCGAAGCAACGGCTGAAACGGCGGTCGTATCGGAAATAGGTGAGCAATGATCGCCAAAGATACCGCCACCTAAAATAGCGGCTAAAATTAACGGCGCAGGCAAGCCAAGTTCTATCACTAACGGCATGCCTATCGGGATTAGTAACGCAAAAGTTCCCCATGATGTTCCCGTAGAAAAAGACATCAAAGCTCCGGCTACAAATATTAGCGCTGGAATTAAAAACAGAGGGATGTTTCCAGCAACAATGCCTGCGATAAACTTACCTGTCCCTAAATCCTTTAAACTTGCACCGAGCGCGAGTGAAAACATTACAATAACAACTAGTGGCAACAATTCGTTCATGCCCTTAAAGCCTATTTCTGTCATCTTTTTATGTGTGAACCTACCGCTAGAAATCATCATTACGTAAGAAATGATACAAGCCAATACTGTGGCATATAAAACTGATCGTGAACCTGAGCCTTCCGTAAAGTCGCCATTACCAGTCCAAAACATGAACCCAACCATTGATAACGACATTGTAAAAAGAGGCACCAACATAAAACGAGGTTTAGAAGCAGGTATTTCTATCTCGGTTGTTTCAATTGCTTGTTTCTGATTTTGTTCAGCCTCTTTCATAGGGCCGTGTGTTTTGTCTGCCAGTATTGTGTATAAAACAATGGCTAGGGTAATAATTGCATAAAAATTAAGAGGAATGGTTTGCATTAGTATAGAAACGGTCGATTCATTAAGTTCATAGCCATTAACAAGGCCCAATACATAAGCGCCCCAACCATTCATTAGAATCAGTATACAAATAGGCGCACTAGTACTGTCGATGATATAAGCCAATCGAGCTCGACTCATATTAAATTTGTCAAACAAGCCTCGAGAAATTATACCTGACATGAGTACACTTAAATTAGATTCAATAAATATCACAATGCCCGTTAAAAAAGGTAATAATCTTGCGCGTCGAGCCGTCCCGCTAATGCCTTTTTTTATTAAAAACTCCACCGTTGCCGTTACTCCGCCCGAGTAGCGCATGAATCCTAATAATGCACCGACCAACATTGAGAAGGTTAATATACGGGCATTATCGCTAGAGCCAAAAACACCAATAATTCGTTCAATGCCTTCAATAGAAAAATTAACAAAGGCTTGTGAACCGGCATCTGCATTTAATAGGAGAATAAGTTCTGAACAGAATATCGCTACTAATAAGGCGAGTATTACCTCTTTTTTCCATAGTACAACAATGACGGCTAGGAGTGGGGGAATAATAGTAAACCAATCTGACACAAGACTTCCTTTTATGTAGGCATTACAACTCTTTCAATTAAGTTTCGTTTTATAACATAAAAACTATTTTTAAGCATATTTGCAATTCATTGAACTGGTTGGGAATATTTTGTTACATATAAAAGCGTGGATAAAAAGTGCAATAATCTTACACTGCTCGGCTAGATTTTAAACGTAATGGTCTAAACTTAGGCTTATGTCGAATAACTATTGCCACACTACAGAGTATCCTTATGCGATCTAAAAATTTACTAGCAACGTTACTTTCTGCGTTGATCCCCACTCTTATAATTTCCGGAATAAGCAGTTTTAGCGCGTATAGTGCAAGCTCTGCAGACCAAATAAACGTTGATGAAGTAAAAGTTTCACAAGGTTTAAAGTACCAAAAGGTATTGGCGCACCAAAAACGACGTCAAGTGCTAAACCAATATATAGTAGAGCTAAACAGCAAACCTATTATTCAAATTAAAAGAGAATCGGCACCGGCACTAAATGGTATTGCGACGACTCAATCAAAATCATCAGTCATGTCATCGTCAGCCATGCAAGCGGCGATTGCCCAAGCTGAAACGTCACAAAAGTTGATGAGAAACGACATTAAGTTTGAAATGATCAAACGCGCTAAAGATACCAAAATATTAGCGGAATATGATTACTTGTTAAACGGTGTTGCGGTACAGACAAGCTTAAGTCTGGAGCAATTAAGAGCGCTTCCTAACGTAAAGGCTGCACACCCTGTTGAAATGTTTCAAGCAAAATTAGATAGAGCCTTACCTATCATTAAAGCAATGGAGTCTTGGGAAAAGATCGGCGGCCAATCAATGGCAGGTAAAGGCATGCGTATCGCCGTTATCGACTCAGGGATTTCTCCAGATAATCCAATGTTTAACGATGAAGGTATGACAGCGCCAGCAACAAGACCAGATGATGACTATTGCGCAACGACTCCTTCTTTTTGTAATAACAAACTAATTGTTGCGAGAATGTATCCGCCATCTGATATAGATTATAACGAAACAGGTGAATTTGAATCTCCAAAAGCATTAAGCGGACATGGTTCACATGTTGCGGGAATCGCAACAGGACGTGAAGCTATAACGGACACAGGTGAGACGGTTGTTGGTGTAGCTCCAGGAGCATACCTGATGGCTTATAAAGCACTTTGGACTCAAGAAGGTACTGGTTCATCCGTTGGCTTATTCCAAGCGTTAGAAGATGCGGCTCAAGATGGCGCAGATGTTATAAACAATAGTTGGGGTTCTGGCCCAGGTGGTTTGCCAAGCAACTCAACATACCAGTCTTTATTTAAACAATTAGAAGATAGCGGCATCGTGATTGTATCTGCTGCCGGTAATGAAGGTGCATTAGGAGCTGGGTCAATTGGTTGTCCTGGTTGTATTGAATCTGGTATTGCTGTTGCTTCTACCACAACGGATCTTATTTCGGGCTATTTATTAGAGTTTGATGGCAATGAAATATTATCAAACCCAGGTGATAATTTTGTTGAAGGTACGTCATTTTCTGGAATGGGTGTTATGCCAACAGATGAAGACCAAGTGGGTTGTGAAGCTTGGGCTGAAGGTGCAGTGCAAGGTAAAGTAGCCGTTGTAAATCGAGGAGAATGTTTCTTCTCTGAAAAAGCAGGTTTTGCGGCTGAAGGCGGTGCAATCGCTTTAGTGGTTATTAATAATGTAGATGGCCCTTTAATCAGAATGGTAATGGGCGATGGTGTAACTTTACCAGCAACATTCATTAGTAAAAGTAATGGCGCTAGAGTTAAAGACTTTTTAGAAAATTCATTGTTAGATGTAATTTCAATGACAGGTGACCGAACTTCATCAAATGATCCTGAAGTTGCTGATGTGGTATCAAACTTTAGCTCATTAGGTCCTAATGGTGACGACGGATATATCAAGCCAGACATGTCTGCACCAGGAGACTTAATTCTTTCTGCTACTTCTCCTGATGATGAAACAACACCTGAATTAAACTATGCGTATATTGGTGGCACTAGTATGGCTACGCCGATGGTATCTGGAGCAGCCGCACTTTTAAAACAGTACTATTTAGACGAGCGTCAAATTACATTAACAGCACATCAAATTAAGAGCATTCTTATCAATAGTGTTGATGTTGGTGTAAAAGACTCGACAGATACGCGTTTAGCAACGGCTTTTGAAACTGGCTCTGGTCGACTTAATGTTGTTCAAGCTATGGAACTTAATGCTTATGCAAAAACTCCGAATAACGCAGATAATAACTGTTTTGTATTCTGCGAGATGACTAACACATTAGTGTCTCTAAATGATGAAGCACAAACTTGGTCAGGTGAATTAGTATTGTTCAACGAGAAATTATCGGGTTCAGTATCTCCAAATCAAGTTCAACTTTCATCTACAGCACCTGAGGTTAGTTATAACGTAAATGTTGAATTACCGCTTGATATGGCTCCTGGTTGGTATTTTGGCCAGCTAGTATGGACAAATACAGCAGGTGATAAACTCACTCAAGCTGTTGCGGTAAAAAATAGTGCTAATAACAGTGATTTAATTTCATTAGACCAAGTTAGTGCGTCTGATATGGTTGAAAGCTATAAAATGACAACAACTAACTTCACGAGTGAAGACTCATTTGTGACTAAAATTAACGCTGTTGACGGTGCAGAGATTGATGTTAACTCTGTTACAATCACGCCAATTAGTTCTGTATCTGACTTAACAGTATCTAACAGACAAATCAGCTTTACTTCAGATATTGAGCCAACTCAATTTATACTAAGCACTGAAAAGCCTTTTGATAATGTAGACCTGTCTACAGAAGCTGGTGCGAATAAGATTGTATGTTCTGCAAACTGTGATGAATTCACGGCAGAAATTCCTTTTAATTATACATACCTTGGTTCAGTTCAAGATAAAATTACTATCAGCGAAAATGGTATTGTTGTTATAGGTGATACAATTTCTGCGGGTACAAATTTAGCGTCAAATGAAGAGCTTCCTTCTTCTGCATCTCCGAATGCTGTATTTGCAGCGTTCTGGACAGACTTTGATTTACTAGACCCGAATGATTCAGAAGACGAAGGTGGCGGTGATCTTTATTATCATGAGTACTCTATCAACGATAAAGACTATTTAATTGTTCAGTGGAATAAAGTTAAATTGTGGACAGATCTTGACCGTGGATTTACGCCAGATTATTTAGGTGTTAGCAGTAAAGATGTTGAATTTACATTCCAGGTTATTGTTGAAAAAGACTCTGACAATATTTGGATTAATTATTTGGATATTCCAGAACAACCAAATTTCTATACAGTTGGTTTAGAGTCGACAGATGGTAGCATCGGTTATACTCAATGGATTGACGGAGAAGGTGCAAAGGCTGCGACTACAAATGATACGTTAAGTTTCACTTATAGCGAATCTGAAACACTAACGGTTGACTTCAGCGTTAATAATGTAGACGCAGACAGTGAGTTTGCCGTAAATGATAACAAAGCTATTGATGAAGATGAGACTTTAATTATTGATGTATTAGCAAATGACCGATTAGGTGACCGTGCTGCTGTTGTTGCTCGAGTTGCTAAAGAAGGTCGTATTCAAAATGCATTTGAAAGTGAAAGTGCATTTACTATCGATAGTGCTTCACTTGTGATTTCAACAGAACCAACAACAGGTACTGCGACAATTGAAGACGGTAAAGTGACTTATGTACCATTAGCAAACTACTTTGGTACAGATTCATTTGAATATACAGTTACCAATAGCAACGACGCTACATCAACGGCAACAGTGACCATTCAAATCGCAGCTGTGAATGATGCGCCAGTTATTAATTCAGTTGCAATTCCATCTGAAATAACTGAAGGCCAAACAGTTACAATTTCGGCGGATGCAACAGATGTTGACAGCAATTTGACTTATACTTGGGAATTACCAAAAGGCATGACAAGTGGTAATTTAATTGGTGAGTCAGTAAGCGTTACATTTGGTACTTATACAACGTCAACGGGTGTCATCACATTAACAGTGACTGATGGTATAGAGTCTACGGTAAGCAATACAACGGTTACTTTTAAGAAGAAACCTGTTGCTACAACACCGACTACTCCTACGAAAAAATCAGGCGGCGGTTCAACAACACCAATGCTGTTAACATTGATTGGATTGTTAATATTCATAAAACGCGCTCAAATATTGAGCAAGGCATTGAAATCTAACTAATCCTACCCAATATCTCTAAAAAGCTTGCCACTCTTGGTCTTTGGCCGGAGTGGCAATTTTTGTTGTCGGAACATCACGAATATTTATATTCAAAATATAAGTAAATATCGTCTAGGTTATTCCTTTTAGCTATTGAGGTCTCTATAATTGGCCGCTTTCTGACATTCATGTCTATAGTTACTCTAAGAAAAGTAACACCTATATCAAACAAGAGGACATTATTGTGCTTCAAGAATATCGTAAACATGTCGAAGAACGTGCCGCTCAAGGTATTGTTCCTAAGCCACTAGAAGCTGCACAAGTTGCAGATTTAGTAGAACTTATTAAAAACCCACCTGCAGGTGAAGAAGAGTTTATTTTAGATCTTCTAGCAAACCGTATTCCTCCTGGTGTTGATGATGCCGCTTATGTTAAAGCTGGTTTTTTAGCTGCCGTTTCTAAAGGCGAAGCAACATCTCCTATTTTGTCAGCGGAAAAAGCGACTGAATTATTAGGCACGATGCTTGGTGGTTATAACATCCAACCTATGATTGAGTTGTTAGACAACCCTGAATTAGCTGATACTGCTGCGACAGGTCTTAAAAAGACATTATTAATGTTTGATGCGTTTTTTGACGTAAAAGACAAAGCAGATGCTGGCAATGAAAAAGCAAAAGAAGTAATGGAATCTTGGGCCAATGCTGAATGGTTCCTTAACAAGCCTAAAGTAGCAGAAAAAATTACTGTTAAAGTATTTAAAGTCACTGGTGAAACGAATACCGACGATTTATCTCCTGCACCAGATGCATGGTCTCGTCCAGACATTCCATTACACGCGACAGCAATGTTAAAAATGGAACGTGAAGGTATTAATCCAGATCAACCTGGAACTATCGGTCCAATTGAACAAATTAAAGAACTACAAAAAGACGACATTCCACTAGCATATGTTGGTGATGTTGTTGGTACGGGTTCTTCACGTAAGTCTGCAACCAACTCTGTTCTTTGGTTCATGGGCGACGACATTCCTAATGTTCCAAATAAACGCGCTGGTGGTGTTTGTTTAGGCGGTAAAATTGCTCCTATTTTCTACAACACGATGGAAGACTCAGGTGCGTTACCAATTGAACTAGACGTTCAAAAAATGAACATGGGCGACGTAATTGACATCTATCCATATGAAGGTGTTGTTAAGCTTGCAAGCTCTGGTGAAGTTATTTCTACGTTCAAATTGTCGTCAGTGTTATTAGACGAAGTTCGTGCTGGTGGTCGTATTCCTCTTATCATCGGTCGTGGATTAACAACACGAGCTCGTGAAGTGTTAGGCCTTGAAGCAACAGATATTTTTGCATTACCGACTGATACTGCTGAATCTTCAAAAGGTTACACTTTAGCGCAGAAAATGGTTGGTAAAGCTTGTGGTGTTACTGGTGTTCGCGCTGGTCAATACTGTGAGCCTAAAATGACAACGGTCGGTTCTCAAGATACTACGGGTCCGATGACACGTGACGAACTAAAAGATTTAGCATGTTTAGGTTTCCAAGCAGACTTAACAATGCAGTCTTTCTGTCATACTTCTGCATACCCTAAGCCTGTTGACGTAAGCACACATCATACATTACCAGATTTCATCATGAACCGTGGCGGTGTTTCACTTCGCCCAGGTGACGGTGTAATCCACTCTTGGTTAAACCGTATGTTATTGCCAGATACAGTTGGTACTGGAGGTGACTCACATACTCGTTTCCCTCTTGGTATTTCGTTCCCTGCCGGTTCTGGTTTAGTAGCGTTTGCTGCTGCAACAGGTGTTATGCCTCTTGATATGCCTGAATCTGTATTGGTTCGTTTTAAAGGCGAAATGCAACCAGGTATCACATTACGTGACCTTGTTCATGCGATTCCATATTACGGAATTAAAGACGGTCTATTGACAGTTGCTAAAGCAGGTAAAGTAAACGAATTCTCTGGTCGTATTCTTGAAATTGAAGGCCTTAAAGGTTTGACCGTTGAGCAAGCGTTTGAATTATCAGATGCGTCTGCGGAACGTTCTGCTGCTGGTTGTACAATCAAGATGGACGAAGATGCGGTTGCAGAGTACTTAAACTCAAACATCGTTATGCTTAAGTGGATGATCTCTGAAGGTTACGGTGATGTACGTACAATTGAACGTCGTATCAACGCAATGCAAGAGTGGATCGATAACCCATCTTTAATGGAAGCGGATGCGGATGCAGAATATGCACACGTATTAGAAATTGACTTAGCGGAAATTAAAGAGCCTATCGTTTGTTGTCCAAATGACCCTGACGATGCTAAGTTATTGTCTGATGTTGCTGGTACTGAAATCGATGAAGTATTTATTGGTTCGTGTATGACAAACATTGGTCACTTCCGTGCAGCTGGTAAATTAATGGAAAATTATGGTGGTGTATTGCCAACTCGTACTTGGGTTGCTCCTCCTACTAAAATGGATCGTGATCAGTTAACTGAAGAAGGTTATTACTTCACATTTGGCAAAGCGGGCGTTCGTATTGAAACTCCGGGTTGTTCATTGTGTATGGGTAACCAAGCACGTGTTGCTGATGGTGCGACTGTGCTTTCAACGTCTACTCGTAACTTCCCTAACCGTTTAGGTACAGGCGCAAACGTTTATCTTACGTCTGCTGAGCTTGCTGCTGCAGGGGCAATTATGGGCAAAATCCCTACCGTTGCAGAGTATATGGAATACGCGAAGCACATCGATACAACGGCGGCTGATACATACCGTTACTTGAACTTCCACAAAATGAGCCAGTATACAAACAAGGCTGATAAAGTGATTGTTCAACAAGCTGTTTAATCGTTAATTAACCATTAATTAGCTAGCAAACGAATAAGTAGTTTGCGCATAATAAAAGGCACAATTTATTGTGCCTTTTTTGATCTCATTAAATAAACAAGAGCAACGTCATTAGCATGAAAGAAAATATCAAGAAAAACCTAAAAAGCATTATTACATCTATGTTAGCGATATTGATTTGCATCGGATTAATGGACTTTGTTTGGCTAGGCCTTATAGCTAGCGACCTCTATCAAGAAGCGATGTCTGGACTTATCCGTAAGGAAGTGATTTTGTGGCCATGGTTTGTCTTTTACTTTATGTATGGTGCGATAATTTTTGTCTTAGCGGTTGTTGCCAACAGAGATAAGCCGGCCTATTACGCAGCAATCGATGGCATCCTACTCGGTATGGCCGGTTATGGTGTTTATAACCTAACAAATTACAGCCTGATAGAAGGTTTTCCATTTTATATTGCCGTAATCGACTTTATTTGGGGCGTGTTTTTAACAGGTACTAGTGCGGTCGCAGGTTGGATTGGATTTCAAAAAATGCGAAAAGATACCAATTTATAAAAATTCACAATACTTGTATCGAGTATTTTAATCTCGCCTATGCTTTGTGTTAAACTCGCGCGCATTCCCGTCCGCAGATTTATTGAAAGTAGAATTAAAGATCATGTTAGATAACGTTAGAATAGTATTAGTGAACACTTCTCATACCGGCAATATTGGCTCGGTTGCTCGTGCAATGAAAACCATGGGACTTTCAGACCTAGTTTTAGTTGACCCAGTTAAAGAACCTGATAGTCATGCTTCAGCGCTTGCGGCCGGAGCGACAGACATTCTTGGTAATGCCCGAATTGTTAGTGAACTAAAAGATGCAATCTCAGATTGTAGCCTTGCCGTTGCGGCAAGTGCTCGTTCACGTACGTTGTCTTGGCCTATGTTAGAACCAAGAGAGTGCGGCGAAAAAGTTGTTGTTGAAGGTAAAAAGGGTAAAGTTGCGCTTGTATTCGGTCGTGAAAATTCAGGCTTAACAAACGAAGAATTACAGCAATGTCAGTTCCACGTACACATTCCAGCAAATCCTGAGTACAGTTCATTAAACTTGGCTATGGCGGTTCAAACGTTAAGTTATGAAGTTCGCATGCACTACTTAGAAGACCAAAAATCTGAATTTGCGCCTGTAGATGTTGAATATCCAAATAGCGAACAGCTTGAAGGGTTCTATGCTCATTTAGAGTCTACACTATCTGAAACTGGATTTATTGTTAAGCAGCACCCAGGGCAGGTGATGACTAAACTGCGTCGATTATTTAATCGCGCTCGACCTGAATCACATGAACTAAATATCTTACGCGGCGTATTAACGTCTATCGACAAATTAAATAAATAGTCCCTGTAATAAACAAGACTGAGACACAACCTCTATGTTTGAACGAATCAAAGAAGACATAAAAAGCGTTTACAGCCGTGATCCGGCGGCCCGCAGTAATATGGAAATTCTGTTTAATTACCCAGGTCTTCATGCTATCTGGATGCAAAGAGTGAGTCATAAGCTTTGGAACTCAAACTGGAAATGGTTAGCTCGTTTTGTTTCAACCATTGCTCGTTGGATAACTGGCGTTGAGATTCATCCTGGCGCAACCATTGGTCGTCGGTTTTTCATCGATCATGGCATGGGCGTTGTAATTGGTGAAACCGCTGAGATTGGTGATGACGTAACGGTTTATCATGGAGTGACACTGGGCGGAACTAGCTGGAACGGTGGAAAACGACACCCAACGCTCGAGAATGGTGTTGTTGTTGGTGCAGGTGCAAAGATTCTTGGTCCGATAGTCATTAATAAAAACGCACGCGTAGGCTCTAATTCAGTTGTGGTGAAAGATGTACCAGAAGGGGCAACGGTTGTTGGTATCCCTGGACGAATCGTTACTAAAGCGGAACCAGAAAAACAAGATCAGCGCAGCAAAATCGCTAAAAAATATGGCTTTGATGCCTATGCAGTATCTCCAGATAACCCAGATCCCGTGGCGAGTGCTATTGGCCGCATGGTAGATCACATTTCAGTAATGGATGAAAAAATCACATCTTTGTGTACCGAGGTTTGCCGTTTAGGTGGTGATGTGTGTGATAAAGCAATGCCTGAAATTGCTCTAGATGATGACTTTAAAGAAGCCGAAAAAGCCGCGGCTAAGATTCGCGAAGCGACTATGGACGCCTTTGATCCAAAAATATAGGCATAAGTCATTCTCTGGCAACTAAAGTGGACATCAAATCCGTTGTTAACACCTTCATAGCGGTTGATAAAACTGAATAACCTACTAAAATAGTCAGGTATTAATACTTGACTAATTTACTCAGGTTTGTAAAATGCGCAGCCTAAGTAAATCAAGCTTTTGCGGTGTTCTAAGCAGGCTCATTAAGGAATGTAAATGAAACTATCATCTAAAGGTCGATACGCAGTTACTGCGATGTTAGATGTTGCATTACATGCATCAAATGGACCTGTACCTTTAATGGATATCTCAGAACGCCAAGGCATTTCATTGTCTTACTTAGAGCAGCTTTTTGCCAAGCTTAGAAAAAGTCATTTGGTAAATAGTGTGCGCGGCCCTGGTGGCGGATATTTTTTGGGAAAAGCCGCAGCAGAAATTTCTATAAATGAAGTTATTGCCGCCGTTGATGAAAGTGTTGATGCAACTAAATGCGCAGGACAAGCTAATTGCCAAGGTGGCTCTCGTTGTTTGACTCACAAATTGTGGGAAAACTTAAGCGATCGAATTGAGAGTTTCTTAAGTAATATAACCTTAGGTGAATTAGTTGAACAAAAAGATGTTAAGCAAATTGCAGAGCGTCAAGATTCAAAAAATGCGTCGATTCGCTTTATTGCCGATAGCCTATAAATTTTTAAACTATTGTTAAAACCTAACAATAGAGTGCGGAGAAATTATGAAGTTACCTATTTACCTAGATTACGCAGCTACAACGCCTGTAGATCCACGTGTTGCTGAACAAATGATGAGCTGCCTGACAATGGATGGCACGTTTGGCAATCCAGCTTCTCGTTCACACCGTTACGGTTGGCAAGCTGAAGAGTTAGTTGATATCGCGCGTAACAACATTGCAGAACTAGTTAATGCGGACCCGAGAGAAATCGTATTTACGTCGGGCGCAACAGAATCAAATAACCTTGCAATAAAGGGTGCAGCTAACTTTTATTCGAAAAAAGGTAAGCACATCATTACGGCGAAAACTGAGCATAAAGCGGTTTTAGATACTTGTCGTGAACTTGAGCGTCAAGGTTTTGAAGTAACCTATTTAGACGTTATGGCTAATGGTTTAGTTGACCTTAACGTTTTAGAAAATGCGATGCGTGAAGACACTGTATTAGTGAGCATCATGCACGTAAACAACGAAATTGGTGTTATACAAGATATCGCTAAAATCGGTGAAATGTGCCGTGAACGTAAAATAATTTTCCACGTAGATGCAGCGCAAAGTGCCGGCAAAATTCCAGTCGACTTAGCGGAGCTTAAAGTAGACTTAATGTCATTCTCTGCTCATAAAATGTACGGGCCTAAAGGCATAGGCGCATTATACGTTCGTCGTAAGCCTCGTATTCGTTTAGAAGCTCAAATGCACGGTGGCGGCCATGAACGTGGATTCCGTTCAGGTACATTAGCGGTACACCAAATTGTTGGCATGGGCGAAGCAGCACGAGTTGCCAAAGAAGACATGCAAAAAGACACTCAGCACATATTAGAACTGCGTTCTCGTTTATGGGAAGGTGTTAAACACATTGAAGAAACGTATATCAATGGTGACATGGAAAGCCGTGTACCAGGAATATTCAATGTGAGCTTTAACTATGTTGAAGGCGAAAGCTTAATCATGGCGTTAAAAGACATGGCGGTTTCTTCTGGTTCTGCATGTACATCTGCAAGCTTAGAACCTTCCTATGTACTTCGTGCATTAGGTTTATCAGACGAACTAGCACATAGCTCAATCAGATTCAGTATTGGCCGCTTTACTACAGAAGCGGACATCGACCACGTAATTGGTCAAGTAAATAATGCAATTGATAAATTACGCGAAATGTCACCGCTTTGGGAAATGTTCAAAGACGGTGTGGATTTATCAAAAATTGAATGGGCGGGTCACTAGACTCACATTTTTACCAAATAATTAATAACTGCTACGGCGGTTTAGGAGCTTAAAATGGCTTATAGCGAAAAAGTAATCGACCATGATGAAAACCCACGTAACGTAGGTTCATTTGATAAAAATGACCCAACAATTGCTACGGGTATGGTAGGCGCACCAGCTTGTGGTGACGTTATGAAACTTCAGCTTAAAATTAACGATCTTGGTGTTATTGAAGATGCTAAGTTCAAGACTTACGGTTGTGGTTCTGCAATTGCTTCCTCTTCTTTGGTAACAGAGTGGGTTAAAGGCAAGTCAATTGACGAAGCTCAGAAGCTAAGCAACACTGAAATTGCTGAAGAATTAGCGTTACCTCCAGTTAAAATTCACTGTTCTATTTTAGCGGAAGATGCAATCAAAGCAGCGATTGAAGATTACAAATCACGTCGTGGTGAATAATTAGCCCGTCATGATGTTTATAAACGATTGTATGTTATTCGTTTGAAATTTGTTTTTAGATTTAAAAAGTTGGGAATGTAGTAATGGCCATCAGTTTGACCGATGCAGCAGCAGACAGAGTGAGAACGTTTTTAGAGAATCGAGGCAAAGGTTTGGGATTACGCTTAGGTGTAAAAACAACAGGTTGTTCAGGTTTAGCTTATGTTCTAGAGTTTGTTGATGAACTTCAAGAAGGTGACGAAGTTTTTGAGCACAATGACGTTAAAGTTATTGTTGATGCAAAAAGCCTTGTTTATCTAGATGGCACTCAACTTGATTTTGTAAAAAACGGATTAAATGAAGGGTTTGAATTTACCAACCCTAATCAAAAAGACGAATGTGGTTGTGGCGAAAGCTTCACAATATAAGCGTTGAATTGAAAAACACTCTAAGGCCATCACTTAATCGTATGGCCTTTTATGTTTAACCCATAACGTTTTGTACTTCTAAACTTGTTAAGGATGTGTTGTGCGATATTTTGAATTGTTTGATTTACCCGTCCAGTTTGAGGTTGATCTTAATTTGTTGCAAGACCGCTTTCGGTCGATTCAAAAGCTCGTCCACCCTGATAAATTTGCCAGCGGCAGTGAGCAACAAAAATTACTTGCTGTACAACATGCCTCTGAAGCAAATGATGCCTACGAAACATTAAAACATCCACTTACTCGTGCAGAATATATGGTTTCTCAACATGGTCACGACGTGCGCCATGAACAAGAAACAATTAAAGATGGCATGTTTTTAATGCAACAAATGGAATTACGTGAAGAGTTAGAAGATGTTTCATCAGCGTCAGATCCAGAAACAGCATTAGATGACTTTTACGATGACGTTAAACAACTAGTTTCAGAATATACACTAAACTTCACCAAAAAATTTGCAGATGAAGATTATGTAGCGGCGGCATTAGCGGTCAAAAAGTTACGCTTCATATATAAATTAAAAGACGAAGCACAAGCGTTAGAAGATAAATTACTCGACTATTAATTTAGCATTCTTACAACGATAAACGATTGGAAGACATTTTTAGTTATGGCTTTATTACAAATTGCAGAACCTGGACAAAGTACAAATCCTCATGAACATAAGTTGGCCGTAGGTATAGACTTAGGCACAACAAACTCTTTAGTTGCTTCTGTCCGTAGTGGGTTAGCTGACGTATTAACGGATGAACATGGCAATAAATCTTTGCCATCTGTTGTTCAATATTTAGAAGACTCAATAATTGTTGGGCATGAAGCAAAACGTAATGCTGCACAAGACCCTGAAAATACACTTGTTTCCGTTAAACGTTTCTTAGGTCGTGGTTTAGCAGATATCAATGAGTTGTACGGTGACTTGCCTTATCAATTTGTTGAAAAAGAGCACACGGTCAACATTCTTACTCGTCAAGGCGAAAAAAACCCTATTCAAGTATCGGCAGAAATTTTAAGTAAATTGCACAAGCAAGCTGTTGATACGTTAGGTGATGCACTGCAAGGCGCCGTTATTACTGTTCCTGCGTATTTTGATGATGCACAACGCCATGGTACCAAAGACGCCGCGGAAATTGCTGGCATAAAAGTATTACGTTTGATTAATGAGCCAACAGCAGCAGCCATTGCCTATGGTCTTGATTCAGGTCAGGAAGGTGTAATCGCTGTTTATGACCTTGGTGGTGGCACCTTTGATATTTCGATATTACGCTTAAACAAAGGCGTTTTTGAAGTG
>CAWUUQ010000015.1:0-3188 GCA_963925625.1 uncultured Psychrosphaera sp.
AGGGCCGATAGTAAGCGCCTTCCCTAGTTTATTAGTTTCTAAAGATAATAAACTATGGGCTGGAACTTTTAGTAGTGGATTGTATGTTCAAGATTTGAATAGTGGAAAACTACAATCATTTAAAACTAACCCTGCTTTAAAAAACACAAAAAACATAATCACATCCAATGCAATAAGCAAAATAATCGAAATTTCAAGTGGTGACGTAAGTGTTGGTACTTATGGAGGTGGTGTAAACATCTTCAATAGAGATAAGACCATCAGTCACTTCACGGAATCAAATGGACTTTCCTCCAACGACATATTTGACATCATTGAAGATGAATCCGGTAATTTGTGGGTTGCAACTTTGTCCGGTGGGTTAAATAAAATAAACCTTACCTCCGGCAAAATTGAAGTGTTCAAAATAGACAACAACAATCCGGAAACTATTAAATCGAATACGATATTAGGTTTACTAAATACTAAAGATTATCTTTGGATGGCAACCAAAGACGCTGGTGTTGCCAGACTTGATAAAAACAAGCTTGAAGAAGGCAAAGTTGAGTTCATGCACATTGGTACAGAACAAGGCTTAGCAAGTAGTTTCACATATGGTTTACTTGAAGATGAGTCTGGTTATATTTGGATAAGTCATTCAAAAGGCTTAAGCCGACTAAACCCTTTTAATTTATATTCTATTAACTTCAATACAAGTCATGGCTTACAAGGCAGTGATTTCCATAGTGGTTCTTTCTTTAAGGCAAAATCTGGCCGAATGTTTTTTGGTGGTCCAAATGGCTTTAATACCTTCATGCCAAGTCAAGTTGCGTTAAATACCTATAAACCCCCTATTCGTTTAACTAAGTTTAGTCAGTCAAATACAGAAACGCCTATTCATGAGTTATTTAATAAAGACGGTGTGTTGGTTTTAAACTTTAATGAAACGGTTATTGATTTTGAGTTTGCTGCGCTTGATTATACTAAGCCTGAGCTAAACCAATACAAATATAAAATGGAAGGTCATAGTGAGGTTTGGTCTGATTTAGGGACTAACAACCATATTTCGTTTTCATCGTTAAGTGATGGCTACTTTACGTTAAAGGTGAAAGGCAGTAATAACGGTGGGGTTTGGAGTGACGAGCTTGCAATTCCAATTCGTGTATTGCCGCCATTATGGCGTACCTGGTATGCCTATTTATTCTATTTCATTGTGGCAACGTTGATATTTTTAAGTCTAGTTCATCAGCATCAGATTAAGATCCAACGCCAAATGGCCAATGAACGTAAATTGCATAGGCTTGCTTACTTCGACAGCTTGACTGGTTTGCCTAATCGCCAGAGCTTTTATGAAAGCATGGAGAAGTTTTTATCATTAGCTAAACGCGGAAAGTATAACGCTGGCGTCATGTTCATTGACTTAGACCGATTTAAACGAATCAACGATACCCTAGGTCATAACTTTGGTGATCAGGTGTTGATGCAAGTTGCAGATAGATTAAGGCATAGTGTGAGAAACAGTGACTTTGTTGCTCGAAATTATGAAGTTAAATCTTTCAAAAATGAGATTGCCCGTTTAGGTGGAGATGAATTCACGGTATTTTTGAGTCATATTGTTAATCCAGAAGAAACTACTTTAGTAACGCAACGAATCATCGAAAGCGTATCGCAGCCAATTGTTGTTGACGGTTATGAAGTTTCGGTAACACCCAGTATCGGTATTGCTATGTACCCTGAAAATGGCACGACGGTTCAAGAATTAATGAAACATGCAGACGTGGCCATGTATCAAGCAAAAGAAAATGGTCGACGCACCTTTAAGTATTATTCTAATGCGTTGAATGACAAAGCTTTAGAGCGTTTAGAATTAGAAGAATTACTCCGTGCTGCCGTGGTTAATCAAGAGTTTGAACTTTATTACCAACCACAAGTTGATCTGAAAAGTAATACAATTACTAAGGCCGAAGCGTTAATTCGTTGGAACCAGCCTAAACTTGGTTTTGTATCTCCCGTTGATTTTATACCGATTGCAGAAGAGTCTGGCATTATTGTTGAGTTGGGTGACTGGATATTACAAACTGCGTGTATGCAAGCTAAGGCTTGGTTAGATGCTGGATTAGACAATATTAAGGTTTCTGTAAACGTATCAAGCGTGCAGTTTAAACAAACGAACCTTATTGATAATGTTAAAAACGCGTTGGCCTTAAGCCAATTGCCTAGTCATTTGTTAGAACTTGAATTAACTGAAAGTGCGGTAATGTCAGATGTTGAAGATAACATTGAACGTCTGCAACACTTTAAAGACATGGGAATTACTATCGCTGTTGATGACTTTGGTACAGGTTATTCTTCATTAAGTTATTTGAAAAAATTCCCAATTGACACCTTAAAAATTGATCGTTCATTTGTAGATGAAATTGATTCAAATGAGAATGATGCAGCAATCGTAAAAGCCGTCATGGTTTTAGCAGAAACGATGCAATTAAACGTTGTTGCTGAAGGTGTAGAAACGTTAGAGCAGCTTAGAATTCTTGATAAGTATGAGTGTCAGTATATTCAGGGTTATTTCTTTAGTCGCCCGCTTCCAAACAGAGACTTTGTGAAATTTGTACGTAGCGAATTTGCTGATAAAAGTACCTGGAAACTTGACCTGATTGGTTAGTATCAAAATCAATAACTTTAGTGTCGCTGCTTAAAACGCATTGCTATTTAAATATATTAGAACCAGAAGTATGAACAGGTGTAAAAACAGAAAAAGGGCTAAATGCCCTTTTTTCTTTGCTTGTATTTTAAAGCCTGTTTTGCGCCATCATATACAAAAACATTCGCACGGAAGTAGTACTGTGCTGTTTCTGCCTTACGACCGTGCTTAAGCTGATAAATGTTCTATTAGTTTGTTTAACATGATATTTACAGATTCAATGTCGTGCTGTTCCAGTTCACCATTTTTGATGGCTTTATTCACACTCTTTGCAAACTGCCCAACCAACTCTTCTAATGAAATGGTTTTATCTTGAACTATCGCAGTGCCAATAATTAGGTCTACATGGCCTCTTAAATAGCCACTTGCAAATAACTCGTCGTCTGTACCGGATACTACAAATCCATCAAAATAGGCTTGTGCGTCGTCACTTATTTGTTCTAAATCTATCATGTGTATTTAACCGTCTCTTAAAATTTTAATTTTGCTAACTGCTTCTAGATATTTC
>CAWUUQ010000016.1:0-5922 GCA_963925625.1 uncultured Psychrosphaera sp.
CAGAAATTGCTTATGCAGTAACTGAAACCGGCGTCGTCGATTTTTATTCTGTGAAAGGACAAGATTCAAGTCGGCTGCTTTCCACTATTTCAACGGATATCGCTGGCGATATAACGGCCATGTCAGCAACGGCGCCTCATAAGTCCTTATTTGGATTTATTAACGAAGATGCTGAATTATCTATTATTAAACCATTTTTTAAAGTCGACTTTGCCAATAACCAACGTTCCTTAACCCCAATTGTCCAGCGACCTTTTGGCGAATCCCCGTTACCAGCTCTTTTTGATGATGAAGGTTATACCGTTCAGCAATTTGTTTTTGCTGAAGAAGAGAGTGCAATTGGTGTGTTATATCAATTACAAAACAACGACGTTTGGTTTGCCCGTTTTGAGGGCGAAGAAAATATGCTAACCGAAGAAATTGAGTGGCAAGTAGAACAAACTGAACTGACCTTTGTTGAAGGCAAAATAGATCAGTTACTAATATCACCGGATGCGTCAAGAATATTTATTATTACAAAAAATGAATTATATGTTGCAAACAGCCGGTTTGGAGGCGAAGTTGAATTACTTTATACAAAAAACATAAGCCGCTCTGGAAACAGATTAACAACGGCTAAGTTATTAGCGGGTGCAAACTCGTTAATGTTGGGTTATAGCGACGGATTAATCTACCAATGGTTTGAAACGAACAGTAAAACAGGACGTGACTTTGTACAGGTTCGTGAGTTTACCTTTGGTTCCACGCCTATTACTGCAATTTATCCAGAATATTACCGTCGTACTTTTATTGCCGCTTCCGACAAAAACATAAAAGTATTTCATACCACTTCTGATGCTGAACTTTGGCAAGGTGTTTTACCCTCAATCCAGAACACAAACGGAGTCACCAACAGGACGATCGATGTTCAGTTTTCGCCTCGTTCCAATGCGTTTGTTGTATTGTCGGATGATGCATTGCACGTTTTAAATATTCAAAACGAACATCCTGAAGTGACTTGGTCTGGCTTATGGCAAGAAGTTTGGTATGAAGGTTACCCTGATGCTGGGTATGTTTGGCAATCATCATCAGCGAGTGATGACTTTGAATCAAAGTTTAGTTTAGTGCCTATTACCTTTGGGACATTAAAAGCCGCCATGTACGCGATGTTATTCGCTGTGCCAATTGGCTTGGCAGCGGCAATATATACCGCGTATTTTATGGCACCTAGTGTACGCAAATTTGTAAAACCCACTGTCGAGATTATGGAAGCGTTACCTACCGTAATTCTAGGCTTTTTAGCTGGTTTATGGTTGGCGCCAATCATTGAAGAAAAACTTCCTGCTGTCATCTTATTAATTATTCTTCTGCCCGTCGCTATTTTTGTTACTGCCTTTGCGTGGCATAACATTCCACAAAAACTAAGAAATAGAATGCCAACAGGATGGGACTCCATTCTACTGCTGCCGATTATCGCTGGTGTTGGGTATTTTTCTTTTGAAATGAGCCCACTTGTTGAAGAGTGGTTATTTGATGGAAACACCCGTTTATACATTACTAATGAGCTTGGCATCACCTTTGACCAACGTAATTCTCTTATTGTTGGTATCGCAATGGGGTTTGCCGTGATTCCTACCATATTCTCAATTGCAGAAGATGCAGTTTTCAGTGTTCCTAAAACGCTGTCTAGTGGTTCACTCGCGTTAGGTGCCACTCAATGGCAAACCTTAGTAAAAGTCGTTTTACTTACTGCTAGTCCTGGAATTTTTTCTGCCATCATGATGGGCCTAGGTCGTGCTGTTGGTGAAACCATGATTGTATTAATGGCTACCGGCAATACGCCAATTATGGACTGGAGCATATTCCAAGGCATGAGAACCTTAAGCGCTAATATAGCGGTTGAAATGCCGGAGTCTGAAGTGGGAAGCTCTCATTATCGAATCTTATTCTTAGCGGCCTTTGTTCTGTTTATTTTTACCTTTGTATTTAACACGATAGCGGAATTTGTTCGTCAGCGCCTTCGTGAAAAGTACAGTTCACTTTAATTAGCACCTCAAGGAAATTGGAGACTTAAAATGAAGTTATGGTTTAAATCAGGTGCACCATGGGTTTGGATGACAGCTGGAGCAGTCAGTATCAGTCTACTTTCTGTACTAGGACTGCTGCTATTAATTGCATCTCGAGGCTTGTCTTTTTTTTGGCCTTCTGAAATACACCAATTTGAAATAACGAATTCGTTTAATGAACAACGCACAGTTATCGGTGAAATTTATGATGCGGAAAAAGTACCTACTCAACGTTTATTAACCTCTGGCATTGAGTTTGAAAAACTTCAGGGAGAAACCGTTGAGCGTTTTTTAATTAAAACCGGAAACCGTGAATATGTAGACTTAGATTTTCAGTGGATTCTTGGCCCTGAAATAATTGAGCAGTCGACTCCTTCAGGCATGGCTGTTTTTGAACGTAGTAAAAATGGCAATTTTTACGGGTTTGTTGACTCAGTTATCGTTGATGGCAACACAATAACGAAAAATAAAAACACTGTCCTATTTGAAGCCATAGACCGTGCCGTAGCGCTTAATGACAAAGCCTTTGATTTACAGAATGATGAAATAGGTTCCATCAACTATGAATTAGAACGATTGCGTTTAAAACAACGTAAATTAGAACTAAACAACGAGCTTACACCTGCAGCATTATTAGAGTTAAAAGAACAACGTGAAACGTTACAAGCCAATTATATAGAGTATGAAAAACAGCTCTTTGCTTATCGTGAAGAGGCACGCCGAGACTCTGTAGTTGTCAAAGACATGCGTGGTGAATTGGTTACCTTGCCTATCTATTATGTATTAGATGTTTCTTTTCCTAATGATATGACCTTTTTACAAAAGCTTGTCCAATATGGCAAACAACTTGGTAAATTTGTATCTGATGATCCTAGAGAAGCTAATACCGAAGGAGGCGTTTTTCCAGCCATATTTGGTACTGTTTTTATGGTGCTGTTAATGGCGGTTATCGTTACCCCTTTTGGTGTAATTGCTGCCATTTATTTACATGAATATGCCGCAAACAATGCCATAACAAAGATCATCCGAATCTCGGTTATAAATCTAGCGGGTGTGCCTTCTATTGTTTACGGTGTATTTGGTTTAGGTTTTTTTGTCTATATGTTAGGTGGTTCAATTGATCAGTTATTTTACCCTGAAGCATTACCAGGCCCGACATTTGGAACCCCTGGCGTTATTTGGTCGGCATTAACCCTTGCTATATTAACGCTGCCCGTTGTAATCGTTTCAACAGAAGAAGGTTTATCTCGCATTCCTGGTTCTTTGAGACAAGGTTCATTGGCATTAGGTGCAACTAAAGCAGAAACCATTTGGCGAATTGTCATTCCAATGGCCTCTCCTGCAATTATGACCGGTTTAATATTAGCCGTAGCCCGTGCCGCCGGTGAAGTCGCGCCGTTAATGTTGGTTGGCGTAGTTAAGATGGCACCTACATTACCCATCGATGCCAACTTCCCGTTTGTTCACTTAGATAGAAAATTTATGCACTTAGGTTTTCATATTTATGATGTTGGTTTTCAGAGTCCTAATGTAGAAGCGGCTCGCCCGCTTGTTTATGCAACATCATTTTTATTAGTGTCGGTCATTGTTGCGTTAAATATTACGGCAATAGGCATTCGTAATCATTTACGAGAAAAATATAAGTCGCTAGAACATTAATGTTTGATTTTCGAAGTCGTCGTTCGTTTTAAGACGTATTTGAATAGGTCTTAAATTGAAAAATTTTAAACGTCCTAGTCAAACAGATTAATTAATCAGTTTAGTTAAACAAGAGGTTATCGGATGATTTCTGTAACACCAGATATGAGTAATAAGTCGTCTTCAACGGTCGATTTAAATAACATGACACCGGAGCAAGTTGCTCTTGAGATTAAAAACTTAAATCTATTTTATGGTGAAAAACAGGCGTTAGAAAATATCAGCATGGTTATTCCAAAAGGCCAAGTTACGGCTTTTATCGGCCCTTCTGGTTGCGGTAAGTCAACTTTGTTGCGTTGCATTAATCGAATGAACGATTTAGTTGATAGTTGTAAAATAAATGGTGAGATTTTATTACATGACCAAAACATTTATGACAAGTCTGTTGATGTTGCTTCATTGCGCCGCAAAGTAGGCATGGTATTTCAGCGCCCTAACCCATTTCCAAAGACAATTTATGAAAATGTCGTTTATGGCTTAAGATTACAAGGTATAAATGATCGCCGCATTCTTGATGAAGTGGTACAAAAAGCACTAACCAATGCCGCGTTATGGAACGAAGTAAAAGATAGGCTACATGATAGTGCCTTAGGTCTTTCAGGTGGTCAGCAGCAACGTTTGGTAATTGCTCGTGCTATTGCAATTGAACCTGAAGTATTATTACTGGATGAGCCGACGTCAGCACTTGACCCCATTTCCACGTTAACGATTGAAGAGTTGATTACGGAATTGAAGGACAAGTATACCGTTGTTATCGTTACACATAACATGCAGCAGGCGGCTCGAGTTTCGGATCAAACGGCCTTTATGTATATGGGTAAATTGATAGAACATTCCGATACCAATGCGCTATTTACAACGCCTAGAATGAAGAAGACTGAAGATTATATAACTGGTCGATACGGCTAACGTTAGTTAAGAAAGGACAACGTTTATGGAAATGAACTTAAATAGACACATCTCAGGCCAATTTAATGACGAGCTTGAACAGATCCGTAATGACGTTCTAAAAATGGGCGGGTTAGTGGAGCAACAGTTAACCAATGCATTAAACTCTGTGAATACGGCGGATCAAGCCTTAGCGCGTCGTGTCTTAGAAACGGATTATCAAGTGAATAAAATGGAAGTTCAAATTGATGAAGCCTGCACGCGAATTATCGCAAAACGGCAGCCTGCTGCGTCTGATCTCCGCTTAGTATTGGCTATTATCAAAACCATCACAGATTTAGAGCGTATTGGCGATGAAGCAGAACGTATTGCTCATGTTGCATTAGAGTCATTTAACAAAGCTCAACAAGAGTTTTTAGTTTCGATGGATAACATGGGTCGCAAAGCCCTTGCCATGTTGCATGATGTACTTGACGCATTTGCTCGCATGGATGTTAATGCTGCGTTTAAAGTACATACTGCTGACAAAGCACTAGATAAAGAATATGAAGCTATTACTCGTCAGTTAATGACATATATGATGGAAGACCCTCGTTCTATTCCTAAAGTGATGGATGTTATTTGGTCGGTTCGCTCGTTAGAACGCATTGGCGATCGCTGTCAGAACATATCGGAATACATTATTTATTTTGTTAAAGGCAAAGATGTAAGACATACGTCACAATCAGACATCAAACAAAACATACTTTAAACTTTTGATATGAAATAACATTTCATCACACCAATTCATATTCGGTGGCTATAAATAGTTATTTCTCGAAACAACAAAGGTCATAATTTGACCTAGTAAACGACTTTTGTCATCTTTGTAACATAACTGTCACAAATGTGTCATATAATGACCTTACTGATTTCATTGACTATCATTATTCGTCAATAACAGTAAACTATAAAAAATCATTTTAAACCTGCAACGTGTTGTCGGTTTTTTTTGCCATTAAATAAGGGTTAGTTATGGCTAGTCACTCAATTTTAGGTGTATTTGCTAAGTCGCCACTAAAGGCACTTGAGCAACACATTAATACAGTACATGCAGCAGCTGAATTATTAACACCGTTTTTTAAAGCGGTTTGTAATGAAAACTGGACTGAAGCGGCTGAACTTCGCGCGCAAATTTCTAAATTAGAAAGAGACGCAGATGTAATCAAACGTGAAGTACGTATGAATTTACCACGTGGTTTATTCTTACCGGTTGAGCGTACAGATATCTTAGAACTAATTACTCAACAAG
>CAWUUQ010000017.1:0-3661 GCA_963925625.1 uncultured Psychrosphaera sp.
GCGCTAAAGCTTGACGGAAGCAAACAATTTCCTGATAGAACTCAATTAATTAAATTAGGAAATAAATACAAAATCGAAAAACCTGAGCAGTTAATTGAGCAATACGCGGACGTTATCCGAGATTTTATTAAGGACTCGCAAGAAGCTAATTTAATTAACGGATTGAAAGACTCATTAATGGCCTCTGTGCACAAAGGCATAAGCAAAAAATACTATTCTTCAGGATATATTCACGATAAAAAAAGAAAGTTTGATTAACTTCTGTGCTTTAATTTACCCGTAGGCGCATCCTCCGGAGTCATTCTTCTTCGGCTAAATATTCAGCCATTTTTTGAAGTCTTTATCAACGAACCATCCAGTTCAATTACTACATTTCGCTCAGAAATCGCGATTCGAATTTTCAGGTTGTTCGTGTCTTCTTCAAGTGTTTTTGTTGAGAACATTTGTAATTGTGACTGCTGGATATCAGACTCAAATAAATCCATCAAATCAGATAATAGCCTTAACATTAAATCGAAATAGCCCGAGTCTTTAAATCGACGATATTGCTCGTCAGTAATTTCCCAATGACTGTGATCATAGGTGCTCAATTCACCATCCGATAAATGTTCACGGTATTGCTCTCGGCAATATTCACAAACATATTCAAGTTCAAATTCCGTGTATGGTGTTTGAGTTTGGGTTTGGGTTTGGGTTTGGGTTTGCGTTTGGGTTTTCGCAAGAAACTGCTCATTCAGGTGTTTAATTCGCATAATCGCGAACTCTTTTGACGATAATTTTATTTTTAACATGTTCACTCTCTCCTATTTATCATGTACTTTAATTAAACGAGCGACACAATATGTCGCTGACATAAATACAATTAGAAAAAATAGACGAATTAATCATCTGAGAGTCTTCAATGGACTCAACAAAAGACGTAATACAAGTTAATCACAGGAGCGCGATCATCAAAGTTGGTATATTTTGGTTTTATAACCACAACCTTATTGCAAAGTCAGTTGACGTCTCTTTGTTGAGTGAAGACTCCATGGGCATGTATGACAGTCCATTCCAACACATATCTGAGTGGGAACAAAATCGTATCTTCCTACCGAGGTTTAAAGAGCTGAGTGCTAGTGAATATCAAGAACAACCAAGAGGCCGAGTGGTGTATTCCAAGTCGAATAACCGAGCGACCGTTTTTATGGATCGAACCTTGTTTAATGATGCGAATAAAAAAGCTCTCAAAGAGTTTTTTGACTTAACGGACTGTAAAGTTACCTGGAAAGCAGATCCTCATTACCAGACCTTCAGTAGCTTAGGCCTCTAACAACTTAGTCCACTAACAGCTTGGGTTTTTAACAGCTAGAAGGAATTATCATGCCTGCAAAAACAATATCAACACTTCATCGCACTTTAGAAATGTTAAAGGTGGTTCCGGTTTATCCTCGATTTATTCTTTCAAAAGACGTGTGTATGCATTTAGAATCAATAGACGCAGGGGTTTCAAAGCGTACTGTTGAACGTGATTTAATGGCTTTAACTGACATAGTCGGCTTAACTTTTGGTGAATCACCAGAGGGTTATAAATGGTCATTCGCTTATGACTCTAAGCATCAGTTTATTCCCGCTTTAAGTCCAGATGAAGCCCTGTCACTAAAGTTGGTTCAAAAGCATCTAAAACTGTTTCTTCCTAGCGCCTCTTTCGAAAAATTAAATGCATTGTTCGCCAAATCTGACGATGTCTTAGAAAATCATGCAAACGCCTCTGAGTGGCCAAGCTTAGTACAAGCAATGCCGGCGTCGTTATCGCCAACGCCAAGCCATGTTGATCAGGCAATGATAGACAAGGTTTATGAAGCGCTAATGCAAAAACGTTGGTTGGTGATTGAATATGGCGACAAGTCTAAACAATATAAAATTAAACCCGTTGGTGTTGTTATTCGAGACAAAAAACTTGTTTTAGTTGCGCTATACGATGGCTTTGATGAAGCACGCTCCTTGCTTGTTCATCGCATTAAATATCTAGAAATGAGTTCTGATAAGTTCACTACTACATTTGATATGGAGAAATACGTTCGAGATCAGATTGCTGCCGTTTTGTTATCAGACAATAAAATTAATCTTCAGTTTCACGCCAAAGGTTATGTAAAAAAACTTCTCCAAGAAAGCACGCTTGACGCATCACAAGTGTTGACCGACATCGATGAAACATGGACTAAGGTAACATTAACCTTGCCGCACACCATCGAGCTAGAGAATTGGTTATTGACTCAATTGCAGAACATTAAATTGATTGGACCAGCTTATATAAAGCAGCGCGTTTTGAAAAAAGCCCATGCTGGAATTGCATTAAACCAGGAGGCGGAATAGCGAATATGTTGGCGGATAATTTTGAGTGCAAAATAGTTGAATATACGGAGAGAACAATTAGGACTAGACATCATCCGTATTTAGATGGAAATGTTCATTATCTAACTCACAATCACACTACCACTCACAACCTGATTCAATACACGAATTTTGGTGAAATGGCTGTCATCGCCCAAGTGGATAATGTATTTGAACCTTTCACTATTGAGCTGCTGTTTAGTCAGCGCCCACAGCTAGACACTGATTTTGTTCGGCAAATAAATGACTTTCAAAAAAGTGGCCAAAACCTAGTTGTTCAAACTGGCGTTTATTCGTTTATTGATGGATTAATTACTTTATACAATCCAACAATTGCGAACTTTAGCCATTGCCCTTTTAACAAATACTGACAAGAGACAACAAATAATTCGCATAACATTTAACTAACGACACAAAATGTCGTTGTTATCTATAGACTTGTAATTTATAGAAAAACACTAGACTATTTCAGGGACAAACAAGGAGAAGTAATGTACGTATTAGGACTAGATTTAGAGAGATATAACGGGTTCAACACCGATGTTGAGTAAGTCTCAAATCATGCGAGGCCTTCAGTGCGAAAAGTCTCTATGGTTATTAAAGAATAAACCCGAACTAAGGAAAACGCCGGAGAAAGTTCAAGGCAATTTTGAGCAAGGCGCTACAGTTGGTGAGCTTGCGACACAACTTTTTCCTGGCGGCCAACAGGTCTCATTTAGTAAAAATGGACTTGGCTCAATGGCGACGTTAACCCGTGATCTTATTGAAAATGGTGAGCACACAATCTATGAAGCCACATTTATCGACAAAGGTATTTTTGCAAGCGTCGACATTCTACATAACGATGATGAAGGCTGGCATATTTACGAAGTAAAAGGCTCAACCAAGGTCAAAAACGCATACATTAAAGATGCAGCCATTCAGTACGCGGCCGTTCGAAATACCTTAAACATTGCCAGTATTAATATCATTCATGTGAACAATAAATATGTGTTTGATACCGAGTTAGATGTAAGCCAGCTATTTACCATAAAAGACATTACCCATGATGCAATTGAAAGGGCCGATGTGTTGGCTGACCGTGCAAAAGAATTAGCTGTCATTCCAAAGCTCGAAGACGAACCTGAGATCGGAATTGGCATGCATTGCTCTAATCCTTACCCTTGTGACTTTTCTAAATATTGTCGTGCGCATCTTACTAAGCCTAATGTCTTTCATCTTAACCGACTTAAAAAAGCCACCAAATATCAATTGCATGATGCAGGGTTTATTACGTATCAGGTTCTAA
>CAWUUQ010000018.1:0-9512 GCA_963925625.1 uncultured Psychrosphaera sp.
CTCAGTTGGTTAGAGCGACGGACTGTTAATCCGCAGGTCCCCCGTTCGAGTCGGGGAGGGGGAGCCAATTACTTAGCTCAAAAGCGCTATTGTTCTATACTCTACGTACCAAAATTTCATTCATTTATTCCTTCTCTAAATTGTTTATTTAACTAAACTTTTCTGATTTAATAGATCTATTAGTGATCATTGAATTGCATATACAAAAAAATATATAAAAATGTGATTCAAATTAGTGTTTTTGCAGCCTAGGAGCAAACATGAATAAGCTGAGAAATCTGCTTTTAATTCAATTAGTAAGTGGTCTATTTATTGGGCTTGTCTTGGTCTTTATTGGACTAGTAATGACCTCATCATTGTTAGAACAACAACAAATAGATAACGCTAAATTAGTACAAGTTCTCGCAGACAATAATACAACGGGTGATGAAAAAGCGTTATCCAAACAGTTAAAAGAGTCTCTTGACCTAGAATTATTATTATTTAATGACCAAAGCGGTAATCAATTATATAGTTTTAGTACACCTACTAGCGATCGCCCTTTTGTTGCTAAATTGTTAGCCCAGGCAGATTTATATACAGAGCCTCGCACTGTGTCTGCAAATGGTGGAACGTTAATAATCAAATTCCATTCAAATTATGAAACGATTCTTGCTCCTTTGTTAGATGTCTTTATCGGATTAATGTTATTACCGATTATATTTTCTTTAATAAGCTTTGGTTTATTTCAAGCCTTTGTAAAAGTTTCATTTGTAAACACCTCAGATCTAATCGCAAACGTGGTTAATGATTTTATAAAAAGTAAAAATATTTCAGATTCTAATGTGTTTAATAAGTTCCCACTGCAATTTGGTTCAGCTATCGCATCACTAAAAAAATTAAGCAAATTTGTTAATAATACAATGGTTGAGTTTGAAAAGTCTGCGAGCGAGTTAAAATCAGAAGCCTTTAAAGACAGTTTAACAAACCTACCTAATAGAACTCGATTTGTTGAATTTTTTGAAGGTGAGATTACCAATTCAGAGAAGCCTAACCCATTTGGTGTATTAGCGTTGTTAAGAGCCACCGAACTACAGCATATTAACCAATCAAAAGGTTATCAAGAAGGTGACAAGTACATAAAAGGCCTCTCTGCGATTCTTGAGAAAGTCACTAATACATACAATGGTGGTAAAGTTTATCGTTTAAATGGTTCTGACTTTGGTCTTATTATTCCTAACATTACTATTAAAGAAGCCGATTCAATGGCACAGAATATTCACTCTCGCTTAAACGAATTTATGCGTTCTGCAGAGTTACCTGCTATCGGTAGTATGGGTATTGTCAGTTACAGCAAAGAAAAGCCGCTTGGTGAATTGTTAGCATCCGCGGATACGGCAATAAGTCTGGCACAAACAAAACACGTTAATGCTTGGCATATTCATAAAGAGTCTAACCTTTCACAAAGCGCAACGTCTGCCTTTGGAAACCAAAACTGGCGTCATATTATTGATGAAGTTATTGCCAAGGGTAATGTTAACCTTTTATTCCAACCGATTAACGCAGCCAATAGAGGCTCAAAAGCTTATACAGAAGTTTATTCACGCTTTAAAGCCGAAGATGGACAGGTGCTTCCTACCGCTTCATTCTTAGCGATGGCTGAAAAACTGAATCGAGTTGTAGATATTGATCGAATGATCATTGAAAAAGTATTTAATTTAATAAAAACCAAAAACTTAGCAGATAAATTTTTCGGTATTAATATTACTCCAGCGTCTGCACACAACGATCAATTTATGATTTGGTTAGAAAGACGATTATTAAAAGAGTCTAATATTGCAACCAAGCTTGTTTTCGAAATTTCTGAATTTGGGTTACAACAAAACATTAATTCGAGCCGTCGTTTTATCGATATGATTCACCGTGCTGGTGCAAGAGTGACGGTTGAGAAGTTTGGTGTTGGCATTACTTCCTTTAAATTCTTCCAAGAACTTAAACCTGACTTTATTAAGCTAGACGGAAGTTATACTCGCGATATAGAAGATGAGAAAAACAATCAGTACTTTATCCGAATGATTGTTGATCTTTCGCATAGAATTGGTGTTAACGTTTTAGCAGAATGTGTTGAAACACAAGAAGAGAAACATGTTCTTGAGAAGCTCTTTGTTGATGGCTGTCAAGGCTATTACATTGGTAAACCAGGACCTTTGTAAACAACACCGTTCTTAACATAGTTAAAAAGGCGTCAATAGGACGCTTTTTTGTTTTAAATAGCAATACCCATACAATTCGTATGTTGTTAAATACAATATAAAACGAGATAATATCTCCACTTAAAAATAATAGCTGAAACTAATGACTGAATTTTTTCTTCTTTTAATCAGTACAGTATTTGTAAACAACTTTGTTCTAGTTAAGTTCCTAGGCTTGTGCCCTTTTATGGGTGTTTCCAGTAAAATTGAAACGGCAATGGGCATGGCGATGGCAACAACGTTTGTTTTGACACTTGCTTCTATGAGCAGTTATTTAATTAATGCCTATATCCTTCAGCCTTTAGACTTAGAGTTCCTTCGTACCATTTCCTTCATTTTAGTGATTGCAGTTGTTGTTCAATTTACCGAAATGGTGGTCCATAAAACAAGCCCGAAACTATATCGATTGCTCGGTATATTCTTACCACTAATCACGACCAACTGTGCTGTTTTAGGTGTTGCATTACTCAATGTAAATGCAGAGCACAACTTCGCCCAATCTATCGTATATGGATTTGGTGCCGCTGTTGGCTTTTCATTGGTATTAGTGTTATTTGCAGCGATGCGCGAACGTATTGCCGTTGCAGATGTTCCATCACCTTTTAAAGGTTCTGCAATTGCGATGATAACCGCGGGATTAATGTCTTTAGCATTTCTTGGTTTTGCTGGGTTGGTGTCGTTCTAATGCAAATAATTCTATATGCCCTATTAGCTCTTGTAATACTTGCCGTTATTTTTGGCGCAGTGTTAGGTTATGCGTCGGTACGTTTCAAAGTTGAAGCAGACCCGCTTGTTGATCAATTAAATGACTTGTTACCGCAAACTCAATGTGGTCAATGTGGTTATCCAGGCTGTAAACCTTATGCAGAAGCCATTGCCAACGGTGATGAAATAAACAAGTGCCCTCCTGGCGGCGAAGCAACTATCAAAAATATCGCAGATTTAATGGGGGTTGATGCAAAACCTCTTGATGCCGCGCATGGTGAAGAAGACGTTAAAAAAGTAGCTTATATAAGAGAAGATGAATGTATAGGCTGCACTAAGTGTATTCAAGCATGTCCTGTAGATGCCATCGTTGGTGCATCAAAAGTGATGCATACCGTTATTGTTGATGAGTGTACGGGTTGTGATTTATGCGTTGAGCCATGTCCTGTGGACTGTATTGATATGGTACCAGTGCAACAACCAACGTCGCATTGGAAATGGAAAGAACCGCTTATTCCAATCAAAAATCTTTCGTAGAAGTAGGTTAAATTTTGCAATCTGAATTAAGTTTATTAGAACAAATTAAACAAGATAAGATCTGGGAGTTTCCTGGAGGCATTCATCCGCCTGAACAAAAGTCTCTTTCTAATCAAACTGCGATTAATGATCTTCCTTCATGTCAGCGCTATTATGTTCCTATTAAACAACACATAGGCTCTACCGATGACATTTTAGTTAACGTTGGTGATGATGTACTTGGGAATCAAGCGTTGACCGATGCTAACTTAGCAATGACCGTTCCTGTTCACGCTCCTGTCGCTGGCAAAGTAGTTGCTATTGAGCCTCATGTTTCTGCACACGCTTCTGCCAAGCCTGAACTTACCATTGTTATTGAACGTTCAGACAACCAAAAAACAATCTCTGCACAACCTATTAAAAAATGGGCTTCAGAAGACCGCTTAACATTAGCGACCCAAATCAAAAAAATGGGCTTAAGTGGCATGGGCGGAGCGGGTTTTCCAACTCATATAAAAGTCAACTCTGCAAAACCAATCGACGTTTTAATTTTAAATGGTGTTGAATGTGAGCCGTATATAACCTCTGATGATGTTTTAATGAGAGAGTTTGCGCACGACATCATCACGGGCGGCCAAATTTTACAACATGTTCTGCAGAGCAAAATCTGTGTCATTGCCATTGAAGACAATAAACCTGAAGCCATCGAGTCAATTAAAAAAGCTTGTGAAGGAATTGAAGGATTTAAAGTCAAAGTAGTACCAACTAAATACCCTTCTGGCGGTGAAAAACAACTTATTCAGTTGTTAACGGGTGAACAAGTTCCAAGTGGTTCTATTCCTGCTGACTTAGGAATTGTGATGCAAAACGTAGGCACTGCCTATGCCGTTAAAGAGGCTATCATCGATGGTTTACCTTTAACTAAACGTGTTGTTACCATCACTGGTGATCGCGTTTCTGCATCTCAAAATGTTTGGGCGTTATTAGGTACTCCTGTTTCAGAATTGTTGTTACATGCCGGATTTAATCCAGAAAAGGATCAGCGTGTCATAATGGGCGGCCCAATGATGGGTTTTGCTGTATTAGATGCGGCTATGCCTGTTATAAAAACAACAAACTGTATTCTTGCACCATCGGCTTATAAATTACCTGAACAAGGTGTAGAACAAGCCTGCATTCGTTGTGGTTTATGTGCTGACGCTTGCCCTGCTGAGCTATTGCCTCAGCAACTTCAATGGTTTTCAAAGGCTAAAGATCATGAAAAATTAGAAGACTATAATTTATTTGATTGTATTGAATGCGGTGCTTGTGCTTATGTTTGTCCAAGTCAAATTCCGCTTGTGCAATATTATCGAACGAGCAAAGCAGAAATACGTGAAGCACAACAAGAAAAAATTAAATCTGATAAAGCAAAAGTCCGTTTTGAACAAAGACAAGAACGTTTAGAACGTGAAAAAGAAGCTCGTTTGGCGAAACATAAAGCCTCCGCTGAAAAGCGCGCCCAAGCCTTGCAAAAAGATACCAGCGCGAAAGATAAAATAGCTGCAGCGTTAGCTCGAGCAAAAGCGAAAAAAGCGGCAAAAGCTGAAGAGTCAAACGCGAGTGTACCTGCGACAGTGGAAGAAGATGCCGCCGCAGCTCGCAAGGCCAAAGTAGCTGAAGCCATTGCTAGAGCAAAAGCCAAAAAAGCGAGTTCGCAAGAATCTAGTCAATCAACTGACGCCGCGCCTGAAGCCGAGACTCTAGCGAAAGAAAAGCCTACTTCTGAAAATAAAGAACAACCGGAATCTCAAAGTTCAGAACAAGCAACTCCTTCTGCCGATGAACTACGTAAACAAAAAATCGCTGCGGCAATTGCCAAGGCCAAAGCTAAAAAAGCGAAGAGTGATTAATTACTATGTTTTCTAGTCTTTTCAAAAGCTCGCCTCACGGTGCAATGGGCATGACAACCAACCAAGTTATGAGAATGGTTTGTTATGCAACGATACCTGGCTTTTTAGCGCAGATTTACTTCTTTGGCTGGGGCAGTTTAATTCAATTAGTATTGTGTATTGTTGTAGCATTAGTCAGCGAAGCCATCATATTAAGTTTACGAGAAAAGCCTATTCGCAGAACCTTAGGTGACGGTTCGGCCCTTTTAACGGGATTGTTGTTAGCCCTAAGTATTCCGCCATTAGCACCTTGGTGGATTAGCGTTATTGGCGTTGCCTTTGCAATCATTATTGTTAAACAACTTTATGGCGGTTTAGGCTTTAACCTCTTTAATCCGGCGATGGCTGGATATGTTGTCTTGTTAATTTCATTTCCTGTTGCCATGACAAATTGGCAGCCTATTCAACCACTTTTAATGCACTCAATGTCATTAACTGACGCAGTGTTTGTGATTTTCAGTGGTTTTAGTACCGAAGGTTACAGTACATCTCAACTAAAGATGTTTATTGATGGCACGACGATGGCTACACCGCTTGACCAATTTAATACCTCATTAGCGCAACAATTAACAGCTTCAGAAATTCTAGACTTTGATATCTACGGTGAATATGGTGGTATGGGATCGCAGTGGGTTAATTTAGGGTACTTGCTTGGTGGTTTATGGTTACTTCGAATGGGCGTTATTCGTTGGCATATTCCCGTCGCCATGATCTCTACTATTTTGGTATTGGCATTTTTAGCATCACTTGCTTCTCCAGACAAAACCTACCCAGCGGTTCATCATTTATTTACTGGTGCAACAATGCTGGGCGCATTTTTTATTGCTACCGACCCTGTCAGCGCTTCTACAACACCTAAAGGTCGATTGTTATTTGGTGCTTTGATTGGTGCATTAGTTTTTATCATTCGTCAATGGGGCGGTTACCCTGATGGAGTTGCCTTTGCTGTGTTGCTCGCTAATATGTGCGTTCCGTTAATCGACCATTACACCCAACCCACTGTTTATGGCCATAAAGGCATGAAAAAATGAAAATGGATAAACAAGCCTTAGACGTCACAAAAAAGAATGCGCTTTTGCTTACTGCTTTTGCCGCTGTTTGTACGTTATTAGTAGCATTAACTCATATGTTTACTGCGCCAATTATTGAAGAACAAAAACAGCAAGACGTACTTAGAAAGCTAACTCAGGTTTTAGTCCCAGCAAAGTTTGATAATAATCCTCTTTATAACTGTACTTATGTAACCGATTTTAATATCACGGGCAGCCATGACCCTGTACCTGTTTACCGAGCCACTTTGAACAATGAGCCTTATGCCATTGTATTTCAAACGCAAACGCAACAAGGTTACAACGGCCGTATTGAGCTGATCGTTGCGATGAACAAACAAGGTCAGGTTCAAGGTGTGCGTTCTATCGCCCACCAAGAAACGCCAGGCTTAGGCGACAAAATTGAGAAACGTAAGTCCGATTGGATACTTAGTTTTAATGGTCTTCAGGTAGAATCAAAGGATGATCCTAAGTGGTATGTTAAAAAGGACGGTGGGCGATTTGATCAATTCACCGGTGCCACTATAACGCCACGAGCCATTGTTAACCAATTACGTGAAAGCGTGTTCTATACCACTGCTTTATTCGATGAAGTGTTTGCAAAGCCGAATGAATGCTCGCCAATAGAGTCACCAAAGGGGCAAAATAATGACAAGTGATTGGAAAGAAATTATTCGGTCTGGTTTGTGGACAAATAACCCTGCTTTAGTTCAGTTACTTGGCTTGTGTCCTTTGTTAGCCGTTACTAACACCTTTATAAATGCGCTTGGTTTAAGTTTGGCGACGTTAGCCGTCTTGGTTGTTTCCAACTTAACCGTTTCACTAGTAAAACAATGGGTGACAAAAGAAATTCGTATCCCCGTTTTTATAATGATCATCGCTTCATTTGTGACAATTATTCAGTTATTGATGAACGCTTATACATTTGGTCTATATGTCTCGTTAGGTATTTTTATTCCATTAATCGTGACTAATTGCGCCATTATTGGACGAGCCGAAGCTTTTGCCTCAAAAAATGGGCCTTTAGAGTCAGCGTTAGATGGTTTAATGATGGGCATCGGTTTTACTGCTGTTTTGTTACTACTAGGTGGCGCACGAGAAATTATTGGTCAAGGCACGTTATTTGACGGAGCTCATTTGTTATTCGGCAGTTGGGCAACCGACATGACCATTCAGATCTTTGAGTTTGAACAGCAATTTTTGCTCGCTATATTGCCTCCTGGTGCTTTTATCGGCATGGGTTTTATTATCGCTTTAAAAAATGTTATTGATAACAGGCAGGCTTCAAAAAATGCCGCAAAAGAACAACACAAAGTTGAACGAGCACGTGTAACGACCGTTAACTAATTAAAGCAATCATAATGAATAAACAAAAACGTCACGAAATCCTAACTCGCCTACGAGATGACAATCCAAATCCAACTACGGAACTGGAATTTACAACACCTTTTGAGTTGCTAATTGCTGTTTTGCTTAGCGCGCAAGCCACCGACGTTAGCGTTAATAAAGCGACCCGCAAACTGTACCCAGTGGCAAATACCCCCGAAGCTATTTTGGCGTTGGGTGTAGACGGCCTAAAAGAATATATAAAAACCATCGGCCTATTTAACTCCAAAGCAGAAAACACCATAAAAACCTGCAAGATGTTAATTGAATTACATGGTTCAGAAGTCCCTGAAGACAGAGCCGCATTAGAAGCGTTACCAGGCGTTGGACGTAAAACTGCAAACGTGGTGTTAAACACTGCTTTCGGTTGGCCCACCATCGCTGTTGACACGCATATCTACCGTGTTTCTAATCGTACCAAGCTCGCGATGGGTAAAACCGTCGATGACGTTGAACAAAAACTGCTTAAAGTCATTCCAAAAGAATTTAAGTTAGACGTGCACCACTGGCTTATTTTGCACGGACGTTATGTTTGTGTTGCCCGGAAGCCTAAATGCGGTGCTTGTATGATTGAAGACTTGTGTGAGTTTAAAGATAAGACTGAATAGCTAAATGACTATTTGAGCCGAAAGCAGAGAATTTTTCAATGGTTTTAATAGGCACTTTATTCATCACTGCCGTTTGTATTTCATTTACAAACAGCAGCTAATAGCGATAAGAAGATATCAATGATAAAACGCTGCAATTTCATCAACAAACTCTATTGGTAAACTTCCCAACAAATTGGTGAGAACAATTATAGATAAATTGTCTTCAGGATAAATTATTAGAGTTACGGCATTACCTCCACTGGAGCTAACTGCGGAATTTGATTTTCTAGCAATCACCTGCCAACCAGCAGCATAACCATTTTCTTTAGCATTAAAACCCGCGGTGTTGCCGTCTCTCAATATATGAGGTGCCCATAAAGAGTTTAAGTATGTTGCATCGAGAATTTTATGTGATTGAAGTGCTAGCACGAATTTAGCTAGCTCTTGTGCATTAGAGGACATACCTGCGGCAGACCACAAGATAGGTGGAAAATTTAACTCCATGCTCTGGTGGCGATTTTTAGAATAAAAATATTGCTGAGCAACGGGCATCCCAAAGCTATTTTTTGCTGTAACCGTCATTTCTATTTCTAAGAGAAGTTCTTTTAAGGTTTTGCTAAAACTTTTACCCGAATACTTCTCAATTATTTTTCCTAAAATTACATATCCGGTTTGATTGTAGTTGAACGCTAATTCAGGCTCTCCTTGCAATGGCAGTTTCTTTACTTCTTCCCAAGCGCTTGCATCACTCCCATCTCCTACTAGCTCAATGACATTGCCCGTCAATATACTGGGTAACCCAGAGGTATGTGATAAAATTTGTTCAATGGTTATTGATTGCCATGTACTTGGCAAATTCTCTAAATGCTTTCCAATTGGATCTTTTAAAACTAACTTATTTAGTGATGCTAGCTTGACAATTAGCGTGCCCGTAAAAGCCTTCGTCATTGAGTTAATAGGAAAAAGCGTGTCTGTTTGTACTTCCATTCCCTTTTCAATGTCCAAGTGTCCGTAGTTAGAGAGTTTAACCAACTTTCCATTTTGGATAACGGCTAATTGCAGTCCGGGGATATGCTTTGCTTCCATTTTTTTCTTAATAAAAGC
>CAWUUQ010000019.1:0-7831 GCA_963925625.1 uncultured Psychrosphaera sp.
CACCATCTTTAGTCATGGTTAAACATGCACAGTTTTGTTGGGATATCGCCAAGCGGTAAGGCAGCGGGTTTTGATCTCGCCATTCCCAGGTTCAAATCCTGGTATCCCAGCCACTTATTGTTGGAGTATCGCCAAGCGGTAAGGCAGCGGGTTTTGATCTCGCCATTCCCAGGTTCAAATCCTGGTACTCCAGCCACCTTTAAAGCCTCGCACTAGCGAGGCTTTTTCTTTTGTAAAACATTTGCCTCTATGTCAAATTAGCTTAGACTTTGATTAATTAAGATTAATTCATCAAGGTTAATTGTGAGCACTAAACCTTCTCTTACTAACATCAGTCTTATAAGCCGCGTTGGTTTTATAACGTTTGTATTATTTTCATTTATTAACGTTTCCTATGTACAGGCTGATGAATATCATTATAAAAACATTCTAATTGGCACCAAGGCCATAGGTTTAGGTGGTGCGTTTACCAGTATTGCCGATGATATGTCTGCGGTATTTTATAATCCCGCAGGTTTGTCTCGCGCCAAACTAAATAATTCGGCTTCACTAAGCACATTTGCCTGGGAAGAGTCTAATTTTGAAGATGTCTTTTCAAATGATGCAGACTTTGCTCGTTCTTCATTTTCTATCGTGCCTAGTTTTTTGGGCACAGGTAAAAATACAGACCGCTGGCATTGGAGTTTAGTTTTTGCTGTTTCAGACCTGTCAACTGAACGAAATTTCTCAAAGGTTGAAACTCCATTTTTAGACCCAAGCGGTTCAGTAATCGGCACACAAACTGAATTTGGCAATATAGATCTAGATAATGCTTCTTATGAACTTGGCATTGGTACCGCAGTCAACATGACTGATACATGGTCTTTTGGTGGCGCGTTAATTGTTAAGTACAAACAATTTGAAACGGTACAAGGTTCTGGTATTAGTTTGTCTATTCCGAACCAAAGCATGACGTTAACAAGCGGATTTAATGCGACAAGACGTTTAAAAGACGAAAATGTCATTGTGAGTCCCCAAATTGGCATATTGTATAAGGGGCAACAGTTTAGTTGGGGCTTAAAAGCGTCTCAGGACGTCTCGTTAAGCCGGAACTTCAGTGCCGTACACCAAATCAATTTGTCGTCATTTACACCATTACCGCCTCATGTAACAGCTTCTAGTGTGGGTGAAATAACTGGGACAAAAAAACAAGAGTATGCAACAAATGTATCTACCGGCGTATCGATGCAATTTGAAAGGGTAAATTTCAGTTTTGATATTGATTACTATTCTAATGTCGATGTTGATGAATATTCTGTGAATGATTTTCACCCGCCAATCACAAGAGACATTGAAAGCGTTACAAACTATTCCCTTGGTGCAACCTATAGATTAAACAGCAACAACCTAATTAGATTTGGTATATTTACTGATAATTCAAATGGGAAAATAGATCTTTCACTTCCCTATCAACGAGCAGAACATATCAATATGCTAGGGTATAGTATTTCGTTTAATACAAATAAGTTTGGGTTTCCATTATCAGTTGGTGCGTATTATAAATATGGCACCGGACAGATAAGACTTTCTGATATTAGAGTCGTTGAAAACATTGTAGGTTTACCACTTTATCCAGCAAGTGATAACTTTGACATAAACCAAGCATCTAAAAAGAATATTGTTTTATACTTGAGTGCAAATTTTTAAAAGCCTAAGGCTTTTTTTAACACTGTTTTTTTTACAAGCGGAAGGCTGTTTACAATATTTAACGCACTTTTTCTAATTAATGAATGTACAGACTTCTCGTTTGAAAACATTTGGTAAAAGCCATCCATAACACTGGACATAACTAAACTATCGGCCTTTCGCTTGAGCTGATATTTCGCTAGTCTTTTTCTTAATCGCGCAGCCTCTGCCAAGCCTTTGCCTTCAAAATCATTTTCGTTAGAGTCAATCTCGTTTAGATTTACGTCTTCTAACAATTTCAGTAATTCAGCATTATCTTTATAACCTAAATTAACACCTTGCCCCGCAAGAGGATTTATTGCATGAGCAGCATCGCCGACCAACACCACTCTGTTGTTAAAATATTGATTGGCTTGTCTTCTGGTTAAAGGAAATGACGCCGTTTTAACAATTTCAAAGTCGCCCGGTAATGCTGGGAAAACTTGCAACACTTGTTCTTTTAATTGAGCTAAAGGTAAGGATTCAAGTTGTTTGATTGTTTTGGGATTGTCGTACCAAATTAAACATGCATAACCGTTGTTTAATGGAAGAAAGGCTTTGGGCCCAGAAGGTTGAAACTGTTGCCAAGTGATGTCTTGCGTTTCAAAATCAGTTTTTAGAGTAAGGCTAAAACAACGTTGTTGGTAATTCCAGCCAGTGCTACCAATATTAGCCAAAGCTCTTACTGCACTATTTGCACCATCAGCACCTATTACTAACCCGGCAGTTAAGATAAATTCTTTTGTCGCGCCGGACGACCCATAAAACAATGTCATTGTTACTTGGTTGTTGGTTTGCGAAAGTGTTTTAAGTTTCGCACCAAAAAGTACATTTACCTGACGTTTTAATAATTGTTCATATGCAGCCAATTGTAAGGCTTCATTACGTACTAAAAAACCGAGATGACTTTCACCTATTTCTGTGGCGCTAAATTCAACTACTGGAGTGCCCTGCTCCCAAGTTGCCAATCGATTAAACTGGCATTTGTTTGTGGTATGTATTTGCTCCCAGCATGCAACGGACTTTAACCAGTTTTCACTAAATCGATTAACCGCCGACACTCGTAATGGTGCTTCATTTAAAATTTCAGGTTCTGGTTGATAGGACTCAACCACCAAAACCTTCTTTCCCTGCTGCTCAAATCCCGCGGCCAATGATGCTCCTACCATGCCTCCGCCCACTATTATCACATCAAAGTGTTGTTGATCTAATTGTGCGGTGTTGGGGTCTAAGAAATTCATTATTTGTCTCTTTTAGCGAACAAGGCGGTTAACTTACAATACTTAATTTACACAAAAATTGCTCCGTCATTATGCCAGAAACCGTAATAACACCAAGGGCTTTGCCTGCAATAATTTACAAATTACAAAACTTGTTACCGATAGTCTTCTTAATTGCCTTCCCGTATCGGTTTTTTCCCTGTAAAATACGCGGCCTTTTGAAATAAATTTTTTCCTTACGAATTACGAGAGAAGAATGACTAAAAAACTACATATTAAAACCTGGGGCTGCCAAATGAACGAGTATGACTCGCAAAAAATGGCGGACTTATTGGATGACAGTCATGGATATGAGTTTACCGAACAAGCTGAAGATGCTGACGTTATTCTTTTAAATACTTGTTCTATTCGTGAAAAAGCGCAAGAAAAAGTATTCCATCAGCTTGGCCGTTGGAAAAACCTGAAAGCTAAAAAGCCAGGTTTAATCATTGGTGTTGGTGGTTGTGTTGCTTCACAAGAAGGACAACATATCCGTGAACGTGCGCCATACGTAGACATCGTCTTTGGTCCACAAACATTACACCGCTTGCCAGAAATGATTGGTCAAATTCAATCGGGCGAGGGTAAGTCTGTAATTGATATTTCATTCCCAGAGATTGAAAAGTTTGACCGATTACCACAACCAACGGTTGATGGCCCAAGTTCATTTGTTTCTATCATGGAAGGTTGTAGCAAGTATTGCACATTCTGTGTAGTACCATATACACGTGGTGAAGAAGTTTCTCGCCCTGTAGACGACGTATTATTTGAAGTTGCTCAGCTAGCTGAACAAGGTGTACGTGAAGTTAACTTGCTTGGACAAAACGTTAATGCTTTCCGTGGTGCAACACACGATGGCGACATATGTCACTTTAGTGAACTGTTACGTTTAGTGGCCTCGATTGATGGCATAGACCGAATTCGATATACCACATCTCACCCTGTTGAGTTTACCGACGATATCATTGAAGCCTATAACGATATTCCAGAGCTTGTTGATCATTTACATTTGCCTGTTCAATCTGGTTCTGATCGCATTCTAACGCAAATGAAACGTGGCCATACGGCGATTGAGTATAAGTCTCAAATTCGCAAACTTCGTAAAGTGCGTCCGAATATCAGCATGAGCTCAGATTTTATCATTGGTTTTCCAGGTGAAACCGCCGATGACCACGCAAAAACAATTAAGTTAATTGAAGATGTTGGTTACGACCATAGCTTTAGTTTTATCTATAGTGCTCGTCCTGGTACGCCTGCAGCTGATCTGCCAGACGATGTATCTGAAGACGAAAAGAAACAACGCTTGTATCAATTACAGAACTTAATTACGCACCAAGCTATGCAAATTTCACGTAGTATGGTTGATACAGAGCAACGAATTTTAGTTGAAGGTCCTTCAATAAAGAATCCAATGGAGCTTCGTGGCCGTACTGAGAATAACCGTGTAGTTAACTTTGTTGGTCCACATACTTTAATTGGTGGATTTGCCGATGTTAAAATTGTAGACGTTTATACTAATTCATTACGTGGCGAGTTTATTCGTGGCGAAAATGAGATGGGCTTGCGTCAAGAAGTTGCACCTTCTGAAATTTTAGCTAAACGTCAAACGAATACTGATGAACTAGGTGTGGCTACATTCGCACCATAACGTTTAAAGCCGGTGTTGACTCACCGGCTAACATTTAATTAAAAAGGGGTACGATTTAAATTGCCTAAAAAACTAACCAACGTGGAATTGTTTCTTGAACCAGCGGATAAAGACCGTTTGGCCTCTCTTATTGGTCCTTACGACGATAATTTAAAACACATTGAGCGTCGACTTGGGGTAGAAATTAACTACCAAGGTAATAAATTTACAATCGTTGGCAACCCTGCAAATGTCGCTGCCGCTGAAAACGTTTTAAAAGACCTCTATATTGAAACTCAGCCAAACCCTAAAGAAAAGAATAAAGTAAAGGCCGCTGAGCTTTCACCAGAAACCGTACATATGGCACTGCAAGAGCGTCGGGTTTTAGAACAAGACATCGAAGGTTATGACAGTGAAATTATTATTCGCACCCGAAAAGGCAATATAAAACCTCGTAACCAAAACCAAGTTCAGTACGTTAAAAACGTGCTCAACCATGATATAACATTTGGGATTGGACCAGCGGGAACGGGTAAAACTTATCTTGCCGTTGCCTGTGCTGTTGATGCTCTAGAGCGCCAAGAAGTTCGTCGAATTCTCTTAACAAGACCTGCGGTTGAAGCAGGTGAAAAGTTAGGTTTTTTACCTGGTGATTTAAGCCAAAAGATTGACCCATATTTACGTCCGCTTTATGACGCTTTATTTGAAATGTTAGGTTTTGAAAAAGTAGAACGTCTTATCGAACGTAACGTTATTGAAGTTGCACCTTTGGCTTACATGCGTGGTAGAACATTAAATGACGCGTTTATAATCTTAGATGAAAGCCAAAATACAACGGTTGAGCAAATGAAAATGTTCTTAACTCGTATTGGTTTTAATTCCAAAGCGGTTATTACCGGAGACATCACCCAAGTCGATTTGCCTCGTGGCGCTAAATCTGGTCTGCGCCAGTCTATTGATATTTTAAGCCATGTTGACGACATTAGTTTTAACTTTTTCCAAGCAGGCGATGTGGTACGTCACCCTGTTGTCGCTAAAGTTGTCATGGCGTATGAAGAATACGAAGATAAAAATAGGTTAGAACAAGAAGAGCGCGAACGATTAGCAAAAGAAAAAGCCGCCCAAGAAAAAGCATTACGTGAAGCAGCCTTAAAGGATATTTCAGATGGCCGTTGAACTTGATTATCAACTCGCTACTGACGATAAAGATATTCCGACTGAACAACAATGCCAGGCCTGGTTAGAGGCGGTATTACCGCAATTTAAAGAAACTTCTGAACTAACCGTAAGAATTGTAGACGAAGCAGAAAGCCAACAACTTAATAAACAGTACCGTGGCAAAGATAAATCAACCAACGTCTTGTCATTTCCATTTGAAGCCCCATCTCACATAGAGATGCCTTTATTGGGTGATTTAGTTATTTGTTGCCAAGTGGTTAATCGTGAAGCGCTTGAACAAAATAAGACAAAAGAGGCACACTGGGCACATATGTTGCTTCATGGTTGTCTCCATCTTTTAGGTTACGATCACATTGAAGATGCTGATGCAGATGAAATGGAAAATCTAGAGATAGAAATACTAAATGAAATGGGGTTTTCGAACCCATATCTGATCGAAGAATAGAAACTGATTACTAAATAAGCATTATCTCGTTGACATTTTGCGTGAAAATCACTAAAAATGGCTAAGTTGTATTTTAATTAATAAAGGAACATTCTGACTAGAATGAGCGAAGACAACCCACATAGTAGCAACGGTTCTTCAAACAAAGGCTGGATGGAAAAGTTAGGCCAACTGTTTACTGATGAACCGAAAAGCAAAGAAGACGTATCAAACATCATTGATGTTGCGGCGCAAAATGACCTTATCGATCTTAATACTAAAAATATGATTGATGGCGTTATGGAAATCGCTGATCTAAGGATCAGAGACATCATGATACCTCGTTCTCAAATGATCACGTTGGATTTATCAGACTCTCCTGAAAAGTTTATCCCGTTGATGATCGAATCTGGTCACTCCCGTTTTCCGGTAGTTACTGAAGATAAAGATCATGTACAAGGTATATTACTTGCCAAGGATTTACTGAAGTTACTTATCGATAGAGAGCAAGAGATTGAATTACAATCGCTTATTCGTCCTATTGTTATTGTCCCGGAAAGTAAACGTGTAGATACGCTATTAAGAGAGTTTCGTTTAAACCGTTATCACATGGCGATTGTTGTTGATGAATACGGTGGTGTTTCTGGTCTAGTTACCATTGAAGACATATTAGAACTTATTGTTGGTGAAATTGAAGATGAGTTTGATTCTGAAACGAATCAATCAGATAACATCAGAAAAGTATCAAAACATGTTTATATGGTTCAAGCGTTAACGGCTCTTGACGACTTTAATGAGTTTTTCGGCACCCATTTTGATGAAGAAGAAGCGGATACCATTGGTGGTATCGTTCTACATGAATTTGGCCACATGCCAGAAAAAGGCGAAGAAGTAATAATTAAAAAGTTTAAGTTTAAAGTTCAGTCTTCTGACACTCGTCGAATTCAGCAACTAATGGTTACTTTACCTAAAAAGAAAGTTCCAAAAGTATAAATGAACTTAATTAGCCGCATGGATGCATCAATGCTAAAGCGCTTTTTACCCATTTTGTTAATTATCTCTGGATTGGCCAATACCTTGGCCTTTGCTCCTTATGAGTTATGGTGGATACCGTTCTTCACCATAACAGCACTGGTTTTAAGTCTTTCAAAATCATCTTCACCTAAACAAGCAGCCAAATATGGATTTTGGTATGGCATTGGTTGGTTTGGTGCTGGCATAAGTTGGGTTCATGTGGCAATTGCTGACTTTGGTGGCTTGCCGCTGATAGCCTCAATTTTTGTGATGGCATTGTTAGTTCTTTACCTTTCGTTGTTTCCTGCATTTGCTAGCTGGCTGACAATTCGATTTAAGCCTACATTGGGTCTTTGGTCTTTGCCGTTATTTTGGTTGGTAAGTGAATATCTTCGCGGAGTATTACTCACTGGCTTCCCTTGGTTGTCGTTAGGCTACAGTCAAACTAGCAGCCCGCTCAATTCATTAGCACCCGTTATTGGCGAGTTTGGATTACAAGCGATTATCTTAATGGTGGCAGTTGCCGCCTTTTATCTATTAACATCAAAAAAATCAGCAATAAATATTCGTATTTATTCTAGTGCCTTTGTTTTTTTGATAATTGGTTTTACTTTTTTAGTTTCA
>CAWUUQ010000020.1:0-6989 GCA_963925625.1 uncultured Psychrosphaera sp.
GCAGTGGGCACTAGGAAGTATTCATGAAAAATAGATTAAAAGTATTGCGTGCAGAACGAGATTGGACTCAAGCTGACCTCGCAGAGAAACTTGATGTTTCTAGACAAACCATTAACGCCATCGAAAAAGGTAAGTTTGATCCTAGTTTACCTTTGGCATTTAAAGCCGCGAGATTGTTCTCTACGCGTATAGAAGACATATTTGATGATCAGCAAGAGCAATAAAAGCACTTAGTAATCGCAATGATCTAAAAAGTAAGTAATACAGTATACTTCCGAGTATTGAAGATAATTAAGGAACATAATGAGTTTTAACGCTGTAACAACCAATTTTTCAAAACCTTTAAGTCTAATCTCCATTGCCGTTTTAGTTGGAGCAACTGGTTTTTCTTCTGCGCTAAACGCCTCAGAGTTAGACTTAAGCTACCATTCTAAGTATGTATCTGAAGGCCGGAATAACTTAGCATCAGGTGGGATTACATGGTTGAGCTTTTCCACAGCATTAGATGATTTATGGAGTGTTAACTCGGTATATGGTAACGCAACTTCAAATAATGTTGATTATGACGAGCTTAATCTCAGCATTGAGTTCGCTAGCAGCTATTCAAACAGTTCTGCGCCAAAGGGACTACAATTCGACTATTATGTTGCATATACAAGACTAGAGTTTTTTGAAGATGATGCATATGACAATGAAATGAGTGCAGGCTTTAGTTTAGCAAATACAAAATTTGGCCTAACTCCATTTGCAGACTTTGTTTATAGCACAGAAGCGAATGGCTCATATGTAGAGTTTGGTGGTCGAGCAGAATACTCAATAAACGATAAAATTTCACTGCAGCCGTATATTAAGCTAGCCTTTGATTTTGGTTATGCAAATGCTGAACATAACGGTTTTAATCATGCCGCGATAGGTACATCTATTAATTATATTGTTTCGTCTAAAATAAGACTAATGGGCATTGTCGAACAGAATATTGGGGGCGACATAATCTCTCAAGAATTGTCGGCCTTGGGCTCTAGGGCGAACTCAAACCAAAACTGGGCTGGGGTGCATTTAAACTTTAAACTTTAAGCCTCAACATTCGCCTTATACATATAACGATTGAACAAAAAAGGACTGTTCTAAACAGCCCTTTTACTTTAAATGAGGCGCATTTAATTAAACAATAACGATATTCACGTTTCGTTCTAATCAAGTTATTAGTAGGCCTACACTTTAAATTGTTTCATTACTGATGCTAACTGGTCTGAAGCAACTAGCAGGTCATGAATCGATTCCGTTGCACCTTGGGTTTCAGTAACGGACTCATCGGCTAATGACTTTAATTTACCAACGTTTTTAGAAACTGAGTGTGCGGTATCCGTTTGCTCTTTACTTGCTTGTGAAATGGACTCAGTTTGTTGTTGAATCTCATGAATCGCCACTGTGATTTCTTTTAATGTTTCATCAATCATTTGAGTTTGACTAATACTACGTTCAGCATACTCTCGGCTTTCTTCCATCACGTTTTCTGCTTTTGACGCGCTACTACGTAAGCCTTCAATGATATTTTGAATATTAGCCGTAGACTCTTGTGTGCGACTCGCTAATGTTCTTACTTCATCGGCAACAACAGCAAAACCTCTACCTTGTTCGCCAGCTCTTGCTGCTTCAATTGCAGCATTTAGAGCCAACAGATTGGTTTGTTCTGCAATGGTACGAATAACATCTAACACTTCACCCACATTCTCAGAGTCTTGACGTAACACTCGAACAACATCAGCGGCGCTTAATACGTTATTAGAAAGTGCAGTAATGTCGGTGATTGCACTGTGCACGACCTTTGCGCCATCTACAACCTTATTTTCAGCTAGCGCTGCGTGTGTCATTGCTTGCGAAGTGTTTTGAGCCATTTGTTCACTGGTATAAGCAAGTTCCTCTGATGCGCTAGCGACTTGCACTATTTCACTTTTCTCTTTATCAACCAACTTAATGATTTCATTTGAAGTTCTTTCTACTACTTCAGAACGATTGTGAACGTGCTCTGAAATTTCAATAGACTCTTTAACCAACCCTTGGATTTTAGAAATAAACCGATTGAACTCTGCAGCAAGCACACCTATTTCATCTTTTCTAGAATCATCAATGCGTTTAGTTAAGTCACCGTCACCCTGTGAAATATCTTTCATTGTATCAACGAGGTTGGTGATTGGTTTGATGATAGGTTTTGTTACTAAGAATACCAGTCCACATAAAATTAGCATTGCTACCACAATATTAAAAATACTTGCCTGAATTGCCGCACTTACGGGTTTATCAATTACAGTGTTTGGCACTATAAACCCAAGACGCCAGCGCATTGAAGGGTAATCACTTTCAATAGAAGTAAATAACACCCTATGTTTCTTGTTATTCCAAACTACAGAAGACTTGCCAGTAGAGTCTGAAGTGATGAACTCACTGAGAGTCTTAAAACCGTCAGTGTCTCTGAATTGACGATCAACATCTTGAACTAAAGAGCCTGGAGGGAAGTCATCACTAAAACGTGGAAAATAAACCAATTTTCCTTCATCCGTTACTAAAAACGCAAACCCTTCCTCTTCATATTTAATTTCGCTTAACAGCTCTTCACCAATGGTAGTGACCAGAATATCCACACCGGCAATTCCCAGGAATTTCTTGTTTTTGCCAAAAATAGGGGTTTTGACCGTTGCATTAATAGAACCGTCATTGGCATCAACGGCAGGGTCTGACACATATAATTTGCCTTTGTTAATAGCCTCAGGCCACCATGGACGTTTGTTAGTATAATAAGTAAGGTCGTTGTAACGGCCAACTAAATCAAAGTATTCAAAGGTATTGGCAGAACCAAAATAGACGCTTTTAATGGTGGAGTCATGGTCAGAAAAGTATTTAAAATAACGAACAACTTCTGCATATTCCTTGTCATTTGATAAGTCTCCACCTCTGTCGTTGTAATTAGTAAACCAATCAATAACTTGCGGACTAGCAAAGATGCTATGTACAACTTGCCCCTTGGCTTCAAAAAAACTTTTTATTTTCAGGGCATTGGTTTCAACAATATCGTTTATGCCGCGTTCAACTCTTTTTATGGTTTCTTGTTTTACGCCTTCGACATGGATAGCACCAACAATTAAAGACAAAACAAACAGAGGTAATACCGTCCAGAATATAAGCTGGCGAGCAATTGATTGGTTTATAAAGCGCATAACTACCTAACTTCCTAATATTATTATTATTCTACTTTCCATATCGCTAAAGCTATAGCGTACGTCCAATGTACATGAAGTATTCTATTTGCACAAAGTTATAACCACTGTTCCAAAACAGACTTAACGGATTGGAAATTAGCGTCGTTTCGAACGATTTGGCTATAATAGGCATCACCACCTAAAAAGCGATCTTTTTCAAGCAACAAGCCAATGTGTTCACCATTGCTCACAAACGTTAATTCAACTTCGCTTTTAGAAAATAAACCACTAGAGCGGCGGAACTCAAACTCTTGGTAACAATTTACTTGGGACGCAAAACCTTGGCCTTGCACACGTCCTTTTTCAACATCAACTTTAAAGAGTGTATAACCCATATCGGCCATTGCCTTTAAAGCATTAATTTGTAATTCAGTAGGTTGAATCGCCATGTAATCTTTGTCGGAACTGTCTAACCCTTTGTCAATATCTAGACCCGTTGAAAGCCATACTTTTGAAGTGCTGTTCTCAATATCAGTAACAGGCGTTTCTGGATGTAAGGTAATGGTCATGTCAAATTCTAATGTTTGTCCAGGCACTAGAATGCCATTTTTAAGGCCTAAGTCATGCGCACTCATTTCCCAACGACCCAACACGACCGTTTCGTTGATAGTTACTTCACTATCACCCATTTCTTTTTCAGACTTTGCAGCAGTACATAAAGTAAGCGCTAAACCATTAATATCTTGTTCTACGGAATCACTAGCTTTAATGACAACCTGAATATCACAATCAGCACCTGGTTCTAGGTGTTCGGTCAATATGAATGTATCAACTTTTGCACTGCCGATACCAACACTAGCAAGTAATTTTTTAAACATAACGGGTCCTTAATAACGTTTTAGTTTGAGAAGTTTTAATACGTGACTTAAGCGCATATTTGAATGCACATTTGAGTAAAAACTTAATAGAGTATTTATAATTATTTAACGTTTAGTTTCAAGAGCAAACATGATTTGTAACAACTTATTGTTTACCACGAGATAACGCGGGAATATAAGCTTCTAATAATGAGGAAGGTTGATAGTTTTTGACGCCAAAGGTGAGTTCATTTGGTGTCTTAATCGACTGCGCTTTTACTAATGTGCCGAAACATCGATCCCAAACGGCTAATGCAGTTCCGAAGTTTTTATCTCTATGTTCGCTTGCAATACTATGATGAATTTGATGCTGTGCTGGTGAAATTAGCCATGATTCTAAACGACTTCCCCAACTCAAAAATACTTGTGAATGACGCAGGTTAGAACCCATCATATTAAATAAAAACACGCCAATATTGGCGCCAGCAATGTCATAAAACTTTAGGCTTGAACTGAATACAAAAACACCCACGCCTATTACAATTCCGTTTACGGTTAAAAGTCTTGCTGCATATAAAAAGCTTTCTATAGGGTGCGTACGATAAACAGTTACAGGCGTTAAGACTTCAGCACTATGATGAAGTTTATGAAATGACCACAAGAATGGGACTCTATGCATCAACCAATGCAATAAAAACCGAGTGAAGTCGTCTAGCAAAAAAAGTAGAACAGTGAACGTTGATAACACGACCCACTCAGGAGAGTTTTCCAGATTAAAAGAATGCATTTGAGATGGTTCAAACCAGAAGTAAAATAAGGCAGTTAAAGTGCTCAAAACAGATTGTAAAAAGTTATGAGTGCCAATGGCAATAGGCGCAACCGTAAAGAGTAAGGGCGTAATAATCCAAATTTTAATAAATAGGTTTATGAACCAAATTTTACCATCAAGTATTGACGATTGATGCAACCAGACTTTTTTGCCAAAGGCATGTCGCCAGCTCCAAGTTCCTGTTCGTAAATATTCAATTCGGTAAACAACCACCATCAGAACAACGGTTGATAGTAAATAACCCCAAAAAAATCGCTTATTGGGGCTACTAATGTGATTACTAATACTTTGCCATAAGTGCAATAGTGTTTGACTGGCACTGCTTAGCCAATCGATTTCAAATACACCTGCCGCAACCATAATAGTTAAAAGCTATATTTATAGCCCAAAAAGGCTTGTTGAGGTTTGCTTGGTCGTGCACCAAAAGGTCGTCGACTGACCAACGCCACTTCGTCTGTAATGTTATCTATTTTAAGATAAATTGTACTAGACAGTGAAATGTCATAACTAGCAGACAAATCTAACACCGTATATTTATCCGTAAATAATCCAGATAGAGCAACGTCTTCGCCAGCAGCCTCAGGCATTTCGTCTACGTATTTTACAAGTAAATTGATTTGCCAATCACTGCTTTCTAAACCAATGTTTAAGGTCAGTTGTTGCTTTGGTAAATAAGGAACTGGGTCACCAGCAGTAACATTGCCCCACATTTCAAATGTTGAATTAAAGTCGTTTTTAAACTTAGAGTCTGTTCTTGTATATGTAATTGACCACGGCATATCAAACTCATCTGAAACATATTCGCGACGTTGAATATTTAACTCAAGGCCTGTTACGTCTACTTCGCCACCGTTATATTCTTGATCTAACAGTGATGCATTTGTGCATGAAGCTGACGTTGAAAAAGAACAGCTTTCTTTTAAATTTCCAAAGTCATTAAAAAACAATACCGATTCAATTTGAGTTTGCTGGTCGTTATAACGGAATCCGAGCTCATAGTTAACGCTCTTTTCAGGTTTAACCTGTACCGCTTGTTTTGGACTTGTTGGCACAAAACCATCATGAACACCGGTAAAAAGGCCCATTTTTTCGTTTAGTGTATAAAACGCCGAAGCACTGTATAACCATACCTTGGTGTCTTTTTCTAACCAGTCATCTTCTTTGCTTTCGGCTTCGTTTTGATAACGGCTAGATAAAATTTCACCACGACCACCAAAGGTAACAGCCAAATTGTCGATGGTTAACGTATTTGAAAGGTAAACAGAAAGGGCATCGGTTTGTTCATAATCCACCGTCGTAAATCTAGGACCCAATTGGTCAGGTGTTAACGTACCTTGTTGCATCAGGTAATTTTGTTCAAAGTGATCACGGTCAATACGATCTTGATGAATTCGAACGCCAGCGCTGATTAAATTTTGGAAATCAGCAAGGGGCATCGTCCAGTTTACATCGCTTTGAATTCCTTTTGAGTTATAAGCTCGGTCGTTTGTACCAACCACCAGTTGCTCATAACGTTGCTCTGAGTCTTTCTGGCCAGACAGAATTAAGTAATAGTCTTGGTTATAACCTTCATTTGGATCGGCGATTATTTCCTGTAACGTTCGGTCTGTACCCGCGTTTCCTGTTTGTTGGAAACCATTTACTTTGCGCCATGCTCGCTCAAAATTATTGTTATATAAACGGGTAGTTAGATTAAAGTTTGTCTTTGATAAACGATGCGTAATCTGCGTTTGCTCATGTTGCCATTCCATTTTACCGGCTTGGCTTGCAGCATAACGGCGATAAGGTGAAGTGGTAAAGTCACTATCAGTAAGGCCCATATATGTTTCATTGGATAATTCATCAGATAAGGCTAGTTTTAACTCGAATGACTGATCAAAGTCATGACCAAAAAGTGAAAGTTGGTTGAGGTAGTTTACTTTTGCCATTACGTCATTCTTGTCAAAACCACTATTTTGGTCAAATAAAGAGCGCTCGGTAAAATCAATCTTTTTAAATCCATCAGCTTGGCTGTTTAATGCTTCAATAACAAAACCGAATTGACCGTCGGTTAACTGAAAACTATTGCCAACATGGCCGTGTAATTTAAGATATCCATTCGAGCCCGCA
>CAWUUQ010000021.1:0-7581 GCA_963925625.1 uncultured Psychrosphaera sp.
GCTGATTTTGTTGAAAGTGTATTAGGCAAAAAAGCGCGTGACCTACTAACAATAATTACCGACGATGCTGTTGCAGTCGCTACGTTAGTAAAGTCACAAATGGAGCCTTTACGAGTTCACCGTAAAACTATTGGTGACGCGTATCAGTTTAGTTGGACACTTAAAATAGCGGATAAATTCCAACAAAGTTTTGATCCAACGCACGAAAACATGGCGGAATTAAATTTACACCTTAATCAGCCTGTTGAAGATTTAGCGGCAAACCTTCGCCGTGCATTTTCAGGTATTGTTGCCGGAAATATAAAAGAAGAAGGTTTATTAGCTGTTAAAGAAAAGGGTCCGTTTACACTGTCAGGCGACAAAGAGTTAATGGATAAAATGGATAAGTTGCTACGAGCATTTGTCGCTCAAGGTCGAATGAAACTGCCGGGCAGTGTTTATGAACCTTGTTACAAGATAAAATCTTAAGGCATTAGAAATTCCTGTTGTTAAAATTAGTTACATTTTTATGTTAGCTAATTTCTAGTATATAAAACCTTTGTCGTTATACTGGCAAAGGTTTTTTTATAAGGATTATTATGAGTTCTAAAGTAGTTAAGTTTAGTATTATAGGCTTTGGTTTATATGTCATTTTTGCAGGCGCGGTTATTTCGTTGTATGAAGATGTGCCAGACCAAATGAATTGGCAAGACAGACAAACTTATAATAATAGATATATCAATAAATTAACTATTGATGATCCTATCAATAAAGATAGTATTATTAAGGTACTTGGCTCTCCAGATTTAACCGAGGCGAAGATCGTTGACAGTACAACTTACCAAGTTTTATTTTATAGAACGGTATTACAAAAGTCAGATGGCATAACAACAAAAGATGAATGTACGCCTCTTTTATTTAAAGATGGCAAGCTCATTGCTTGGGGTAAGTCAGCCTTTGAACAATTTGACTCTATAAAAGTTTGAAAAAAGAAAATAGCAACGACCCTTCCCTTTTTGACCGTTCTACCTTATCGGCGTTATTTGTCGATTTAGAACTATGCAAATCTGTATTTGTAGAACGCAAATCAAGTGAATTGCTTGTAATAGTAGACAGCTATGTTGATGCCTTTATGGCGAGTATGAATATTGCTACGCCTTCTATATTGTTATCTTTAAACCTTAATCACAATAAACTTGGTTACTTGCATAACGTAATTTTAAAAACGAGTATCGTCTGTTATCTAATTAGCTCCGTTAAAAATTACAATGCTGAAGCAACTAAAAACCTGATAAAAACCACGCTAGTAATACTTTATGGCATAACACCTAGAGTCATTCAGATTAAAAGAGAGCCAGATCTTTTAAAGCAGCTTAAAAGTGGTTTAAAACAAGCCGCACTAATTACCTTTAAGTCTCTTAAGATTGAGTTAAAGTCTAACCCCGATGTATTAAGACTATTAAGTCAACTTGCAAATATAAATGAGTACAGTAACAAAAGTCAGGTTGCTCAATCGGTAGTCTTAACAAGTATTAATAGTGCCTTTTTAATGTGTCCGCTTACCGCCGCTAATCCACAAACAGCAGCATCAGCCCTTTCACATGCTATTCATTTTCCATTATTAATAAACAATAAAAACTTTGTTAGTAACGTTTTATACGACGTTCCCAATAAGCTAGCACCTGTCTTAGACTTTGGAAGTATGACTCGTTTACAAAGCGGTGAATTTGCTGTGTTAATTGACCGTTCAGCCTCTGAGATAAAAAACAGAATATTATTATCTTTTAAAAACAAAGACTTTAGTTTACCACCCGAGATAATTAACGTTACCAATCTAAAGGTACGAATTATTGTTCCTCAATCTAGAATGGACTTGTTGCAATTAACAGACTATTTAGCGGTTCACAACCAGTTAAACAACGCATTTAGCGCCTTAAAAATATTGTTTATCGGTAGCTCAGCTGTAAATTACTTACCTTTGATTAATTTAACGGAAACATCTAAGGTACTACAATCTGAAAACAATCCATTAATTACAGACTACATAAATCGTGACGCCTTAAAAGCTGAGTTGATTATGCGTTACGCCCAAGAAAATAATCGAAATCAACAACCTATTAATGATTTAAAACATGCCCTCGCATTATTAGGAACTACAAAAATTTACCCTGTTGTTTGTTTAAGCGAAATGAAATTACAACAATCTGATAGTCGATATTTAGGGTCTTTTGAAGTAATTAATAAAGAAGAACAGTTTAGTCAGATTGTTTTTGTCTATGCTAAGTTATGTAGAATCGATATACCCGAATATTGTGAATTAATGTCCCGAATATTATTTCAAGGCTTAATGACAGTTCCTAAAAGTCGATATTCAGCTTGTGTTTCCATCAACATAAGTGCATTAAAAAAGTTTAAAGACATACATTCTATTTCGCAGATATTTGCTGATACACCTATTAATTCATGGCAAAAAGCTACCATGAACCTTTTGAAGAACTGGCAAATGCCAAAGCTGTATCAAGCAACCATTCGCGGATTTTTTGATGTTAAAAAAGGGGCCGCAACCGTTTCTTCCTTGCCAACAACAATAAGGCACATTGTGATATTGCTCTTAGTAAGTGAATGGTTTTACATAGAATGTTTGATTGGTGGAGATATTAGCCAAAACTATGATCGTATAGCGAGTAACATTAAGCAGTTAGGATTTTCATTAACGGAGTTTAAAGAGCTTAGTAAAGGCACGCTTAACCAAGTAACGTTAACCAGTAATCTGCTCTAATTTACGGTTAAGTCATCGATAAAGTTAATAACATTTCTAATCGCCAACTCAAAACTTTCCTTTTCAGTTACTCCTGAACTTTTTCTAGGTTTAAAGCTGTGATCACCATCGCTTAACCAACAAAACAGGCCCTTCGCTGGTAAACCTATGCTGTTTTTAAGCTCTTTCCCACCAAAAGAGTCTCGTTCGCCCTGCACAATTAACATTGGTAACTCTATGTCTTTAAAGTGGCTTGTACGTTCCGTTAACTTTTCAGGTTTGCCCGGTGGCGAAAATGGATAACCTAAGGCAATGATGCCAGTCAACATTGTATGATCCAATAATGACGCAATTCGCCCACCCATACTTTTGCCCATTACTACTATTGGTTGTGGCTGTGACTCATGCTGCAAAATTAAGTCGACTTCTGCCTGAAAATGCTCAATTAAACCCTGAACCTTGTTAGGAGGACGACGTTTATCAAGTTCGTAAGCAAGTTGCATATAGGGAAAGTTAAAGGTAACGACTTTATAACCTGCTTCCGAAATTTTTGTCGCAAAATAAACCATGAAGTCGTGCTTATTTCCAGCACCAGCACCATGGGCAAATAAAACTAATCCTTTGTAGCTTGGTGTAGTTGCATCATTGTTAGGTATGGGTTCATAAATCGTTCGTTCTAAACCCATATGGTTAACTTTTATCAAACTTAAGTCCTTCAGATTCTTTTTTCACTTTATTTAAAAGCCATTGCCTAAATATTTTAATTTTTGGACTTTCTAACTGTGAGTCTCGACATACCAAATAATATGCGCGTTCACTTATTAATGCTTGTGTAAAAGGGACAACAAGACGACCAGAGTCGATATCTGGCTGTGCTAGTACGCTATGTGCTAAAGCAATACCCTGACCATGTATAGCGGCTTGCAGGACCATTGAAGAATGAGAAAATATAGGGCCTTGGTTTACATTAATATCCTGTAACCCAACAGACTTAATATAGTCTTTCCAGTTGCCACGGGCCGAGTCGTGTAACAAAGTAAAATTACGTAAGTCATCTAGGCTTTTTAACCCTTCATTTTGATTTAACAACAGTGGAGAACAAACTGGCAGTAAATATTCAGTATGAAGTTTATCGGCGTGAATGCCATGCCACTGACCTTTGCCATAATAAATTGCTACATCAACATCATCCGTTAATGAGTTTTCATCATGATCTTGTGCCTTTATTCTAATATCGATATCTGGATTATGCTGTGAAAAATCACTTAATCTTGGTACTAACCATTGAATGGCAAAACTTGGCGTTAATGCAATACTCACTGCACCTTTTGCACCACGACTCAATAAGCGCTCAGTTGCATCATGAAGGTTTATAAAGATATCTTTAATATCCAAATAATAACTTTGCCCTTCTTCTGTTAATAAAAGCGATCTATTTCTACGCATGAAGAGCTTAATGCTTAGATGGTCTTCTAATAACTTTATTTGGTGGCTAACAGCCGCTTGAGTTACATAAAGTTCTTCGGCAGCTTTAGTAAAACTAAGGTTACGAGCGGCGGCTTCAAAAGCTTTCAGTGAATTTAGAGGGGGGAGTCTTTTGGCCATTTTTATTATTTTTACATTAGAAATATTGAGGCTAGTCTATCATTCTTCGAACCAAATAGAATATATTATTATAAAACAGCCTTTCTCTTTTACTTTAAATGGCATTAACGTCCCTTTTCTCTATTCTCCTCTAAGGAATCTAAATGACTCGTGTATTTCAGGACAACTCGCTGAGCATAGGCAATACACCTATTATTAAACTTAATCGTGTAACGGGTGGTAATGTTTTTGCCAAAATGGAATCGCGTAATCCATCATCTAGTGTTAAGTGCCGAATTGGTGCAAGCATGATATTACAAGCTGAACAGTCTGGTTTATTATCTACGGGTAAAGAATTAATCGAGCCAACGTCCGGCAATACTGGAATCGCTTTGGCGTTTGTTGCTGCCTCTAAAGGCTATAAATTAACTTTAACAATGCCCGAAACAATGAGTTTAGAGCGCAGAAAGCTTTTAAAGGCTTTGGGAGCTAACCTGGTATTAACTGACGGATCAAAAGGCATGGGTGGAGCCATCGCAAAAGCGAAGGAAATAGTTGCTTCTAACCCAGAAAAATATGTTTTGTTACAGCAATTTGAAAATCCAGCAAACCCGCAGATTCATTTTGAAACTACAGGCCCTGAAATTTGGGACGCTATGAATGGGGAAATAGATGTATTTGTAGCAGGTGTTGGCACTGGCGGCACTATTACAGGCGTTAGTCGTTTTATTAAAGAAAAAATGGGTAAAAATATCGAGTCAGTTGCAGTGGAGCCTTCTGATTCTCCAGTTATTACTCAACAATTGACTGGGGCAACAATCAAACCTGGCCCACATAAAATACAAGGCATTGGTGCAGGGTTTATACCAAAAAATTTAGACTTGTCACTAATAGACTCTGTTCAACAAGTATCTAATGAAGAAGCGATGACCATGGCCCATAGATTAATGAAAGAAGAAGGAATACTTGCTGGTATTTCGTCCGGTGCAGCGGTAGTGGCAGCCAAAAGGCTAGCAGAACGTTACGAATACAAAGATAAGAACATAGTCGTCATATTTCCAAGTTCCGCTGAGAGATATTTAACCTCACCTTTGTTTGCGGGTCAATTTAGTGAAGAAGAAATGAAATAGAAACAACCAATTCGTTTTAACTTAGAGGAGCACAAAACACCGTGTTCCTTTCAAAAACGTATATTTGTCGTTACACTAGTTCAATAATGATTTTTTTATCTAATTAGGTCTTAAACGTGAATAAACTGACTATTGTCTTTACTGTATTTATCATTACTTTTCTGTCTGCATGTTCTGAACGAAGCGGTAACATTCCTGCATTTGCAAATCCGAACACGCCAGAGTATCGAGCTCTCGCCTTTTTTGACGCTATTTATAATTCCAATGACCTAAAAACAACACTTCAATTTGTTACTGAAAAACATGCGCGTATTATTAAGTCCTACGGTTCAACCAAAGGATATGCTCGTTATGTACTAAATCTGCGTTTTGATAAAGGAGTCGATTTAAAGATTGATAGAAGCCTAAGTCAGATCCAAACAGGTGTTAATGATAAAACCTCTGTTAACATTTTGTTTTCAGGTAAATATAATGGCGATCGAGTCAATGATCTTAGAAAAGTTAACTTTGAGTTAGTTGATGGCGAATGGTTAATTGCAAAAATAGCAGGTGACCCATACGCCAGAAGATAATCGGCGCTTTAATTAGTAACCTTGTGCCGTTCCTTCACGCCTTGGATCTGCGGCACCTTGCCACCCTTGTGGAGTTCGCAATATTCCGTGTAATCCTGACGTTAAAGGCAATAGTTTCACTTTTTGTCCACGCTTTTCTAATTCACTCTTTATTACAACCATCTCTGGAGTTTGTTCTAAAGACGTAACCCCATTTCGGTTAGAAACACGAGCCATATCAGCAACCGTTTGCATATCTAAACCATATTCTAATAACCCAACTATTGCATAACCAACATAATTTATAATACGACTACCACCCGGCGAACCTAATACTGCATATACTTCACCATTTTTAAATATAACCACGGGTGTCATAGAGCTTCTAGGTCGTTTGCCGCCTTCCACTCTATTTGCAATAGGCTTACCGTTGTACATTGGCTGTAAAGAAAAGTCAGTGAGTTGGTTATTTAACAGAAAGCCGCCGGCCATAACCGTTGAGCCAAACCCCATTTCAATGCTGGTTGTCATAGAAACTACATTTCCAAATGCATCAACGATCGATAAATGACTTGTATTGGGTTGCTCGATAGAAACATTAGAGGCTAATTCTTCAGTTCGAAACGTACCAGCCGTTGCAAAACCAAGATCGCTTTCATCATTAATTAGTTTATGGCGTTTGAGTAGATAGTCCTCACTTAACATTTCATTAACAGGAACGGATATAAAATCGCTGTCGGCAATGTATTTATTCCTGTCTGCGAACGCTAGTTTGGCAGCTTGTGTATAACGATGAATGGTTTGCACACTGTCAATTGGATGGCTTTTTAGATCAAAGGGTTCTAATAACTTTAGGATTTGTAAAACTGTTATTCCACCAGAGCTTGGTGGTCCCATACTGCATACTTTATATTCGTCATAATTAACACAGACTGCATCCCGCTCAACAGACTGATAGGACTTAAGATCTGCAAACGATAAAATACCAGGAGCGATGGGAGAACTTTGTACTGCCTTCACAATTTGTTTTGCAATATCACCTTCATAAAACTCAGCAACTCCATTTTCAGCGATTAATGTTAATGAATCGGCAAGTTGTTGGTTTTTTAGAATGCTACCGACTTTAATTGGAGACCCATTTGGGTAAAAGTATGACTTGGCGTCGGGCATTACTTTCAGACCTGGATTCATATTCATTGCTACTAATGACGCTAGTCTTGGGCTAACAATAAAGCCATCCTTTGCCAATCGAATCGCTGGTTCAAATAATACTTTCCAGTTTAACTTTCCATATTGATCATGCACGTCACTTAGCATTTTTAACACGCCAGGAGTGCCGACAGAACGACCACCAATAACGGCATCTATCCAACGAATAGGTTTACCGTCTGCACTTAAGAACAAGTTTGGTGTCGCTTTTAAAGGTGCGGTTTCTCTTCCATCAAATGTCCTTAACTGCTTTTTAGTTTTATCAAAATAAAGCAAAAAAGCACCGCCGCCAATACCAGACGATTGTGGCTCAACTAACGTAAGTACAAGTTGTGCGGCGATAGCAGCGTCTATTGCACTTCCCCCCTTT
>CAWUUQ010000022.1:0-5968 GCA_963925625.1 uncultured Psychrosphaera sp.
TCCCTTTGGCCACTCGGGAACCCCTCCAGAACGAGACGCATCATATCAAAAGAAATTTATCTGTAAACAAATAATTAAAGAAAATGAATCAACTGCCGAAATAATAGCTAATTGCAGTAAATAACGAAGTTAAATGACCCCGAATCCGATAAACAGCCAGCAAGAAGCCGAAATTTTGTCCAATGACCAGTGTGTCATTAGAGAATCTAAATTTTATGCTGACTTAAAATCAAGTGTAGAGCAGGGAAATAGACAAAACTTTGATTTACTGTTGGCTATGGTTACCAAAGATGCAACAGAGTTTGATGAGTTTCATCAAGCATCTACGGAAATTAAATTCAGTGAACCATCTCTCCAAAGAATATTCGGCACGCAACTTAAGCCTATAAAAGGTATTAACAATCCAACGTTGTCGATACGCCAGAATGAGCAACTTCATCAAGGTAATTTCAGTGATATTCGTTTACAACAATGCTTAACACCAGAACCTGTTAGTTATAATAGTGACAAAATTGATAACAATGTACTGACTAATTTAGATATAAATATTCAACGTAAGTTGAATGCAAGAACGCAGAAAGTTCAAGTGGAAAAGGGCGCGTCGGAGCAATCAAATTTTAAAGCCGCAGGTCATTCAGATAATGATGCAAATTATGCGAATATTCATGGAATTAGCAGGCCAAACTCAATGGACATCGATGCTTGGTTTTGCGTAATAAAAGAGGCAAGAAGTTTAGACTTAGTAAGCTAGAACTGGTTATAATCAATAATTCTTAGCCATCTGAGTAGTTTCTTTTTATGATCCGTAGAATATCTGAACAACACACCCTTCATCCTTCGGTTTATGACTTCTGCACGCGCTTAACAAAAAGTGGTGCATTGGGTAATTACACAGGCGAAGTAGAAACGAGTTACTCCTCAAGGTTATCGTTAGCAACTGACAACAGTATCTATCAAGCAATACCGCAAGCGGTACTCTTTCCTAAAAATGCTGCAGATATTCGAACCATCACTTTATTGGCAAATGAAACTCCTTTTACCAATCTAAAGTTCGCTCCAAGAGGCGGTGGTACAGGGACAAATGGTCAATCACTCACCGAGTATATTGTTATTGATATGTCACGTCATATGCGTGACATCATAGATATAAACGTAGAAGAACGTTGGGTCCGTGTACAAGCTGGCGTCATTAAAGATCAATTGAATGACTTTTTACGACCATATGGCTTTTTCTTTGCCCCTGATTTATCCACATCTAATCGCGCCACCATTGGCGGTATGATTAATACGGATGCATCTGGCCAAGGCTCCTTAGTCTATGGGAAAACCAGCGATCACGTGTTGGAACTCGACATTATAACAGTGGATGGTACCTGCCTTAAAACGCACAAAATGCCAATCGCTCAAGCGCAAGATTTAGCTAAGACAAATGCACTTTATGCGCAAGTTTTAAAAACAAGTACTGAACACAGAGCTACGATATTAAAAACGTTCCCACGCCTCAATCGATTCCTAACAGGATATGACTTAGAACATGTATTAAGTAATGACCTAAGCGAGTTTGACTTAAGTAGGGTGATTACAGGCTCTGAAGGAACACTTGCATTTGTAACAGAAGCAAAGCTGAACATAACGCCCATTGCTTCACACAAAACAATGATAAACATTACTTACGATAGCTTTGACGCTGCACTTAGGAATTCTCCATTTTTAGTGGATGCTGACGCAACATCGGTTGAAACAATAGACAGCACCGTCCTTAACTTAGCCAAAAAAGATGTTGTTTGGAAAGAGGTAGAAGAATTAATTCCTGCTGTAGAAGGAAAGATTTCAGATGGCCTCAATATTGTTGAGTTTAATGATGAAGATGCTGCGAACCAAGCGAACAAAGTAAACACACTATGTACCCGACTAGATGCACTAATTGCTAATAGTGAAGGTAGTGTTATTGGCTATACAGTTATAAATGACCGTTCGGCGATGAACCGTATTTATGGCATGCGTAAAAAGTCGGTTGGGTTATTAGGCAATACAAAAGGGAATAAAAAGCCTTTAGCATTTGCTGAAGACACAGCAGTTCCACCTGAACACTTGGCGGACTATATCGTCGAGTTTAGAGCCTTGTTAGACTCTTATGGATTACAATATGGCATGTTTGGTCATGTTGATGCAGGTGTATTGCACGTTAGGCCAGCACTAGACATGATGGACCCTGAGCAAGAAAAGTTGTTACGTGTTATCTCTGATAAAGTAGTGGCACTTACGGCAAAATATAAAGGGTTAATGTGGGGCGAACACGGAAAAGGATATCGGAGTGAGTATGGCCCTGAGTTTTTTGGTGAAACTTTGTTTAAAGAGCTCCGTAAAATAAAAGCAACGTTTGATCCTAACAACAGATTAAATCCGGGTAAAATTTGTACGCCAATAAATAGTAACGAAACGCTTGTTTCTGTAGACGGTGTCAAAAGGGCGTCTTTTGATAAACAAATTCCCATTCAAATTCGACAAGATTTTGAACAAACCACGAATTGTAACGGCAATGGGCTTTGTTATAACTATGATGTAAATAGTGTTATGTGTCCTTCCTACAAAGAAAGTGGTGACCGCCGTTTTTCTCCAAAAGGCCGAGCAACATTAATGCGAGAATGGTTAAGGCTTCAAGGTAACAATATGTCATCAGAAGACATTACAATTACAAAGTCGTCATTGCTTCAATGGTTATGGTTGCCTTATAAAGCAGCATATACTTTAGCCAAAAAAATGGGCCGCTACGACTTTAGTCATGAAGTTAAAGAAAGTATGGATGCATGTTTAGCATGTAAGGCTTGTACTTCTGCTTGTCCTGTAAAAGTAGATGTACCTACGTTCAGAAGTCAATTTATTGAAGCCTATTACCTACGGTATATGAGACCGTTAAGTGATCATCTTGTTGCGAATGTTGAAAAGCTGATGCCAACGTTATCAAAGGCTTCCTCATTAGTTAATGCAGTAACGCATAACCCATTGAGTCAATTTTTAATTACTAAAACGTTAGGTTATGTGGATGCACCTCGGTTATCCAAACACCCAAAACAAATTATAGATAAGAAGTATTTTTATAACGACAAATCTCCAAACTCTTTTGAAAGCTTAAACAAAGCGCAACAAGAAAAAGTTGTATTTATTGTGCAAGACGCCTTTGTCTCAAGTTATGAGTCTGAATTGTTATACGACACCGTAACGGTTTTAGATGCCTTTGGTTATGTACCAATAATTCTACCTTTTATGGCGAATGGCAAACCTCAGCATGTTAAAGGCTTTTTAGATAAGTTCGAAAAAACAGCAAGAAAGGCAACTAATTTTTATAACGCCATAGGCAAATACAACAGACCTATGGTTGGTTTAGATGCTTCAATGGTTCTTGTCTACGGGGATGAATACGTCAAAGCGTTAGGTGAAGCGGCTATCGGCTTTAAAGTAAAATTGATTGGTGAATGGCTAATGTCAGAGGCATTAAATAATGATGCCTTTACATCGGAAATACACAAGATAGACCTAAACATACCAGACAAAGACTTTGCGGTATTTAATCATTGCACCGAAAAGTCTTTATTAGCCGATGCATCAGCACATTGGCCAACGATTTTTGCAAAGTTAGGTATTCGGAGCAAACCAATAAGTACGGGTTGTTGTGGAATGGCCGGTACATTTGGTCATGAACGGGCCAATCAGAAAGCGTCTGAAAACCTCTATAACTTAAGTTGGGAGGCTGCAATAAACGCTATACCAGAAGACACTGCGCTGGCCACTGGTTTTTCATGTCGTTGTCAGGTTAAACGTTTTTCTAAGCCAAATGTTGCAGAGCGACAGAAAATTAAACATCCTATTCAATTAATTGCCGGAATATTAAAAGACAGCAAAAAGGAATCAGTATGATGGATTTGTCCCAATACTCCGTTGAGTTTATCACTATTGCTATTGCTCATTTGTTTGCTGTTGCTAGTCCGGGGCCTGACTTTGCAATTGTAATGAAACACTCAATTCAATACGGCAAAAGGGCAGCGTTAATTACTTCTGTGGGTGTAGGCACAGCGATTCTTATTCATGTGGCTTATGCGCTTGCTGGTATTGGACTAATTATAAATAGCACACCTTGGATATACGATCTGCTCATTGTTCTAGCATCTGGTTTTTTGCTTTATTTAGGTTGGGGAGCTATTCAATCAAAGCCCGTTACGAATCAAAGTTCTGCTAGTTCCTTAGACCAAACAACACCCACACTCAATGACAGAAAAGCATTTGCAGTAGGCTTCTTAACAAATGGATTAAACCCCAAAGCAACGTTGTTTTTCTTGTCGTTGTTTACTGTGGTTGTATCCTTTGAAACCCCTCTAATTGTCAAGGCAGCGTACGGTGTTTATTTAACGTTAGCAACGATGGCATGGTTTTGTTGTTTATCTTTGGTGTTAACCATTTCTTCCGTTAGGGGGATATTTGTTCGAAATGGTTATATATTTGACCGTGTGATGGGCGTGATATTGATTTTATTAGCTTTAAATATTCTGTATAACGAAATTGTTTTACCACAGTTGCTCTAGTTACTATATTGTGGGGTAATATAACGAAGTGACCTTGTGAAATATACTCTCTAACAATTGATTGACTTTGATTATGCGCCTAGAACGCCCGATAAAGAGTTAAACAGCAACTGAATCGGGCGATTATATAAATGAACAATTAAACGTTCGAACGTTTTACATTAATTATGTCGAACTGTTTAAATTGACCACCAGATTGTTTTAGTATGGTTTCCATGTTATCTAAATATTTAATTTGTTTACATAAAGCTTTGGCCTTTGTTTCAATACCCGAAGCGCGAGCCTCAATTTCTTTTTCTATATTTTCTTCTAAATTATCAAGGTTCTCTAAACCTTCATCTCCATTTGCAATGGCGTTACCAATAAGCTGTAAAAAACCACCAACCATTTGTGGAAGTGCGCTACTAACAATTTCTTCAATCGCTGCATCAATTTCTTTGTCAGCAAAGTTCATATTAAAATCGCCTTCTTCAAAAGAATAGGCATTCTTGTTATCAGCAATTTTGGATTGCAACCGAGACTTTATATCACTAAGTTTGTTATTTAATTTATCATTCTCACCTAAGCCGCCTAATCCAGCACTAATGCCATCAAAGGCAACTGCGACAGCTTCAAGCGCTATGGTCGTTATTGCAGGAACTATCGCTCTTGTCTTTACTGCTATTTCGTCGACTAAATGTTGTTGTTCTGTCGACAGTTTAACGGCGTCTCCGCGGTAAAAAATCATGTGGTTGTTGTTTGAATCTGTGAAAATATCATAGACCGTAGTGTCATTTTTCTTCACTAAAATATGGTCGTTGGTAATCGTAAGATTATTGTTTAGCTCTACATCACATTGATTATTAATTAAAGTCTTATCATGGGCAAATGAAGCAGTAGGAACGACTAAAAGAGGCATTGCCAGTGAAGTGGCCAAAATAAATCGTTTTGCAAAAAATTGTTTAGTCTTTGTTGTCATGATCAATTCCAAATATGAAAGATTATTTTCGTTAATATGCGTTAATTTTTAGGGTATTTCTATTTATTCATATATCAATTGATGTGCCAATTGTAATTTACATTAAAAACAACAACTTAGGTTGCGGCGGCTTTTGTAAGACTAAAGCAAAAACTAATTATTAGTGATTTTAACGAAATAATTGAATATGTCACAACGATAGCGCTAAACAACCCGATAGTTTCATTACCAATATGTCATTGTTTTTGCTTGTTCTAGTCCCCATTCTTAATGGTATACTCACCACAATTAACAGAATTAAAAGGGTACATTAATGGCGGAAACAGAGAATCGCCCATCAAACTTTATTCGTAACATAATTGATGCGGATATTGCGGCTGGAAAACATACAACAACTCACACTCGTTTCCCACCTGAACCGAATGGTTTTTTA
>CAWUUQ010000023.1:0-3480 GCA_963925625.1 uncultured Psychrosphaera sp.
AACTCTCAGCACCAACATTAAAATTGCGATCTTTCATAATTAGCCCTTTTTGTTTACTTTCAAAGAAGGGCTTATTTAACCTTATTGTTTCGTGGGCACCAATTAAATGGAGTTTTGTATTTCGTCGATTGATGATAGTCAGGTATAGTGGGCTTGTTAGCAATTAATTTTGCTCCACATACGCTCCACAAGTGTAAAAGTGTAGAAAATGTTGATTGCTCCACAAATGGCTCCAACACCAAGTAATACGGGAGTCAACGAGATATAACGAAACGAAACAAATGGTGTGAAAATACTGGAGCAGAATCTTTAGTTTTGAGTGAGTATTGGCGTAAGTGCTTGAAAAGATTGGTACAACCGAGTGGATTCGAACCACCGACCCCCACCATGTCAAGGTGGTGCTCTAACCAACTGAGCTACGGTTGTATATTTTGAAATGTCGTTAAGACGAGACGTATGCTAAACAACCCCGATTTAACTTGCAAGCCGTTTTTAACGGATCCTCAATTGATTGCTGTATTTCTCGCCAACTTCATTACTATATTCCTTAACAGAATGTTTTATTTAGTATCAATCGACAATTATTGACTCAAATCTGAGACTTATTTTTTTTAACGTAATATCATTACCACAAATTATTAAGTAGGTTTTGTCATGTTTACAGGAATAGTTCAAACCAAAGCGTCCGTTGTAGGAATTGTTGGGGATAATCAGTTTAAAACGATTTGTTTGTCAGTTGGTCAGGAACATCTCCAGCAACTGAACATTGGCGCGAGTATTTCTATTAATGGTGTTTGTTTAACGGTTACAAAATATGAGCTCAATTCAAATGATGTGGTGGGCCAAGTTTATTTTGATGTTATTGACGAAACGCTTAATAAAACTAACCTTAAACATATTGAACAAGGCCAAAAAGTTAATTATGAACGTTCGGTAACCTTTGGAACTGAACTTGGTGGCCATATTGTTTCCGGGCACATTCATGATACGGCGGTTTTAAGTAATATAGTGCGAACAAAAGACAACGTAAAAATGGAATTGTCATTGTCTAAAGATTGGATGAAATATGTGTTGCACAAAGGATTTGTGTCTGTAAATGGTTGTAGTTTAACCGTTGGCAATGTAACAGAGCAGGGCTTTTCTTTACATTTGATCCCTGAAACGTTATCAATTACTAATTTAGGCAACTATACAATTGGTGACGAATTAAATATAGAAGTTGACCAACAAACGTATACAACGGTCCAAACCGTTGAACGTTATCTTAGTAGTCAGAAGTTTGGACAAAGGTACTAAGCTTAAAATAAGGTTAGTAAATTTGCTCGTCATCGGCGTCTACACGAAGTTCAACTTTTTGTTGAGCTTCATCTAAGTGCATATTTAGATGTATAGCGTTACAACATGCCGCGCAATCTTCAAAGTAATCTTGGTCACCATTGCTAGGGTCAAAATCAAATTTAACGTGGTGACCACAATGCGGGCATTCTATCGTTTTAGTAAATGTATCCATTAGCCTTCCTTAATAATCAGGCTTTACTTCCCCCATTAATACTTCTGCCACCATCAACCGCTAATATTTGTCCAGTTACGTAAGGTGCTTCGCTCATATATACAATGGCTTGCGCGATGTCTTCGGGAGAACCTAGCCTTTTTAAACCAATTTCACTTAATACTTGTTGTTTGTCTTGTTCTGACAATTCGTTTTCATGCCATAAAATAGCACCAGGAGCAATGCCATTAACTCTAATATTAGGCGCTAATTCACGAGAAAGCGACTTCGTTAACATAACTAAACCTGCTTTAGCGATACAGTAAACGGGATAATCTTTTAAGGGTCTGTCGGCATGAATATCTACCATGTTGACAACGTTACCTTTATTCTTTTCTAGCTCATCTTTTAACTGTTGAATTAGAAAAAAAGGCGCCTTCAAATTAGATCCCATTAAATCATCCCAAATACTTTCATCAACGTCATCGATGGCAGTAGGGTAAAATGAGGACGCGTTATTAACTAACATATCTAACCGACCAAAAGCTGACTTGGCGGCTGCAGCTAAGCGTTTTAATTCGTCAATACTTAATAAATCAGCCTGTACATATTTGGCAGAATCTTGTCTTAACACATTTAGTTCAGACACTAAACGAATCGCGTTTTCCGTAGAGTGTCGACAATGAATCACAATATTATAACCACGGTTATGAAGCGCTATTGCCGTTTGTTTACCTATACGTTGTGCCGCACCTGTAATTAATGCAACTTTTGGAGTATCAGTCATCTATTGATCTCTTATTTGGGTGTTTATTTTTTACTTTATAAACTGGTCTTAAACCAGCACTTAGAAATAATTAACTTTTTAGCCTAAATTTACGCTATTTCTCTTGCCTAGCGGTTGTTATCTAGAGATAGATAAAATAACATTCACACCTGACAAATGTCGACTTATCGGCTTAAATTTAATTGGACTGTAACCAATTAACGAGCCAACTCATTATAAAATAGTTTGTATACGCGACGCATTGTAGGCGCCGCCACTGTACTAAGGAAATAAAATGCCTGTTATAACTCTTCCTGACGGTAGTCAGCGTTCATTTGACAACGCTGTTTCTGTATTAGACGTCGCTTTAGACATTGGTCCTGGTTTAGCCAAAGCAACCATAGCTGGTGTTGTTGATGGCAAACGTGTGGATGCTAATGACCCAATTTCAGAAGATGCAAAATTACAAATAATTACCGCTAAAGACGAAGATGGTTTAGAAATCATTCGCCACTCATGTGCGCATTTATTAGGTCATGCTATTAAGCAACTTTTCCCAGACGTTAAAATGGCAATTGGACCAACCATAGATAATGGTTTTTATTACGACGTTGACCTAGAACAATCTCTGTCTCAAGATGATATTTTAGCAATTGAAAAGCGCATGCTTGAACTCGCTAAAACAAATTATGACGTTGTTAAGAAAAAAGTAACATGGCAAGAAGCTCGCGATACCTTTGAAACTCGCGGAGAAACATACAAAATTGAAATTCTTGATGAAAACATTGATAAGTCTGACGAACCGGCTTTATACCATCATGAAGAATATGTTGATATGTGTCGTGGTCCTCACGTTCCAAATATGAAGTTTTGCCAACACTTTAAATTAATGAAAGTAGCGGGTGCTTATTGGCGTGGCGACTCTGACAATAAAATGTTGCAAAGAATATATGGCACAGCATGGGCAGACAAAAAGCAACTGAAGGGTTACCTAAAACGCCTTGAAGAAGCTGAAAAACGCGATCACCGTAAAATTGGTAAAGCCTTAGACTTGTTCCATTGGCAAGAAGAAGCACCAGGCATGGTATTCTGGCATAACGACGGTTATGCAATTTACACAGAATTAGAGCGTTTTATTCGTCGTAAGTTAACTGAATATAACTATGATGAAGTAAAAGGCCCATTAATGATGGACCGAAGCCTTTGGGAAAAATCGGGCCATTGG
>CAWUUQ010000024.1:0-22419 GCA_963925625.1 uncultured Psychrosphaera sp.
TGCGTGACTACCAACTTGAATATTATTACGGCGATAGCATGCTAATAAAGTCTACGGCTTATCGATTTATACACGGCATGTTGTTAGGAGGGTGGCGCAAGGTTTTAAATGGTAATCATAGGGAGTGTCAAATTGAAACTTCACACAGTCGATTTTTTGAACCAGGCAAAGTAGATCAACTAGCATCAATTATTAAAGATGAAATTAATAAAAAAGACGGCTTGTAGGCCGCCTTTAATGTCGCATATAAGAACCGTCTTTTTAGTTACTCGAAGGTTCTTCTAATGGCGCTGGGTATATTTTGGCTCGAGAAATTTTATTATCTTCAACATCAACTATCTCAATGCTATAGCCAGCAATATTAATAGATACGCCAACTTCTGGGATCTCTTCAAGAAACTCAAGAATTAAACCATTAATGGTTTTAGGACCATCCATCGGTAAATTCCATTCCATTTCTTTATTTATCTCTCGAATATTAGCGCCACCTTCGATGACATAAGAACCATCTTTTTGTTCTTCAACTTCATCGCTCGTATAAACGGCAATGCCTGTTGTAAAGTCGCCTACAATTTCTTCAAGAATATCTTCTAATGTGAATAAGCCTTGAATGTCGCCATACTCATCGACAACCAGGCCAATTCGTTCTTTATTCTGTTGAAGCTTCTGCATCAAGGTTATAATTGAAGTACCTTCAGGCGTGTAATAAACCTCACGGACGGCACGTAACAAATTACTTTTACTGAATTCATCTTTTGACAATAAACGCAGCGCGTCTCTAACGTGGATAAAACCAACGGCATCGTCAATGTTGTCACGATATAACAATAGTCTTGTATGTTGTGCATGGGTTAATGCGCGTTGTAAATCTTTCCACTCATTATTGATATCAAGTGCGTAAATTTCATTACGCGGCACCATAATATCTTCAACTTTAATATTCTCTATATCCAGCAAGTTAACGAGCATGTTCTGGTGCTTATCTTGTAATAAACCACCAGATTCACTAACAACGGTTCTTAATTCTTCACTGCTTAGGCTATGTTCTTGTCGGTCTTTTGCGCTGATACGTAACATGATCAATATGCCGTTTGTAATGTAATTAACGATGATTACAAATGGATACAGCACTTTAAGTAGAATGTTAAGCAACCAAGAACTTGGATAGGCAATTTTTTCAGGGTGTAATGCCGCCAATGTTTTTGGTGTCACTTCTGCAAATATTAAAATGATAAATGTAAGAATAAAAGCGGCGGCGGCTAAACCAACATCACCGTATAAGCGTTGGCCAATTTCGGCAGCTAAAAACGACGCACCGATATTAACTAAGTTATTGCCTATCAGAATTAAACCTATTAATTGATCTGGGCGGTCCATTAACCTAGAAACTCGAATTGCGCCTTTGTGCCCTTCGTTTTCCAGGTGTTTGAGGCGGTATTTGTTTAACGCCATTAAACCGGTTTCAGAGCTAGAAAAATAAGCCGAGAATAAGATAAGTACTGCTAAAGCTATAAATAGCGTACTCGTTGATATGTCGTCCAAGCAGGTGATTCCTTTATTACGGGTTAATAATTCGTTTCTAATAATTCATATAAGTATGATCTTCTCGACAAGTAGTCAAGGTTAGCACACTTAATTTAAAAGGATTTCTTTTACAAAACGGCTGCCAAAATAGGCGAGCGATAAAATAATCGCAGCGACAATGGTGGCTATAGCACTTTTAGTTCCACGCCAACCATACATTTTATGTCCAATAGTAATGACTAAAAATATCAACCATGAGACTAAAGATAACACGGTTTTGTGAGCATAATTAGAAGACCACATCGTGTCTAAAAACATAAATCCTGTGGTTAATGCAGCGGTCAACAACACTAAACCTAACGCCATTAAATTAAACTGCTGTTTTTCGACAACGCTTAATGGCGGCAAAAAACTATTAAGAGAAAGTGTTTTGGCCTTTAATTTAGTGTCAATGTAATGAAACTGTAAAGCATATAAAGATGCAATTACCAACACACAATAAGCGCTAACAGATAGTATTATGTGAACCACCATTGCAATTGACGATGCGGTAATGCCGCCTGTATATAATGCGGAAGAAATTGGCGTAATCAAAAGTAACATAACAAGCAAAGCCGAAAAGCCATTTGTTACTAACATCATCATTGGGTTTAAATGTTTAATAGAACGAATAAGCACTGCTAGATTTATTAAGCTACTCACTAGTAGAGACATTGACGCTAAAGAAAGATGTAGGTTGTTATCAATAGTTAAGGTTTGACGGGTAATAACAACTTGTAATGCCGTAGATAAAACAGCCACAATCATAGTGAGTTGGTTGTTGCTGGCACTTTTAGAATAAATTGATTTTGCGCATAAAACTGAGCTCGTAAAAAAGCCAATAAAACAAGTTATTAGGCCAAACTCGATAAATGTCACTGGAAAATCCTTAAATATGTTTACTGATAATCGTATTGATAGTACTGATAACGTTATCGATCATGCTGACAAGCCTTGAAAATATCACGAAACGTTATTCAAAACTATATTAATGAGACATAAAACCCACATCGAAAAGCATTTATATACTAATCTGTATTTTAACCTTGCACCTGTATATAATCGCCCAATATATTATGAATCTTATTTTTAGAGCAGCGATAATTCATGTTTAGTAATTTATCCGATCGTTTATCCGCTTCATTGAAAAAAATCAGTGGCCGCGGACGTCTTACTGAAGACAATATAAAAGATACCTTACGCGAAGTTCGTATGGCCTTATTAGAAGCCGACGTTGCGCTTCCTGTGGTGCGAGATTTTGTAAAATCTGTTAAAGAACGTGCCGTTGGTGAAGAAGTCGGTAAAAGCCTTACTCCTGGCCAAGTTTTTGTCAAAATCGTTCAAGGTGAGCTTGAAAAAGCCATGGGCGAAAAGAACGAAGACTTAAACTTAGCGGCGCAGCCTCCAGCGGTTGTCATGATGGCTGGTTTACAAGGTGCTGGTAAAACAACATCGGTAGGTAAACTTGCTAAGTTCTTAAAAGAAAAAAAGAAAAAATCAGTTTTAGTGGTGAGTGCCGATGTTTATCGTCCAGCCGCTATCAAGCAGTTAGAAACGTTAGCAAATGAAGTTGATGTTGAGTTTTTTCCAAGTTCGGTAGAGCAAAAACCAATTGATATTGTTAACGCAGCCATTGATCATGCAAAGAAAAAATTCTTTGATGTTTTATTAGTCGATACCGCCGGTCGTTTAGCCATTGATGATGCGATGATGGGCGAGATTAAAGATCTTCATGCCGCCGTTAACCCGGTTGAAACCTTATTTGTCGTTGACGCAATGACAGGTCAAGACGCCGCGAATACTGCAAAAGCCTTTAACGAAGCCTTGCCGCTAACTGGTATTATCCTTACCAAAGCGGATGGTGACGCGCGTGGTGGCGCAGCACTTTCAATTCGTCATATCACGGGTAAACCGATTAAGTTTATTGGTATGGGCGAAAAGATTGATGCGTTAGACCCATTCCACCCAGAACGTATTGCTAGTCGTATTCTAGGCATGGGTGACGTACTCTCACTTGTTGAACAAATTGAGTCAACAATTGACAAAGAAAAAGCCGAACGAGTTGCCAAAAAGGTAATGAAAGGTAAAGGCTTTGATTTAGAAGACTTTAAAGACCAGTTAACACAAATGCGTGGCATGGGCGGAATGTCGAGCTTAATGGACAAAATGCCTGGTATGGGCAATGTTCCAGATGCAGTTAAAGGCCAAGTAAACGACAAACAGTTCCATCAAATGGAAGCAATTATTAACTCGATGACGAAAAAAGAGCGACATTCTCCTGAGGTTATCAAGGGTTCAAGAAAACGTCGTATAGCATTAGGTAGTGGAACTCAGGTTCAAGATGTAAATCGTTTGCTTAAACAGTTTACTCAAATGCAAAAAATGATGAAAAAAATGAAGGGCGGCGGATTAATGAAAATGATGCGCGGCATGGGCGGCGGAATGCCGAAAATGCCTGGTGGAATGCCTCGTTTAAAATAGAATAAAGTACAAAACGAAGGTGATATTCATCGCTTTTGTCTAAAAATTAACAACGGGTCATTATTCATTGGCCCGTTTTGTTAAATTCAACTTGAAATTTCTCACCAGATCCGTACAATTGCGCGACCTTTTTTAGGGTGTCTAAAAAGGGTGGTGAACTTTCACCATAACTATTAGTAATATAATTGAGGAAATTATGGTAACTATTCGTTTAGCTCGTGGTGGCGCGAAAAAACGTCCATTCTACGCAGTCGTAGTTGCAGATAGCCGCCGTTCACGTGACGGTCGTTTCATTGAGAAAATCGGCTTCTTCAACCCAATCGCGACTGGTCAAGAAGAAAAAATCCGTATCGACCTAGATCGTATTGAACACTGGGTAGCTACAGGTGCACAACTTTCTGATCGTGTTGCAAAAATCGTTAAAGACGCAAAAAAAGCGGCTTAATTGATAATGCAAATGAGTGAAGGTAAATAAATGAGTCAGTTAAAACAGTCAGACGAGTTCATTCTAGTCGGGAAAATAGGTGCGACATACGGCATCAAAGGCTGGTTCAAAGTAAATGCCTACACTGAGGTTCCGGAAGGAATCTTCGATTATAGTCCTTGGCGCGTAAGCCTCAATGGACAGCAGCACCTTGTGAAGGTAGCCGATTGGCGCCGACACAACAAAGGCCTAATTGCTAAGTTTGAAGGCGTAGATTCAATTAATGATGCAGAAGCTTGGCTTCATGCGGAAATCTTTGTTGAAGCCAACCAGTTGCCAGAATTGGCAGACGACGAATTTTATTGGCGTGACCTTAAAGGGATGTTAGTAAAAAACGAAGCTGGTTATGACTTAGGTACAGTTAATGGCTTGATGGAAACGGGTTCAAATGACGTTTTAGTAGTCGATGCAAATTCTAAAGATGCATTCGGCAAAACTGAAAGGTTGATTCCGTATATTCAGGATGAAGTGATCAAATCAGTTAACAAGGAAGAAAACACCATTACGGTGGACTGGGATCCAGGATTCTGACAACGATGAATTGTCAGTTATGGTTAGGCGTAATAACGCTCTTTCCAGAAATGTTTGACGCGATTACGCAGCAAGGCGTGATTAGTCGAGCCATTAAAAACGGCACTATTGAATTTAATGCGTGGAATCCTAGAGATTTTGCTCATGACCGACATAGTACAGTTGATGACAGACCTTATGGCGGCGGCCCAGGAATGTTAATGATGGTGCAACCTTTAACAGATGCAATTCGCGCAGCGAAAACAGCAGCTGGAGAAGGGGCTAAAGTGATTTATTTGTCACCGCAAGGCAGAAAATTAGATCATGAAGGTGTTAAACAACTAGCGCAAAACAAAAAATTAGTGCTAGTCGCGGGTCGATATGAAGGAATAGATGAACGAGTGATTCAATCGGAAATTGACGAAGAATGGTCGATTGGTGATTTTGTTCTAAGCGGCGGTGAACTACCGGCAATGACATTGATTGATTCAGTGTCGAGAATGATTCCAGGTGTGTTAGGACATAATTTGTCCGCAGAGCAGGATTCATTTGCAGACGGTTTATTAGATTGCCCGCATTACACAAGGCCTGAAACGCTGGCGGACCAACGGGTGCCAGATGTATTACTTAGCGGTAATCATGAAAAAATCCGACAATGGCGATTAAAACAGTCATTGGGTAGAACTTGGTTGCGAAGACCTGATTTAATTAACAATCTAGCTCTGACTGACGAGCAGCAACGTTTGTTAAACGAGTTCCTAAGGGAACAAGAAACAAATGATGTTGTTTAGATATCAGTGAAACCTAGAAAAGAGAGAAAATAATGAGCAAAGTAAGTCAAAACATCATTAAGGCTCTAGAAGATGAGCAACTTAAGACTGATGTACCAGCATTTATGCCTGGTGATACAGTAATTGTAAAAGTACGCGTAAAAGAAGGCAATAAAGAGCGTCTTCAGGCGTTTGAAGGATTTGTATTAGCGAAGAGAAATCGCGGTCTACATTCTGCTTTCACAGTACGTAAGATTTCTAACGGTGAAGGTATTGAGCGTACATTCCAAACGCACAGCCCAGTTATCGATAGCATCGAAGTGAAACGTCGTGGTGACGTACGTCGCGCTAAACTATACTACATGCGTGAACGTTCTGGTAAGTCAGCACGTATCAAAGAAAAGTTATCTTTCAAGAAGTAAACTTGTTTACTCGATGTTAAAAGAGGAGCACACGGTGCTCCTTTTTTTATGCTATAAAAGAAAGTCCATTGTTGAATGTATAAAGGGTTCGCCAGTGTCACTTCAAGATTCACTTCAAGAATTACGTCAAGAAATCGATACCATTGATTCTGAACTCGTTGAACTGCTTGCCAGACGCCAAGCCGTAACGAGTAAAGTGGGCGAATATAAGAAACAGGTTGGCAAAGCCATATTTGATCCCGCTCGGGAAGCTTCATTGCTTAAAAATCGTCGAGAGTTAGCCGCTTCTAAGAATGTTAATCCAGATTTAATCGAAGACTTATTGCGCCGTATTATGCGCGAGTCCTACCAAAGTCAGCATAACTCTTATCGATGTTTGAACCCAGAAGCCAATGTTGTCATTATTGGTGGCGGCGGTTCATTGGGTAGCCGTTTTGTTGATATGTTTGCTCGTTCTGGTTACCACGTTGATATAATTGAAAAAAATGATTGGCAAAACGCTCCACGCATTCTTGCTCAAGCAAAACTGGTGCTCATTTCAGTGCCTATAGAGTTAACGGCTATGGTTATCCAACAATTACCGTCTTTGCCTTCAGACTGTATCCTAGCCGACTTAACGTCATTAAAGCATAAGCCTTTAACAGATATGTTAAAAGTCCATGACGGCCCTGTTGTTGGACTACACCCAATGTTTGGACCTGACGTACCTAATTTTGTTAAGCAGGTTGTTGTTACTTGCCATGGTAGAGATCAAAAAAACTATCAATGGGTTATTGATCAGTTTGCACTTTGGGGCGTTATTTTAGAAAGTGACGACGCTAAAGAGCATGATAAAAGCATGCAGTTGATTCAAGCCATGCGCCATTTCACAACTTATATTTATGGTCGTTTTCTGACTAAACAAAATCCAGATCTAGAACAATTATTAAGGTTAAGCTCGCCAATATATAAATTAGAGCTTGCGATGACAGGACGACTCTTTGCGCAAAACTCTGCACTTTACGCAGACATTATTTATAATGCAGAAGATATCCAGGCGCTCACAATTAGTTTTATGCAAGAACTTGAAGAGTCTATTACCGATTTGAAAAATTTTGATAAAAACGCCTTTAAAAAAGAGTTTGAAAAGGTGGCTTTATGGTTTGGTAGTAAGTCGGATGAGTTTCTTTTTGAAAGTCGAACTATGCTAAATAGCGCTCATGATGCTAAAACTATTAAAATGAAAAAATAGAATTATAAACGAATAGTTAAATATGGAATTTGTATAAGATTATTGGCGAAATACCAATACAGATACTAAGATCGATGGAACAGATAATTATTAATTCTCCTATGACTACTTTCGCTTAATGAAGGAAAATTTATGTCCACCGAAAACGCACTTTTAACTATTCTGGTCGAAAAAATTCAAAGTGACTCTTTAGTATTACCCACCCTCCCTGAAATTGCGATGAAGATTCGTGAGGCAGCCGATGACCCCGATGTAAACCTTCATATGATGGCTGATGTTATTGCACAAGATCCCGCTTTGTCTGCTCGACTTGTAAAAGTAGCGAATAGCGCCTTTATGGGGCGTTCAGTAAAAGTGGAGTCTTTAAATCAAGCCGTTACACGCATTGGGTTAAGGCAAATAAAAAACATAGCAACAGCAATAGCGATGGAACAGTTATTTGTTTCTAAAAATGACATTGTTCGTGAATATATGGCTAAAAGCTGGGAAAAAACCGTTAATGTAGCCTGTACTGCAATTGCTGTAATGCAACAGTGGAAAAAAGGCCATAAACATTCCTCTCTAAGTATTGATACGCTGACGCTCGCTGCGCTTGTTCATAGTATTGGTGTTTTACCGATTCTTACTGAAGCCGAACGGCATGAAGAAGTTTTTGCAAATCCGAGTTTTCTAGAAGCTGCTATAAAGCGTATGGCTGGTAAATTAGGCGGCGCGATTATGAGGTCTTGGGAATTTACGGGTGAATTTATTGAAGTCGCCGAAAAATGGAATGACTTAAAGTATAAAACTGAAAATCCGTCGTATATCGATTTTGTTAGGGTTGGTGGTATCTATAACGATATTTTATGTAAAGGATTACCGGATGAAGAAAAATATCAATTTGCTTTAGATAAAGGCATCTTGGATGACTTAGACTATTTAAAATCAGATGAATTTACAACTTCAGTTAACAACATTAAAACTGTATTTACATAAAATTTATATGACACAAAAAAACCAACGTGTTAAGTCTAACTATGTAGACCACGTTGGTTTTTTTATGCATTCTTTGTTAAAACTTAACGATATGCTTACTTCGCCAAATCCCACACTTTAATTAGATCATTAATTAGATTATTTAATTCACCGGTCATTAACGCAAAATCAGCATCAAATTTGGCTAACTTATCATCAGAAGGTACATCATCAGTTTGTTCTTTCACGATATCTAAGAATTTAATTTGTTTGATGGCCGCTTCTTCGTTAAGCACAAACTTGGATTTTTCATCCCAAACCAAACCTAACTTATGAACATATTTACCATTTGCGATATGTAACTGAACTTCTTCTTCAGTGACATCATGATTCTTTAATTTGGCAACAGCCGCTTCTTCATCTAAGGCTTTAAGCTCGATATCACTAGCAAATTGAAAAGGCGCTGGTAACACATCATCTTTAACCCACGTTGTCATCGCTAACATCAAGTCTTGTTCAGGTTTAAGCGGCAAGATAGGCAATGTACCAATACACTGTCTTAATAGCGCCAGCAGCGTTTCAGCGCGATTTGCACTGCTACTGTTTACCACAATCCATTGATTTTTAATGTCGATATAAGCATAGAGGCGGCTATTCTTTGTGAATGCCTTAGGTAACAAGGTTTGAACAATCTCTTCTTTCATCGACTGTTGTTCTTTTTTACCTACTTTTTGGCCACGCTCTTGTTGAATAAGCTGAACTTTTTCATCAAGCGCCTCTTTAATAACAGAAGAAGGAAGGATCTTTTCTTCCGTTTTAAGGCAAATCAAAAAACTATTATTAGCGGCATGTAATAAAGACTCTGTACCAGGAATAGCAGGAACCCAACCTTGTTTTAGTTGGTCTTGGCTGCCGCAAGGTCTGAAGATATGATCTTGTAAATGCGTAATTATTTCATCAGGAGACAATTCGAATGGTTTGGTAAATTTATAAATGAAGGCGTTGTTAAACCACATACTACAGTTCTCATATAGGTAAGGAACATAGATGATAACAAACAGAGAGTTTTTCTCACCAGAAATTAAACAGAATTAACGTTTTTTTGGAATTCTTATTTTATAAGTTAATCCTTCATCAGGTTTGCTTTCTGCGGTAATTTCTCCACCGAGAGCTTGCTGAACGAGGTTAAAGGCAATGTTAGTGCCCAATCCAGAGCCACCTGAGTTGCGCGTTGTAGTATAAAACGGCTCAAAAAGAAGGGCGAGTTGATCGGATGTAACACCATGTCCATTGTCTGAATAAGTGATATCTAGCTGATCAACATTGTCAGTTACTTTAATGCTAATTTCTCCATTTTTTATGTCAGAGAAACCATGAATAACACTATTTATTAAGAAGTTAGTGAATATTTGAGACACAGCACCTGCAGGCACCGATAACTTTAAGTCGTCTGGGCATTGAATAACAACTTGGTGTTGACCTTTTTTTAGTTCAGGTTTTAACGATGTTACTATTTCATTTAAATAATCTTTCAGATTAATGAGTCGTTCAGCTTCACTAGCCTGATCAACAGCTATTTGCTTAAAGCTAGCAATGAGTTCGCTTGCCCTTTGCAGGTTTGTTGTTAAAAGCTCAACACTTTGTCGACTATCTGACATATATATAGCCATGTCATTGGCGCTTAAGGTCTGATCTTCTAGTTTTTTTTCTATTTGATTAAGTCGATCGGCCAGAACACTTGTTGCTGTAACACTAACGCCAATAGGTGTGTTTACATCGTGCGTGATTCCCGCGACGAGTCCACCTAAAGCCGCGAACTTTTCAGATTCCACTAAACGACTATGAGCCATTCTTAAATTACTGATAGAGCTTTCAAGCTCATTGGCTTGTGTCCGTAGTTTTGCTTCGGTTTGAGTTCGTGTTTCTATTTCTTCTTTTAACTTGTTTTGATTGGTTTCAAGCTGATATTTTTGCTTTTGCAGATCCATCATGGCTTGGCTGAGATTTGCCGTCTTTTTGGCAACCTCTTGTTCCAATACCAAGTTTTGTTGATCAAGCATATCGTTACTTTTTATTAGTTGTTTCTCTGCTTGTCTTAATTCATTTTGAGATGCGGCAAAGACAGTGATCATTTTATTAAAAGATTTTTGTATAACACTCAACTCGCTGTCTTCTAAGTCGCCAACATCCAACTTTTCGTTTGCTAAATTATTCAGATCTAAGTGTTCGATTTGGTCAACTAATTCATCAAGAGGGGTAGTTAAATGTTTTCTGAAGGCCATTAGGAACAGAAGTATTAGGAAGGTGGTTTTTGCAAATGCGCTACCAACCATAAAATAAATACTAACGATTATTCGATCAACAACAACATCACGGGACGAGAATAAGGTTACGTCGCCAACTTGAGTACTACGACCTGAAAATTCGAATATCAGTGGAAAACTATAACCGAATAAGCCGTCTTTACCTGAAATCATCATGCCTTTATCAGACAAGTTTCTATGTTTTTTATCTAGATCAAACTCAACATTACCCATTTGTGTTAATAATTCGCCGCTGTCATCGCGAATTAAAACACCTTCAATCATTGGGATAGCCAACAATCCTTCTGAAATTGAGATGACTTGCGGCGTATTTAGTTCCCAAATAGCGCGTGTCAAACTGCCGCTAAATGTGTTTTCTAAAGTTCGGAGCTCATTGCTAATATAACTTTTGGTGTTTGTATATTCGGCAACAACTTGGATACAAGTGACTGCGAAGGTGAGTACAAAGTAAACGGAAAGCACGCTAACCAACAAACGTCGAGATATACTTTTAGTTGGTTTCATACCAGCAGGGATCCTTGATTAAGCGTAATAGGTGTATGTTATATCAAAAAAATTATGTTTTAACTAACATTTATATCCTAGTAGAATGTGGGAATATTGCGTAATAATTCCTGTTTTTAAAGAGAAAAAATGAATATAACGAACTCATGGGCTGATTTTTTAGCAGAGCAGGCGGAACAACCTTATTATCAGTCGCTTCAGTTAGAGATAAAAAAACAACGTGAAGCTGGTCTTGTTATTTATCCTGAAGAGCCGGAAGTTTTTAATGCTTTTAAATTGACAGACTTAACGGATATAAAAGTTGTGATACTTGGGCAGGATCCTTATCACGGCGCAGGGCAGGCTCACGGCTTAAGTTTTTCCGTTAAGCCAGGTCAAAAGATCCCACCATCATTGCGTAATATGTTTAAAGAGCTCGTTCTTGAATTTCCAGATTTTGTCCCACCCAAACATGGCGATTTATCCGCTTGGGCAAAACAAGGTGTATTGCTGATTAATGCGGTGTTAACCGTGCAAGAAGCCTCTGCAAATTCCCACAAAGATTTAGGTTGGCATCAATTTACCGATAATGTAATTCAGCATATCAATGAACAATGTGATGGTGTTGTCTTTTTATTATGGGGTGCGTTTGCACAGAAAAAATCTGTACTCATTAATGAATCAAAACATACTGTTTTAACAACAGCACATCCTTCGCCGTTATCGGCTAGAAGAGGCTTTTTTGGTTGCGATCATTTTAAGCGCACCAATGAAATTTTGGAAGAAAAAGGTAAGTCCAAAATTAATTGGCGCTTACCTTAAATCATCGAGTAATTAAAACTCTAAATCTGCAAGATTATAATCTGCAGAAGGGTCTATATCCTTCAGTTCGTCGCGCAGTCGATATTTATCTTTTATCGACTCTATTTCACGCCATTTGCGTTTTGCTGCACGTTTGCCAGTACGTTTATTTGTATCTTGTAAAGCATTTTCAAACAACTCAGCTAGCCCATCCATAGTGGCCCCTTAACGTTTAATTATTATTGTTATAAGGATTTTCAGCGTCCATGTGTTGAACACTAAAAGTGCTTAACAGCGTTTTATCACATTGGTGGATAATGTAAAGAAGAAAAGTGAGAAAAATATGAACAAAATGTGAGAGATTAATAAACAAAGGCTGGGTAAATATCAGTCAGGGTGGTTGTTTTTTAGCGATGTGAATTATTAATCATTTGATTTTTAAACACTTTAGCTTTCAAACGAGAGGCTGCGCCGGTTGCCAACATAACGCCGCCTAAAATTAGCACGCCGCCAAATAACATATTTATAAATAATGGTTCATTTAAAAATATACTGCCAAAGAACACACCAAAGATTGGAATAAGGTAAGTAACAGACATCGCAATCGTCGCACTGGTGAACTCGATAAGACGATAAAATAATATATAAGCAAAGCCTGTGCATAGAGACCCTAAAGCAATGATAGCGAGCCATGGTCCCATCTCAACCGACATAATATGTTCATAGTTGTCGCCCCATAAAATAAATGGAATAACAATGATAGATCCTACAATCATGGTTCCAGAAGCAACTAGTAACGACGGTATATTATTGAGATTATGTTTCGAGTAGTTAGATGTTATTCCGTATAAACAAGTGGCAGAGATTACCGCTAAAATAGCCAAAACGTCATTGCTTAAATCAAAACTTAGTTTGTGTAAAGTCAGGATGATGACACCGATAAAGCCTATTAATAAACCTAACCAGCCACTTTTTGATAACAAAGACTTGTAGATTACAACGGCAAAAAATGCACCCCACAAAGGTGTTGTTGCATTAACGATTGATGCCAATCCAGCTTCCAAACTTAATGCAGCATAAGCAAATAATAAAAATGGGATAACAGAATTACCAATGGTGACAACGGTTAGTCGTTGCCATGTCGTTATTTGGTGTTGTTTAGGTTGGTTAAATAAATACCGACGACCGACGATTATAAATACTGGCAACAACGTGATGCCCGCGATAATAATTCTCAGTGCCGCCATATTCACCGCGCCAAATTCAGGCGCGGCAATTCTCATGAACAAAAAAGAAGAGCCCCAAATAGCCGCTAACAAAAAGAGTTCGACGTAATATTTAGGGTTCATAAATTATTGTCCGTTAAACAAGTTTACGAGTTGAGACGTGGAACTGTCTAACGATGAAACAGATTTGCCTTGAATAGCGTCGAGTACAGAATTGCCAAGCACTTTGCCAAGTTCTACACCCCATTGATCAAAACTATTAATTTGCCAAATTACGCCTTGAACAAAGACTTTGTGTTCATACAGTGCGATTAATGCACCTAAGCGCTGTGGCGACAGCTCGTCCATCAATAACGTGTTAGAAGGGCGATTGCCTGGCATCATTTTGTGTTCCGCTAATGACTTTGCTGCACTCTGCTCAACGCCCTTTTGAATTAACTTTTGTTCGATTTCGTCAGCAGTCTCGCCCTGCATTAACGCTTGAGTTTGCGCAAAACAGTTCGCCGCTAACATATCATGATGCTCTTTTTTGTCATGGCTAGGTTTAATTGGCAAGATAAAGTCTGCGGGAATAACCGTATTACCTTGATGCATTAATTGATGAAAAGCGTGTTGGCCGTTAGTTCCTTCACCACCCCAAATCACCGGTCCGGTTGCATAGTCAATTGCTTGATTGTGAACATTGGTTGCTTTGCCGTTTGATTCCATATCAAGTTGCTGTACATACGCTGGAAAGCCTCGTAAATAATGACTGTAAGGCAACAGTACGTGAGCCTGGCTACCAAAAAAATTACGATACCAAATGCCTAAAACGGCCATGATTACAGGAAGGTTTTCTGATAAAGGGGCATTTTGAAAATGGTGATCCATTTCCTGTCCGCCAGCCAGTACTTTTGAGAAATTTTTAAAACCAACAGCTAACGCAATAGGTAGGCCAATTGCTGACCATAAAGAATAACGTCCGCCAACCCAATCCCACATTGGAAATATGTTGTTCTTATCAATGCCAAATTTTGTTGCTGCTTCAATGTTGCTTGATACACACATGAAGTGCTTAGCAATATCCTCAAACATTGCACCTTGCGCCAATAACCAATCTCTAGCGGTTTCAGTGTTTTTCAAAGTTTCTTGTGTGGTAAATGACTTTGAACTCATAACGACTAAGGTGGTTTCAGCATTTAATTTGCTTAACACATCGCTTATATGATGACCGTCAACGTTCGCAACAAAATGGACCTTAATATCTGCGTGTTGATATGGCTTTAAGGCTTCTGTAACAATTTTAGGACCTAAAAATGAACCGCCAATGCCAATTGCAACAACATCGGTAAAGGTTTTTTCCGTATAACCTTTACGAAGCCCAGAATGAACTTCATTCACAAAGGACTCGATTTTACTTAACGCCTGATGGACATCAGCAACAACATTGTGGCCGTCGACGAGAATCTCATCACCTTTTTGACGACGTAACGCCGTATGCAACACGGCGCGTTGTTCTGTGGTGTTAATAATGTCACCGCCAAACATACGTTTGGTTTGTTCGATAAGCCCGGAATGCTCGGCTAAATTAAGCAAAGCATTAAAGGCGTCTGCATCAATATTATTTTTGGAAAAATCTAACGTAAAGCCACAAGCTTTTTGTGTGAACGTTGCCGCTCGATTTGCATCATTCGCAAATAAGTCTTTCATATGAACGGCTTGCAGTCGCTCAAAATGAGATTCAAGATTTTTGCTCAGTGTTTTAAAATCAGCCTGTGGTTTACTCATTTGTTCAGATAATTCCATTTCAATTTCTAATTAAAGTACTAAATTAAAGTCTTGCAGACAAAAGCGTTTCTAATTTCACTTGGTCTTTAGCAAAGTTACTAATGCCTTCAGCTAATTTTTGCGTCGCCATTGGATCTTCATTGTGTTCCCAACGGAATTCAGCTTCCGTCATTTTTTCAGGAACAGCCTTTGTTTCGCCTTCAAACGCTAATGCTCTAGGTAATGTTTGCTCAATAGCATCCAGCTCTTCTAAAAGTGCAGGTGCGATAGTAAGACGGTCACAGCCTGCAAGCGCAATGATTTCATCAACGTTACGGAAACTCGCGCCCATGACTACTGTTTTGTAACCATGCTGTTTGTAGTATTGGTATATGTTGCGAACTGAAATGACGCCAGGATCGGTTTCGCCTGTGAAGGTCTGTTGCTCGCCATTGGCTTTGTGCCAATCTAGAATACGGCCAACAAATGGAGAGATTAAGAAAACGTTGGCTTCCGCACAGGCTCTTGCTTGAGCAAAACTAAATAACAATGTTAGGTTACACTGAATGCCTTGTTGCTCTAAGATTTCAGCCGCTTTAATACCTTCCCAGGTAGACGCCATTTTGATTAATACGCGATCACGACCAATACCAGCTTGTTCATACAATTCAATTAAACGTAGTGCTTTTTCTACCGTTTTTTCAGTATCAAAAGATAAACGAGCGTCAACTTCCGTAGAAATACGTCCAGGAATTAATGCATTGATTTCTTTGCCAATTAATACGGCTAGTTGGTCAGCAGTGTCTTCAAGTTGCGTGGCAGGATCATTTGATTGTGATTTTGCCCACGCAACGGCTTGATCAATATACTTTGAATAAGCAGGAATTTGAGCTGCTTTTAATAATAATGACGGGTTGGTGGTTGCATCAACAGGACGGAATTTTGCAATTGCGTCTATTTCACCCGTATCGGCTACTACTGTCGTCATTTCTCTTAATTGTTTTAAAACACTAGACATTTTTATCTTCCTGAAAACTATTTATGCCGAAAAGTCGTATAATCCAATACAATATTAAAAGCGGCCATACCGTCAATAGAAGACGGTTATGTTTTTACTACGCTTGAAATTTTGCAACTGCGTATTAGTTAAATACAACAGCCTAAGATTATAGTAGGTTGTGCGGCAATTTGATGATTTACACTTGTAACTAAAACTACAAATATTAGCGAAATTATTCAAGCTAAATTCGTAATTAAAGGACGGATTTTGTAGACTAGCCGACCTATTCTTTGAAAATATTCGTAATTTTACGACAAACAGCAACAAAATACATCCATTTTGGGGAAAACATGTCAACAACATCAAATGAGTCAGCGTTCGAACCATCTTTAAAGACATCGGTTTTGATTTTTTCCTACGCAGGATTATTGCCTTTTTTCTATTTTGCCTTGTGCAGTTGGTGGCCTGAATTAAATTTATTTGAAATAAACGCACTTACAATTTTTCGATTTTATGGGGCGATTATTCTCAGCTTTTTAGCGGGCAATTTATGGGTGTTTGGTTTATTAGCCAATCACATTCAACAGCAGCATTCCGTAAGGACTCGATCGTTAATTTGGTCAGCCATATTTATTAGTCTACTTGCGTGGGGCAATCTCTTTATTCCTGGCAAAGCCGCATTATTCCTTGGCGCATTATTGTTTTTAGTCGTGTGGCAAGTTGAGCAAAAAACAGATCTAACGAAATGTTATCCGGCTTGGTATACTGACCTTCGAGCTAAATTGAGCATGTCGGTAGCGGCGTTGCATATTGTAATATGGTTAACGGTTAGTTGATTTACGATTAATCGATTTATGAAGCCTCTTTTGCCACGGCTTTGATAATTAAAGCTTTATTTATCTGAACTTAATAAAATTAAACAAGAAGTCACTAATATGTTGTATGTAATATCACCAGCTAAAAATTTGGATTATGAAACACCCGCATCTACAGAAAAGTATACACAACCTGACTTACTGGACGATGCGACAGAGTTGGCGCAAGTATGTAAGACGCTAACACCCCAAGATCTAAGTTCGTTAATGCATATTAGTGATAAATTAGCAGGCCTCAATGTTGCACGTTTTACCGAGTGGCAACCAACATTCACTCCAGAGAATGCAAAACAAGCGGTACTCGCATTTAACGGCGATGTTTATACAGGACTTGATGCGGCAACGCTTTCAGAAGCTGAACTTGATTATGCGCAGTCACATTTAAGAATATTGTCTGGTTTATACGGTGTACTTCGTCCACTTGATTTGATGCAACCATACCGCTTAGAAATGGGCACAAAGTTAGCGAATCCTCGAGGCGATAATTTATATCACTTTTGGGGTGACACGGTTACGCAAAAGTTAAATGAACAAATAGAAGCTGTTAAGGCGCCATATTTAATTAATTTAGCATCGACAGAATATTTTAAAGCCGTTAAGAAAAAACAATTAAATGCCAAGTTAATTACACCTACCTTTAAAGATTGGAAAAACGGTCAATATAAAATGATTAGTTTCTTCGCCAAAAAAGCCCGCGGCATGATGGTTCAATATTTAATTAAAAATAAAGTGGAAACATTAGAAGAATTGCTGAAGTTTGACATGGCTGGTTATGTATATAATTCTGAGTTATCTAAACCAGACGCACCTTGTTTTAACCGAAAGGAAGTTGACTAGCGGTGATGAAACAAGTGCGCAAAAGTGGGCAGCAACGAACATGTGTGGACGACTAAACGTAATTGACAATGCCGGTGTGCGCGCGTTGTGTGAGCAACTCAATATTCAACTATGGCCAGAACCGTTACGTGAAAGTCGTTTTATAAGAGCAACCCAACCGGTTTCAATAATCCGAAGTGTTTTGGCAAAGCCGGGGCCTAATGACTCATTTCAAGTCATGCGCGAAATGAACATTGCAGACTGGTGGTTGTTACAAGATAAAACCGAAGACGGTTTTAAACCGTCAAGATACACGTCTTTTAATACTCGTTACGACAAATTGAATGTACCACGCAGCGCCGGTTATATTCCGTTTCGACAATCTCGCTGCATTATTCCAGTTTCAGGATTTGGTGAAACAGAGTTTGTAAATAAAAAGCCGCTGCACTATTTCGATATGACCGGCGAGAATGGGCAAGCTTTGCCGTTAGGTGGTCTCTACAAAGAGTGGTTTCACCCGCAAACGGGTGAGTTTAAATTGTCGTGTTCTGTGATCACGCTTCCGCCACACGCTAAACTCATGCAAATTCATTCTAAAGCAATGCCACTAATACTGCCGCAAGATAAAACATGGCTTGATTTATGGCTAGATCCTGAAACCAACGTTCAGCAATTCACGCCTTTGTTGGCCTCCTATTTACCGCAAAACTTAGTGGCACAGAAGATAGACAAACCCAGCGCTTATAATCCAATTGGCGAACCTATTGTTATCAAAAGTGATGCGGCTTAATGCCATCTAGTTTGTGCTCGAATTCTGCTTGTTTACAAAATTTTACGCAAAATCCCAGAATAGTTACAAATAACAGTAGCCCAATCAGCATGCATGAGTAAAATAGCACCTATAAAGAAAGTTATAGAAATATAAAAATAATATAAGAATAGCAAAGGGGACAAGGTTTGGCTGACATCGAAAGAGAATCAATGGACTTTGACGTAGTCATCGTAGGGGCTGGACCAGCAGGTTTATCAGCAGCCATCCGTTTAATGCAAGTCGCTCAAGACAATGACCAAGAATTAATGGTGTGTTGTGTTGAAAAAGGCTCTGAAGTTGGTGCACACGTTTTATCCGGCGCGGTACTTGATCCAAAAGCATTAAACGAGTTAATCCCAGACTGGAAAGAACAAGGTGCGCCATTAAAAGCACCAGTAAGCCACGACAAAATCTACTACTTACGCAATGATAAAGCTGCTAATGCTGTACCGGGCTTTGCATTTCCTAAGACAATGCACAATGAAGGCAACCATATTGTTTCTATGGGCAATGTATGTCGTTGGTTGGCTGAAAAAGCCGAAGCCATGGGCGTTGAAATTTTCCCAGGCTTTCCTGCGTCAGAAGTGCTTTATGATGACAATGGTGCCGTTGTAGGCATTCAAACTGGCGATATGGGTTTAGATGAGGAAGGTCAACCAAAAGACTCGTTTATGCCGGGTATGGAGCTTCGCGCTAAATACACTATTTTTGCCGAAGGTTGTCGTGGACATCTTGGCAAGTCTCTAATTTCTAAATTTAAATTAGATGAAGGCAAGTCTCCTCAGCATTATGGCCTTGGTTTTAAAGAAATTTGGCAAGTGCCAGCGGAACAACATCAACCTGGTTTAGTTGTTCATACTGCGGGTTGGCCTTTAAATGATGGCGCGACGGGTGGTGGTTACCTGTACCACGCTGAAGACAACCAAGTGGTTTGTGGTTTAATTGTTGACTTAAATTATTCGAACCCACATTTAAGCCCATTCGATGAATTCCAACGTTTAAAACATCATCCGGTTTATGCAAAACACCTTAAAGGTGCAAAGCGTATCGCATACGGCGCAAGAGCCATCACTAAAGGTGGATTAAACTCATTGCCTAAAATGTCGATGCCAGGCGGATTTTTAGTGGGTTGTAACGCCGGTACGCTTAATTTCGCAAAAATCAAAGGTAACCATGCAGCCATGAAGTCAGGCATGTTGGCAGCGGAAGTGATTGCAGCGGCACTTAAAGCCGGTGATGAAGGTCAAAAAGACTTAACACAATTCCAAGACGCCTTTAATAATAGTTGGTTGTATGAAGAGCTACATTCAACACGTAACTTTGGCCCTGCATTGCACAAATTTGGTACGGTTATTGGTGGCGCTTATAATACGCTTGATCAAAACTGGTTTGGTGGCAAATTACCATTTAACTTTAAAGACGAAACGCCAGATTATGCGTCTTTAAAACCAGCCAATGAGTGTAAAATCATTGAATATCCTAAGCCAGATGGTGAGTTAAGTTTTGATAAGCTATCTAGCGTATTCTTATCAAATACGAACCATGAAGAGAATCAGCCTGTTCACTTAAAACTGACAGACGCAAGTATTCCGTTAGCGCAAAACCTAAGCTTGTATAACGAACCGGCACAGCGATACTGCCCAGCAGGTGTTTATGAAATTATTGAAGAAGAAGCGGGTAAAAAGTTTCAAATCAATAGTCAAAACTGTGTGCATTGTAAAACTTGTGACATAAAAGACCCTGCTCAAAATATTACTTGGGTAACACCAGAAGGTGGCGGTGGTCCAAACTATCCGAATATGTAATTTTACATAAATATTATATAGATAAGAATTAAAGAAGTCCGAGTGGCTTCTTTTTTTTATGTAAATTCTGAGTGGAGTTACTAGTGCTTTCAGGTTGAAGTTTTAAGTTAGTCATGTATAAAAGTAAGCATATGAATTCACGTCGAGTTTACCTAATGTATTTAAATACGAATGCTTACAGTGAACGTTAACTAAGAGAAGAAGAATAATATAATGATAAGTAAATCAGTTTTGGCCATGGCCATCACCTCAGCAATATTTGTGTCAGCTTGTAATGACTCAAGTACTTCAACGTCTGTTACGTCAAATGCTAATACTGTAGTTTCAGATTCAGCCAATAATCAAGTTATGCCTATTTCGGCAGACGTAGTAAATGAAGCGTCAACAAAAGCCAACAAACTGTTTGATGAATTGTACATGGCAGGCGTAATGCGCAATCCGGTATTTCAGACCTATTTAGGTATAAAAGATGATTACGATAAATGGTATGACTTATCGGATGAATTTGCGTTAAAAGAGTTGGAAATTAATAAACAAAACCTCGCTAAATTAAAAAACATTAAGCCAGAAATGCTTGATGCACAAACGCAAATCAGTTTACAACTTTCGATACAGCAACTGGAAAACGACATTGCTGATCATAAGTGGCGCTTTCATGATTATCCAGTTAACCAAATGTTTGGTACACATTCTCAAATTCCGGCATTTTTAATTAACCAACATTCTATAAGTAATGTTAAAGAAGCAAATGATTATATTGCGCGTGTTGCTGGCGTAGAAACGGTGTTAGACCAAGTGATTAAAAACCTGAAAACACGTGAAGCAAAGGGAATTATTGCTCCTAAGTTTGTATTTCCACATGTTATTCGCGATTCAAAAAACGTCATTGTTGGCGCACCGTTTGATACCACTAAAACGGATGGCGGCACTGTGAAGGAAAGCACTATTCTTGCTGACTTTAATCGTAAACTAGGTAGCCTGGAGCTTGAAGAAGCGGCGCGCTCTGAGTTAGTTACTAAACTAAACACAGCATTAAAAACGTCGTTTAAGCCAGGTTACGAAAAGTTAATTACCTACGTTACAAAGTTAGAACAAAAAGCGGATAGTCGTGACGGCGCATGGAAGTTTCCAGAGGGCGAAACCTTTTATAATGTTAAATTAAAACGAACCACCACAACAGATTTAACTGCAGACGAAATTCATAAAATAGGTTTAGATGAAGTTGCACGTATTCATAATGAAATGCGCGTGATCAAAGACAAAGTTAAATTTGAAGGAGACTTACAAGCCTTCTTTGAATTTATGCGTAGCGACAAACAGTTTTATTACCCAGCAACGGCAGAAGGCCGACAGCAATACTTAGATGAAGCCGTTGCTTTAATCGAAGATATGAAAGGGCGCTTAGACTCCTTGTTTTTGACTAAACCAAAAGCAGAAATGAAAGTAAAAGCAGTAGAAGCCTTCCGTGAAAAATCAGCGGGCAAAGCCTTTTATCAACAACCGGCTCCAGATGGTTCGCGTCCAGGCGTGTATTACGCCAATCTGTATGACATGGAAGCGATGCCAACTTACCAAATGGCCGCATTAGCTTACCATGAAGGTATTCCTGGGCATCATATGCAAATAGCAATCAAGCAAGAGCTAAAAGGCATTCCAATGTTTAGAAAGTATGGCGGATATACTGCACATACGGAAGGCTGGGGTTTGTACTCTGAAATGATCCCAAAAGAAATAGGCTTATACCAAGACCCATATTCAGACTTTGGTCGTTTGGCCATGGAGTTATGGCGTGCATGTCGTTTAGTAGTCGATACGGGCATTCATAGCCAAAAATGGACTCGCCAACAAGGTGTTGATTATTATGTCAATAACACACCAAATGCGAAGTCTGATGCAGTTAAAATGGTTGAGCGTCATATTGTTATGCCATCACAAGCAACGGCCTATAAAATTGGTATGTTGAAGATCATTGAATTAAGAGAACACGCTAAAACAGAATTAGGCGACAAGTTTGATATTCGTGAATATCACGACGTGATCCTAAAAAATGGACCAGTTCCGTTAAACGTTTTAGCTAAATTAGTAGATGATTATATTATTGCTAAAAAAGCCGCTTA
>CAWUUQ010000025.1:0-5348 GCA_963925625.1 uncultured Psychrosphaera sp.
TCAATATCTTTTATCGACTCTATTTCGCCGCTAAGAACCAAAGTATTAACAGACACTTTGATGATACCAATTTGTGTATCACTGCTTCCAATCGGAATATAAGTTAATGTTGCCAATTTCGGTATTAGCGCTTGGTGAGAGTCGAGTATTTTTACTTTTGTAATGTAGTTCGAATACTTATTGTCTAAACTCACTGTACGGAGCCAATGAGTTAACTTTTTATCTGCAGGATCTTCAAAAATTTTATGTAAAGTTTTGATATCGCTGACTTGAGAGGCTAATAAGCATTCTTTTGCTTTAAGGTTAAGCTCTACAACTTCATAATCGAAAGTTTTGACTACTAAACAAGGCGCGTCATTTTTTAGAAATAACTCTTTATAAAATATAGAATTGGTTTGCTCAATTTGTTTGTTGCCGTTTCTTAAAAACTGCTCTAATAACACTTCTACACATTTATAAATGCCTCCTGCAATCAGCATCATTAACAGCCATTGTACAATCGGCGACTCCCATAGTTGATATGCGGCCAACATCGACACCGACAATATTAATGTTGTTATTAACCTAATTGGCCGACTGTACCTTTCTACTAAAACCAATGTGTATCCTTACAATTCTTTTTCATTCTTTTTATATTGCCAAACTGCGACTTTATTTTTGCCATTATTCTTTGCCAAATACATTGCGTCATCGGCACGATCAATAAGTGTTTGTACAGTTAAATGAGTATCCTGCTTTTCCGCAATACCGACACTGACAGTTACTTTAAAATTTGTCTCGTCGTTTAACGTTACTTGTATGTTGCTTACTTCTTTTCGCACTCGTTCAGCAATTTTTTTACCGATTTCAATATCTGTTTTAGGTAACATTAAGACAAATTCTTCACCGCCAAATCGTCCGAATAAGTCATAAGGCCTAATTGTTTCTTTTACTGCGTTGGCAAAAAGCCTTAGAGTAATATCGCCCGCAGCATGACCATAGGTATCATTTATAATCTTAAAATCGTCAATATCCAACATAATGACACAGCATTGCACACTCTCTCGTGTGTGCCGTTGCCACTCATTTTGCATTTGCCCCATTAGCATTCTTCGATTCCATATGCCTGTCAGTTCATCGTTATTCGCTAAAAATTTCAATTTTAATGTTTGTTCGGCAATTCTTTGACCAGCTCGCAATCGAGCTCTTAGTTCTGCGGGGCTAAATGGTTTAGTAATATAGTCATCAATGCCGTTTTCCATCGCTTCAACTAAATTTTCTTCCGTGCTTTTATTAGTCAACATTATGATATAGATAAAGCGTTCATGAGTTCTTTTCAGTTGTTCTGCTAATGCCAATCCTGACATTTTTGGAAGCGACCAGTCCGTTAAAACAATGTAAACCTCTTTATTTTTATCTAATAAACTGACGGCTTGTTCTGCATCTTCACAGATAATGACTTCATACCCCCACTGTTCTAAACTTTTAGAAATTAACATTCTGGTAATTGGTTCATCTTCAACAATCATTACTTTCATTTGTTGATTACCTCGCTATACGCTTTTAGCTCATCTAAAAATGCATTGAGTTTACCTTTCATTACGTCCCATTTTTCACGTAACGGCACCATCTCTTCATTTGCGGCTAACTTCTCTAACTTTAAGAAATTCCCTTGTAAGCGGCTGCCCGTTAAATTGCTTAACATGCCTTTCATACGATGCAACTGTTTCACTAGGGAGTCCCAACTTTCTTCAACTAACAGTTCGTCAATATCTTCAATCTCTTTGGGTAATATTTTTAATGTCATTTCCACCATTGCTTGAATAGTGTCTTTTTGCCCCGAGGTCACTTTAATAACATCATCAATATCAAACCAAATAAATTGGTTCTTACTGTTAAGTTCAGTGCCTTTTAACAAGTCATTTAAGGTTGCTTTTTTAGGGAGTTCGTTCGTTAACGTTGAGCCATTTAGACTGCTCTTGCCCGTTACCTTATTCACAATTGTTAGTGCTGGCTTAGTTCGTTTATCTGACGAAATTTTGTAATAACTTTCAATTGTTGTTAAAAGCAGTTTCGAATCAATTGGCTTAGTTAGGTAATTGTCCATTCCGGCATCAATACAAATTTGTCTATCACCAGAAAGAGCATGAGCGGTTAAACCTATTATTTTGACCGGAGGTTTACCTCTGTGTTCTTCAAATCGTCTAATTAAACCTGTTGCCTCTAAACCATCCATCTCCGGCATCTGTACGTCCATTAATATAACGTCGTAATCTTCGCCTTTATATTGTTCAACCGCCTGTTTACCATTAAAAACTAACGTTGAGTTATGCCCACGATAAGTAAGTATGTCGTGGACTAAACGACTATTGATAGGATTGTCTTCCGCTACTAAGATATTTAGTAATTTGTCCGGGTGAGGAAGTTCATCTTTATCTGATTGGTGTAAATCTGGACGGTCAAACTCCATGACAGCCGTTATCATATTGAACACTTCTGACTGCTTAACCGGTTTTAATAAATAGTTATCCACTTTATGGTCTTTGATTTTTTGTAAATCATCTTCAATGTCATTTGAATTTAACATCATTATGGTTCTAGGCAGGTCTTTGTACTTTTGTTTTAATTGCTCAATTAAATGAAAGCCATCTCCATTAGGCATATCTCGATCAATGATAAGTACGTCTATTTTTTCCTGTTTTTCAATTTCACTTTGATATAAAGCTAAAGCTTGTTCGGTGCTTCCTGCGATGATCGATTTGCAGCCCCATGATGTAATCATATTATTCAACCATTTTCGGTTTACGGCATTATCATCAACGGCCAAACAACTTATTCCGGTAAAGTCAAAGTTGTTAATAATATGAGAATGTCCAACCTCATCATTCAAAAATTGCTCATCGCCAACTTTTACAGGAATACTCACTTTAAACAGCGAACCGATGAATTCTTTACTGTCGACAACTAACTCACCATTCATTAGATGAACTAATTGTTTAACAATTGGAAGTCCTAACCCTGTTCCACCAAAACGCCGAGTTGTTGTGTTATCAGCTTGGCCAAAAGGTTCAAAAATTCCTTCCAGTTTATTTTTTGAAATGCCTATGCCTGTATCCTTTATTGCGATATGAAGGATAAATGTATCGTCAACTTTTAACTTATCCATGTTACCGTCACCACTGACTTCAACAATGATTTCACCCGTTTCAGTAAACTTCACGGCATTACCAACAAGATTGAATATAATTTGTCCTACACGCATGGCATCGGCCTTAATACAGCTAGGCACTGCTGCATCAATATTATATTCCAGCTCAATCATTTTTTGGTGGGCCGTTGGCGCAAAGCCTTTAAGTAAGTCTCCTATCCTATTATCCAGAGAAAAATGTTCTTCGACCAATTCAAGCATGCCTGCTTCAATTTTAGAGTGATCGAGTATGTCATTGAGAATACGTAACAAAGAACTGGCTGAATTCTTAATCAACTCAAGATATTCTTGTTGCAACGGCGATAGCTTAGTTTGTTGAAGGAGATCGGTAATACCTAATACGCCATTCATCGGCGTTCTAATTTCATGACTCATATTGGCCAAGAATTGGCTTTTGGCCAGACTATTTTTGTCTGCAATTTCTTTAAGACCCACTAACCGCTCTTGGGTTTCTCGTAACTCTGTAATATCAAGATTACCGCCTATCATCTTGATCGGAAGCCCATCTTCATCAAACACTATTGTCGCCGATGCAAAAATATATTTGATCGTATTATTTTTAAGTACTAAGCGAAACTCTCTACTCCAATCCTGTTTCTTTTCTACCGCTTCCAATAAGCTTTTTTCAGTTCTTTCTTGATCATCCGGGTGAACTGCATTTATCCAGTTTTCGTAAAGTAGCTGATGTTCTAAAAGCGAAAGTGGGAGGTGGTATATACGGTACATATTCTCATCCCAGGTAAGTTGATTAGTGGAAAGATCCCACGTCCAAATCCCTAAACCTGCCACTTTACTTGCTAAGTCAGTAACTAACTTTGCCTCACTAATTCGTTTATGAGCTTCTTTCCTTGCACTAATTTCTTCTGTTAATACAGTTGCTCTTCCTCTAGCATTCAGGAATAACTGAGAAACAGCAGCAACCAAAACACTAAATATAAGTCCAAAAATAAAGACAGCATTGGCTAAGCTTCCATCTTTAAGTTCCTTTGCATTACCCTTGATCGTTATTGTCCAACCAAGGTCACTCATCAGGGCCTGTTGAGATACAATATTTTTGGTGACTTTATAAGTTGAACTATAAATGGATGTTGTTAAGTTACTTATATTGATTTCAAACCCTAGTGTTTCATAACGCTGTATCAAAGGTCCTATAAATCGATCCCAACTAATAAGCTGAACCTGCGTGTTACTTCCTGGTCCAGAGCCAGTGCTGTTTGCATACATGACAAAGTAAGTACCTAACCCTGGCATTGGGGAAACATCAGAAACACCCACTTCATTTTTAATTGAGGTATCTATTAACCCTTTGAAGCTTTCAAAGATGAATAGAGAGTCTTTTTCTGGAAAAGAGAATATTATTTTTTTATTAGAATCGAGTTTAGCTAACGCTAAAACTGATGGGTTGCTTTTTAAATAAGTATCGAATAGAACTCTTTTTTCTCGTTCGGATAACGAAACACTACCAGGCATAATATTGGAGAAACTTTCTGAAAAACGAAATATATTTTGTTTTACGTCAGCTTCTAGGTTTTTTAACTGGAAGGTTAATTGGCTGTTTATTTGGTGAACTTCTTGACCTCGAATTGCCTGCCATAAAGAAAATGCAACACTAATAATGAAGATAGAGACAAACACTGAGACATTAATTGGGTTTACAGAGTGTTGCCAACGAGCAATAAAATGCAATATCAAGCCCAAAGACAAGCAGATAAAACCAATACTGGTATGCAAAGCCATGTGAGTGTATTGACCCCAACCATAACTAGAAGGAACCCCATTAAAATAACCAGCAATGGCGACGGTTGACAATGCCAATATTGCAGCAGAACTAATTATAGAAAAATGTAAGGTCCAGTGATTGTTTTGTAGGCGTTTAAGCAATGCAAACTGTGCGCCTAACAACAAAAAACAAACGGCCGTATTGGGCGCCATTCGCCCCGGGGTAGAAGTGTGTGTATCAATATAATGTTCAATAAATAATTCATCAATGCCTAGGTTTATCGACAGTGCATATTGAATTAATGTTACAAAACTAACTGCGATGATAATAAATCCGATTGCATGGGTCGCCTTGATATACTTTTCAATCAAAGCCCATAATCCAACGCCAGACACCAAAAAAAGCAACGCAGTGTTAAATTGCATTGGTACAAAGTTTTCA
>CAWUUQ010000026.1:0-6004 GCA_963925625.1 uncultured Psychrosphaera sp.
CTTGTTTTTGCTCGAGAGTCTAAGACTAACGTTAAGGCTTATGCCGTTGCGACTTACGATGTTGGAGAGGTATTTGAGCGAGCATGGAATAAAAGCAAACACAATAATCAATGGCATGCCTTAAATGCATTAATAGAAAAACACGCGCCAAAAAACATTGCATTAAATGAATCAAAAACTTGGGCCCATGCAGATGGGTTAGTTGCCACGGATAAAAACGTATTTTTATCTCATTTACCAACCCAATATCAAGAAAGAATAATATCATCAGAACCATTGGCCGTTGCATGGTTAGAACAACGGATCCCTGAAGAAATAGACGCTTTTAAAGGCATGGTAGCAATTGCTCATAATATTATTGCAGAGGCGTTTTCAAGCAAAGTGGTTAAAGCGGGTAAAACAACGTCTGAAGACGTGGTGTGGTGGTTACGAGAAAAAGTAAAGGAACTAAAGTTACAAACTTGGTTCCATCCAAGCGTTAGCATACAAAGAAGTGATGAAACACAATTTGACCATGAAGACAGTTTTACTAATGTGGCCGAACAGCAAGTTATCCAAAAGGGAGACTTATTACATGTGGACTTTGGCATTTCTTATTTAAGACTCAATACCGACACCCAACAACATGCTTATGTGTTAAAAGAAGGCGAGTCTCGAGCACCAACTTATTTAGTTAACGCGCTAAAAAAGGGTAATCAACTACAAGATATATTTACTGCAGAATTTAAAGTTGGCCGCACAGGAAATGATGTTTTAAAAACGTCTCGAGAAAAAGCGATTTCCAACGGTTTAAAACCAACTATTTACACGCATCCTTTGGGTTATCACGGCCACGCAGCAGGTACCACGTTAGGCATGTGGGACTCCCAACAAGGTGTTGAAGGTGATGGCGATTATCCACTTCATTTAAATACGGCATATTCAATAGAACTTAATAATGCGATTTATATTAAAGAGTGGAAAAAAGATATTCGAATTATGTTAGAAGAAGACGCGCTTTTTGATGAATCAGGCGTCTGGTATTTAGATGGTCGCCAAACGCAGCTTTTATTAATAAAGTAATTAACTAAGTACCAAGAATGTTTTGCTATTGCCAGGCTGAGGTTTTGTTAATGCTAGGCGAATATTATACTAACGCCTAGCTAATTTAAAAATCAACACTGCAAAAACTAGCTCGGTAAAACCACCGGCAAAAGCACCTATTACAAAAGTGCTTAATGGTAATGTTGCACCATACAATATGCCGACCATTCCCATGCCCATAAGACTTGCACCCAACACCCAATAAGCCTTCATGCCATACAGTGTTTGAAACATTAAATAGCGAGCACCAATGGTCAACAACATAATAGGGTAAAACCACTCAGGGTTTAACCGAGCCACCGTAAAAGCGATAAATAAACCAAAGAATAATAATATCGTTGTTTCTAATGCTAATTTTGCAAGTGGATTGTCTTTCTGGTGTTGGCCAGAACAATTTAGAGACTTTGACAATAACATTGAGAGGGGGTGGATCAGCATGCCTCCAAAAAATAACGTTAACATACTGCCCGTATTTGTAGCATAAAGTGGGACAAAGCCGGAGATTGTCCAAATTAATCCTGAAACGAAAACGCCAGTACTGCCACCAAGATATGAATCATTCATGTCCTGCTGTGCGTCTTTAAATGTCATACAACGTCCTTATAAAACTGTAATTAACAACACGTGCTTTTTGTTTAATTTTTTAGTGACCGTAGGCAATAAAACAACAAAACAGAATTTAATCCACTAAGCACAACAAACAAATTAACGATTAAGTCTGTGTTAAATGACTGATCGTAACTAAATCCAACAACAAAAAAGAAAAATGAAACAAGGAAGGAAATAAAAATTAGCAAATATCGAACATCAAATTTTTGATGCTGATTTTCTAACTGGTTGATAATGTTCATAGTAAAAATCCTTTTTAACAATATATAAATCTTCGGTGTAATTTTTCTGTCGCCGACAATTACACCATAGCTAGGATACACGCTAAAGCCAACCTTTTTTTGACTTTAGATTGGATCAGGAAACACAAAAAAAGCCTGCATATGCAGACTTTAATTTAGAATAAATAGCGAGTAATTATCGTTAGCTTTTAGAGCCACTTTTAACCGAACTATTTAATCGACCACGCTTAAATCGTTTTGCACGCTCAATTTGAGTTTGTGTCACTTTATTCGTACGACCTGTTTTAGACTGTGCTTGAATATTCTTTATCAGCAAATTACGGTTGCTGACTTCAAAACCAGCATGTGTTAAACGTTGAATTTTACTACCTATTAGACGTTCAATCTTCTCAACCGTGTGCTCTTCTTCGCGGCTTACCAAAGAGATAGCAGTTCCTTTATTTCCTGCTCGGCCTGTTCGACCAATACGGTGTACATAATCTTCTGGTAAATAAGGCAAGTTGAAGTTAACAACATGGTCAAGGCCTTTAATATCAATTCCTCGAGCCGCTACTTCTGTCGCGATTAATACCTGCAATTTAGCTGATTTAAAATCAGCTAATGCACGACGTCGAGCACCTTGTTTTATATCACCATGACAGGCAGCTACTTCAATGCGTTTAGCTTGAAGGGCACCCATTAATCGTTCAGCTTGTTCTTTGGTACTGGTAAATACCAACACCTGGAACCAATTGTATTGTTCAAACAACTCTAAAAACAAATCGACCTTACGTCGTTCTTCAACGGGATACATTACATGTTCTATTGTATCAGCTGTAATATTCTGTTTTGCGGCGCTAATAACCATATGATTTTTAAGAATGTTGTGCGCTAAACCACTTACGGCATGTGAAATGGTTGCTGAAAATAGTAATGTTTGACGCGAATTAGCAGTGTGTTGCAATAACTTTTGCACGTCAGTTACAAAGCCCATGTCTAACATGCGATCGGCTTCGTCTAGAACAACAAATTCGACCTTAGCTAAATCAACGTTACATAGTGAAAGGTGCTCAAGTAAACGGCCTGGTGTTGCAATTAAGATATCTGTACCTGCTTTTAACTTTGCGGCTTGACCAGACATTTTTCCACCACCATAAACAGACGTTACGCTGAATGGTAAAAATTGTGCATATTCTTTTATTGTATTTGCTAGTTGCTCTGCTAATTCACGAGTCGGCGTTAAAATTAATACGCGTGGGCTAGACGACTTTTCAGTAACTGGGTTGTCGATAAGCTTTTGTAAAATAGGAAGTGAAAATGCAGCCGTTTTGCCAGTACCAGTTTGGGCATTTGCTAAAACGTCTTTACCACGACGAATCGAAGGAATCGCTTTCTGTTGGATTGGTGTCATTTCTGAGTAACCACAAGCGTCAATAGCTTGTTGTAATTCAGGGGCAAAATCTTGTGAAGAAAACTTCATATGTCATTCCTATTTAGCAAATACAAAAAGGGTGTTATCTAGCGTATAAATAATCACCGCTAATTTGGATGGCGTATTCTACAGGTTTTTTTGGCAGTTGACTGCTTTGCTTTATAACTTTTTGGTATTTTTACTAATCATTCAATCGCATCACAGTGTTAACTATTAAAACATAAGGATAGAATACTCAAATTAGTTTAGACATAAGTTTAAATAAGTAATAGGAATCGCCAAATGTGGCTAAATAAAGAAAAGATAAGCGATAGGGCGATTAACACGTACAGACACTCCTTAGTGAGCTCTAGCCCAAGCCATATCGTAATAGATGACTTATTTTGCACAGCTAAATTGCTTGAGGTTGTTAATACTCTAGAAGAGGGTAAAAACTGGCAAACTCAAAAGCACACTTATTCAGCGTTGTATGTCGATGATACACAATGGGAATGTGCTGAACTTGAAGAACGGTTTGTGCAACGAGACGTTTGGTTACGAACTCGAAATAAAAATGCCGCCGATGCATTTTTAACTTTCCTTCGTGGAGAAATATTCTTAGCCTTGCTTTCGCGTATTTTTAATGTGGAAATTACTGATATTAATGTAGAAGATCCAATGGTAAACAGTAATTATTTTCGCTTAAGCAAAAACGACTTTGTTGAACAACACGCTGATGATTCGCCGGGCCGTGAGATTTGTATGTTGTTGTACTTGAACACAAAACAATTAGACAAAGGCGGTGACACGTTTGAAGGAGGTGAACTTGTTTTTAAAGGCTCTGGCGTAAAATTAGATAGAAAACAAATACCACAACCAATTATCATTGAACCTCTATTTAATCGCTGTGTCTTATTTGATCCTTCATCAAATGGTGCAGAACACTGGGTTAACAAACTACAATCTAACAGCGAACAGGCCTATCGATATAATGTAACGAGTTGGTATTGGTCAGAATAAAGCGAAATAAATTACTCTATCTTATATTCACGTTTAGAAACTTCAATTCTAATGAATTCAGGCAAATAAGATGGTGTACAGTTTCGTGAAACATGATCATCCTTATATAAACCAAGTTCCTCACCTATTTTAATGCATCGAGTGCGATATTCTGATTGATGAACACCAATCTGCCCGGCAGAAAAATACATTGCCCACTGAACATCTGGATGTTCCTTAAACAAGTTTTGTTCAATAGCATTAAGTAGTGTGGCTGTATTGTCTGGAGGCGTTTGTCCAGTCCATCTTAATCGAGCTTGATAATACCAAAATAGGCGACGTTGAATTGGAGAGACAGCATCTTGCCACGTTAACATCATTGCAATGAGCTTTTTATCTTTCATGCATTGGTTTGCTAATAACCAATCGGTAAGTTGATTACGTTCATCAGTTTCATGAGCGGTAATGTCTTCACATAAGGAGTCGATAAATGTTTGGTCTATTAATTTTTTATTAAATATTAATATTGCAATTAAACGAGGAATTAAAGAACCCGTATTCCAGAGCTCTAAGGCTAGGTCATGATCTCTTTTTATTACTTTTGCACATTTTTTTATGTCACCAAGTTTTACAGATTTGTTGTGACCATTCTCATCAAGTGAGAGTTCTAAAAATAGTTGTTGAGCTTTTAATGAAATCATAATCTTCACTTTATTAAATATTTGAAAAAAGAATATTAACTATTGGTGAACACAAAACATTGTTTATTCGCAAAATAAATAGTGCCTTATAATCTACTACATATTACCCAATGCACCATATTTTACCCAATTCGATTAGTTCAAAAATCAACAATTAAGCCATAAGTACAATATAAAACACATAGCCTGCAGGCACCAAGAGCAGTGCCCCCCAAGCTAAACGAGCTTTTTTACTTAACTGTAGAGAAGGCTCTTGCATAATAATATCGCTAATTAACCAAAATGCAGGCGCTAAAGATAATATTAAAGCGTCACTGCTAGGCAAAAATATCGTGCCCGATCGAGTAAACATAGCCAGTTCACCGGTAATAGCGCCAAATAAACAATATAGTAGCGCTGCAGTTGGAAGAAGGTAGTGTTTGAAAATACGAGTTTTCAGATCTGATTCTTCATAGTCCACTAGGTTTGTTTCCATCAATGTTGACCTGTTTTAAATTCATTTAAAGCCGCTAGTGCCAGTTCTGCTTTTTCTTCTTGGACAAATATATGATCATGATAATAAGCGGCGATTACATTTGCACTTATGCCTTTATCAGAAAGCTTATTTGAAATCGCAGCCGTTAAACCAACGGCATCTAGGCTAGAATGAATGGTTAAAGTAATACCTTTAAATACAGACTCAAATGGAAGATTGTTTTTAGCGGCCGTTTCTTTAGGTAAAACAAGGGTTAAGCCTTCTGCTTCACAAAAAGTAGCGATTGGTGACAGTTTGTAAAATTCAGATAACTCACCTTGGACCGAGCAAAAAACGTATTCACCGTCCATAAACTCAGGTGACATTGAACTCAAAAGGGTATTTAGATTTATTTCTCCGACCATGTTTTTCCTAATAATATATGTTGAGTGAATCTAAAATTTCATTTATACAAACACTTATTGCAGTGAATATTTTGTATCTATATTTTTGTAAGTTTTTTTTC
>CAWUUQ010000027.1:0-7546 GCA_963925625.1 uncultured Psychrosphaera sp.
ACAATACGTTATCCCGTCGTAAAGAAACCTTTAAGCCGCTTGAAGCCGGTAAGGTGGGAATGTACGTATGCGGTATTACTGTTTACGACTTGTTGCATATGGGACACGGCCGCACTTATGTCGCCTTTGATGTTATGCAACGCTATTTTAGGCATACCGGATATGACGTAACATTTGTTCGTAACATTACTGATGTTGATGACAAAATTATTAAACGTGCCGCAGAAAACAATGAAACCTGTGATGAATTAACAAATCGTACTATAGGCATGATGCACGAAGATTTTGATGCGCTTAAAATGCTTCCAGCTGACATTGAACCTCGTGTAACGACCCATATGCCAGAAATTATTGATGTTATCGAACGCTTGATTTCAAAAGGTCATGCTTATGTTGCAGGTAACGGCGATGTGTTATTTGAAGTATCGACGTTCGAAAAATACGGTGCATTAGGCAGACAAGATTTAACACAGCTTGTATCAGGCGCTCGTGTAGAAGTAGAAGCGAGCAAACGTGATCCTTTAGACTTTGTATTATGGAAATTAGCTAAAGCTGGTGAGCCAAGCTGGTCTTCTCCTTGGGGCGATGGTCGTCCGGGGTGGCATATTGAATGTTCTGCAATGAACTATAAGCATTTAGGCACCCACTTTGACATTCATGGTGGGGGTTCAGATTTACAATTCCCACATCACGAAAATGAAATTGCACAATCATGCTGTGCTTTTGATACGCCATATGTAAATTATTGGATGCACACCGGCATGGTGCAAGTTGATAATGAAAAGATGTCTAAGTCTCTAGGCAACTTCTTTACGGTACGCGAAGTATTAAAAACTTACGATGCTGAAACGGTACGTTATTTCTTATTGTCCGGTCATTATCGTAGTCAATTAAATTATTCAGACGACAACCTAAAACAGGCTAAGTCTGGGTTAGAACGTTTGTACTCTGGTTTACGCGATGTAGCACCAAATCTAGACGTTGATGTATCAACATACCCGCAAGCTGAAAACTTTTATGCCGCAATGGATGATGACTTTAATACACCTGAAGCGTTGGCTGTTTTATTCGATTTAGTAAAACAACTTAATATTGAAAAGACAGACTCTGTAACAAAACCAGAATTTGCCGAAAAAGCGGCTAACACGGCGGGTGTTTTGGTTAAGTTTGGTGAAGTGCTTGGCTTATTACAAACAAACCCTGAAGCCTTTTTTAAAGGCGAACAGGACGGTGATGAAGTATCAAAGATTGAAGCACTAATAGTGCAACGTAATGATGCAAGAGCCAACAAAGACTGGGCCGCTGCTGACGAAGCTCGAAACGCATTAACTGAAATGGGTGTTGTATTGGAAGATGGTGCTGGTGGTACAACTTGGCGTAAAAGCTAACTATCCGTTCTCTGTAAATAATCGTAATTAAACAAAAAAGCCGACTACATATAATGAGTCGGCTTTTTTGTTAGTAGAATCTTTTCTACATTTGCAGTGTTAATACACTGTAAATGTCACTCTAATGACTAAATGCTGGTGCATATGGTGAACTCCAGAACATTGCAAACGCAGTCATAATACAAACTAACAGTATCAATCCACAGGTAACAACCGAACTAGAGTAAATAAAACCACGTTCTTCAGGAATATGCATCAAAATTGGAACACCGGCATAAAGCAAGTAAACCGAATAAGATAACGCAATTAAACCTATGACCATTACAAACCAAACTTCAGGAAATAACATGGAAAAACCTGCCATATATAAAGGCGTTGCAGTATAAGCGGCCAATTCAAGAGTTTGAGTGTAAGTAGGTTCAGAACCAAATGTGTGAGCCATCCAGTGTGCTAAATAACCTAATAAAAATACGCCTGCAATTAACGCAAAATACATTGCTGTACTGACAATAGTTGCTGAGTCTGCTGTCATTTTAAGGGGCTCGCCAACACCGACGCTCCATCCAATTTGAGTTAATGAAAAGTACGAGCAGATGGCAGGGATAAGAGCAATAATCATAATGTGAGACATAGAGTATTTGAAACTTTCATGTCGGTTATCAATAGTGTGCCATTCTTCAACTGGATGCGCGTATAGACCCCAAAGGTGGTTTAGTATCATAATTATGTTCCTTACTTTCTATTAACCGCTAAATTGCGCAAATGTTACACAATATGAGTATGTTATGGGCAAAAAATGGAAGAGAGTCAAGTATAAAATCATTTTAAAAAATCCAATTAATATACGATTGAGTTATATAGCTAACTGTTTAATAAAAGAGCAAAAACTCTATTAAGTCCTTCTAATGTAGTAAAACCAACTGGTTACAAAAGATACAAATAGTCTCGATATGAATGTTTCGTGGAATATGTTAAATTGCGCCTTGAGATATGTATTGGTTTGGTTGCTTGATTTTTGAGCTGGTTTGAACGTTAACACCTGAATCGTAAAGTAGCTTGTCAACTTCAGATAGCTAACTTTTTATACTTTAACTGCACGCTTTTCATCTCATTCTTAATTGCAGTTAAACTTCATAAACAGGGTCGAAACGTTACATGTTTGATTATATTATTATAGGTGCAGGCCAGGCCGGATTGTCGATGGCTTATCACCTCAAGCAACAAAACGCTAACTTTATAGTACTAGACAGTGCCAATGAGATTGGCGCCTCATGGTTAAGTCGCTGGGATTCTCTTAAATTATTTACGCCAACGGAGTTTAATCATTTACCGGGCTTGGAATTTCCTGCACCCAATGGTGAATACCCTGACAAACATGATGTAGCCAATTACTTTAAGTCGTACGTAAAAAAGTACGATTTACCAATTCAGTTACAAACAGAAGTTAAAAATGTTGTTAAAAAAGAAGATAAAAACAACGATAAAAACAACCGTATATTCGAAGTGACTTCAGTTTCCTTAGCCGATAATGCCGCATCCACAGACGCTAAAAATAAATATCATACGAAAAAAATTATAATCGCTTCTGGGCCTTTCCATACGCCTTTTGTGCCTCCTTGCAGTGATAACTTGTCGCCTGAGATTATGCAACTTCATAGCAGCGAGTATCGTAACCCTCAGCAATTAAATGAAGGCGATACAATGGTTGTTGGAGCGGGAGATTCAGGCTTTCAAATACTCAAAGAAATTGCTGAAAATAGCCCTAAACAAGATGTTTATTTTTCAGGTCGTACCGATTCGTTAACCTTACCTCAAGAGTGGCTAGGTAAAACATTGTGGTGGTGGTTTGATCTGTTTGGCATTCTATCTATTAGCAAATACAGTTGGTTTGGAAAAAAGATTCAGAAGAAAATGCAGCCTGTTATTGGAATAGATATCGACTCATTAATGTCGAAGCCTAACATCACACCAGTAGGTCACACACTTGATGCCGAACACACCACCATAGAATGCAAACATGCAACTTTAAACTCGGTAAAAAATATAGTTTGGGCGACCGGCTTTAAACCAGACTTTTCATGGTTAGAAGGCATAGAGTTAGACAAAGACCATTACCCAGTAAACTATCGTGGTGTTGGCGCAATGCAAGGTATGTATTTTGTTGGCTTACCTTGGATGTATACACGTGGCTCTGCAACATTGGGTGGTGTTCAAAAAGATGCTGAATATTTGTATAACGCTTTAAAATAAATTGTCGGTTTTTTTTACACCTTTATTATAAACTTCAAAGGAAGAAGATTATATTTCTTTATTTCTCTTTCGCTTCCAATGGAAAACCGTAATGATTCGTAAATATCAACACTGGTCGTGCAGTTGCGAAACATGTTGTTACAAATCAAGTGGTTACGACACATTTTTCTGTCGGCTTTTTTTACAAGTCATACTTTTTTGAATAAAAACTCTACTACAAGTGCCTGAAAAATAAGTGATACCTGTACTGGTATCAAATTTGCTATCTAGTGATTGAATAGTGATTTATTACTGAATTGAAATAAGTCATTGCCTTAAATATTTTTCATAAAATAGAGAGAAAGCATGTTTTCAAAAACAATAATTAATAAACGACTTGCTGCCTGTTTCACTTTAGGCTCTGCTTTACTTGCGACTTCTAGTTTCGCGGGTGTTTTAGAAGTTCAACCAGCTCAATTACAACCGAATTTAGGTGCCATTGCGGAACCTGAAAACATGAGCATCGATATGTACGCTGGTGGCGTTTTTCGAAATAAAGAAATTGCTGATGAAGCGCGTATCATCAATCAAATTTGGACGGGTTATGTTAATGCATCAAACGGTGGTGTAATTACTTATAACTTCCGTAGCGGTAAAGGTCTTACTGGCCTATATAACAATAAAAAATATGGCTTTACTGCAGGCAACGGCTTAAGCGAATTTTCTACAGCTCAAAAAGAAGCGGCTCGCATGAGCATCGATCTTTGGGATGATCTAGTTGCTCCTAAATTTTTAGAGCGTGGTGCTAATGGTGCCGACATTCAATTCTCTAACAGCTATGACCCTGGTCAGGCTTATGCTTATTATCCTGAGTATGGCTTTACTAATGCTAAAGGTTGGAAATTCTTTGGTGACGTATTTGTTGCAACACCAGAAGTAAATTGGACCAATGCATGGTTATACTTTGGTGGTTACGGTATGACAACATTAGTACATGAGATTGGTCACGCTATCGGTTTAAGTCATCCTGGCGCTTATAATGGTTCTGGTGCTACAAACTATGTAAGCCAGGCTGAATACGCACAAGACAGCAGTCAATATACACTAATGTCTTATTGGGGCGATGAAGAAACCTCAAACCAACCATTTCAACGAGGCATTGTAGATTGGAGCACAGGCTTTTATAACAATCCTCATACTCCAATGGTTCACGATATTCTAGCAGCTCAAGCAGCATATGGTGCAGATACAACGACTCGTACTGGTGATACTGTTTATGGCTGGAACTCAAATGCTGGCAAACCTGTATTTGATTTCTCTCAAAACTTATTCCCAATCGTCACTATTTATGATGCAGGCGGTAACGATACGATTGATATGTCTGGCGCTAATGCAAGCGTATTTATTGATCTAAACGATGGCCAATTCAGTTCTGGTGCGGCTTCAGTGCCAAGTGAAGAAGAAATTAACAGACGACGTCAATTAATGCGTGATGCTGGATTTACAACATTAAGTAACGTTGCACCTGGAACTACAGACTTCTGGCAAGGACTTACTACATCTGCACATGAAGGCTATTTAGCATATGAAACAGGTGTAAGTGGTCTAGGTGTAACGTCACATGACAATATCGCCATTGCTTACGGTACTGTCATTGAAAATGCGATTGGTTCTTCTGAGCGCGATTACCTTAAAGGTAATGCAGTAGATAATGTACTTACTGGTAACGGTGGTGACGACGTTTTAGAAGGTAATGCTGGCGCTGATACATATATTGGCGGTGAAGGTTATGATACCTTTATTTTCTCAAACATAGAGTCTGGCGACATGATTGCTGACTTTGAGACTGGCCAAGATTTAATCGTATTAGCAACAACAGGTGTAAGCTTTAACTTCATCGACAATGCAAGCTTCTCAAATACTGCTGGCGAACTTCGTTATTCGAACGGTATGTTAATGGGTGATGTTGACGGTGACGGATCTGCGGATCTAGTTATCGACCTTAAAGGTGCAGTTGTAACGGCACAAGATCTCGCTTTATAAATTAAACAGTTGCCTTATTAGCAACAAGTTTAAAAGCTAATAGAATCCGGTATCAGTAATGGTATCGGATTTTTTTTATTCATAAAATTCGATTTTTCAAAATCGTTATTTGCATTATAATCATGGTCCCAGTTGTTACAGGACTAAAGCCCATTGAACTATTCAGAACTCTTATCACCGATTAACTCTTTCCTAAAATGTTCAACACCTGACTCCTGGGTAGAGGAAGCGATTAAGCCTGAAAACTTAGAGATGTTGTTAGTCGATCACTTGATATGTGAGTTGAAAGCAAGCCAAACGGCAATGTGGCTAATTCGAAAATATGCGGTGGATAAAGAGAGTGGCGCTGAGCTATTGGCGTGGTTAAAGCCTTATGAAGATTATATTTATAAACGAGAAGGTGCACTAGAAGATCTTGGAAAGCTTAAAGGTATCAATAAAAACCTCACGATTAGTGAAAACGGCAAACTCGCTAATTTAACTAAAAATACAAAAGCCCAAAAACCAACCACTAAAAAGTCAGACGACAAACCAATCGAACACATAGTCATTGATAAAATGGTGATGTTGATTAGGGAAGAGTTGCATCACTTTGTGCAAGTATTAGAAATTATGGAAGAAAAGGGCATCGAATACCGAAGTATCACGCCTGGACGTTACGCTAAAGGCATGATGAAACATGTTATATCCCATGAACCTGAAACCCTAATTGATAAGCTGATATGTGGCGCCTATATCGAAGCGCGTTCTTGTGAGCGTTTCGCCAAATTAGCTCCACATGTTGACAAGAGACTTGGCGATTTTTACATTTCACTCTTACGTTCCGAGGCACGTCATTTTCAAGACTATTTAACGTTAGCCGAGGAAATCGCCGGCCATGATATTTCAGAACGTATTGAATACTTTGGCCAAGTTGAAGCCGAACTCATTACTTCAGTAGATTCAGAGTTTAAATTTCATAGCGGAGCACCTAATTAACAGTGGAGCGCCGAATGTTCAATGTCAACAATGAACACTGTAGGAATTGCTTTAGTCTACCTAAATTAATAATGATGTATTGGAAGTTTTGGTTTTAATCACAAATAAATATATTTTTCCAAAATATAAACAAGCTTATGATTAAAAAGGGAAAGTTTTCTATTAATTGTGAATGTTGTGTATTGATAAAGCACCAAAATAAGATAATAATTGTGCAATAGTTATATTACCTAAACATTGCTTGGTCAGGGAAGAACAATGAACTTTCAACAGAAAGTGGGTCACTTTTTAGAGGAAATGGAATACCTTGGTATTTCAAAATTTAGTGCTGCACCACTATTATATCGTTACCTATGGCGATTAGGTATTCAAGAGCCGCCCCCATATTTTTCGACCTTCAAGCGTAACTTTATTATTCAAAATTTAGGCTTTTTATCATTAAGCATCATTGTACTTTGCCTAATGACTATGTTTTTTAAGCTAGAGTTTGTTTTGTCAATTACCTTTGTTTTGCCACTCTTAGTTTTTAGCAGCGTGTTTGTGTTTTTTAATTGTGTGGCTTGCCAACAACAATGCAAACCACTGCACTTACCTAATTGGGAACAGTATTTAACTGAGCGTCATAAATTACATCGTGTGCGATGATATACCGCTTAGAAAATATCATTTACAGCAATGCCTAATCCAAGTTTTTGCTGCTTATGGTTGTAGTCAATTAGACTTTCACCATATCCGCTGAAGTATTGTGCAATTCCAACAAGTCTAGAGGAACCAGGAAATGGGAAGGTATAGTTTAATTCAATAGAGCCATTGCCTGTATTCCAGTTTTTTCGAATATTCACCGACAATTTGTGTTGATCATTAAAGGCAAAAGCACCCATTAATTCATAATGCCCTAAGTATTTATG
>CAWUUQ010000028.1:0-3088 GCA_963925625.1 uncultured Psychrosphaera sp.
TGACGAAGATGTAGTTGTTTGGTTTGTATTAAACTCAGAAACCATGGATACGTTAGAGTTAACAGACTACGCCAAACGTTACATCGTAGACCGATTTGCTGTGGTCGATGGTGTCGCTCGTGTACGCTTAGGTGGAAGCCGGGATTATTCAATGAAGGTTTGGTTGAATAAAGATGCTATGGCTGCTCGTGGTGTAACGGTCGCCGATATTGAAAATGTTTTACGTCGAGAGAATGTTGAGTTGCCTGCAGGCGAGATTAAGTCAGTTGACCGTGAATTTAATGTACGAATTGCCAGAGCATATAAAACCCCTGAACAGTATCAGCAAATGGTCGTTGCAAAAGGCGATGATGGTTATCTTGTTCGTTTAGGTGATGTAACAAAAGTAGAATTAACCGCCCAAGATGATGAAAATACCTTTAGAGGTAACGGCGAAAACATGATTGGTCTTGGCATTATTAAACAGTCAAAAGCGAATACCTTAGATGTGGTTCGGGCCGCTCGTGTTGAAATGGACAACATTCGCGCAGGCTTGCCTGACGGCACCACAATTTCTGATTCATATGACTCGTCAGTATTCATTTCTAAATCAATCGATGAAGTTTATAACACTTTGTTTATCGCCATTTTTCTAGTTGTCCTCGTAATTTACCTATTTTTAGGCAATGTGCGCGCAACCTTTATTCCTGCGATTACAGTGCCTGTTGCATTGGTTTCAACATTTACGGTGTTAATGGTACTAGGCTTTTCTATCAATTTACTGACGTTGCTGGCCTTGGTTTTAGCCATAGGATTAGTCGTGGATGACTCTATTGTTGTTCTAGAAAATATTTATCGGCGTATGGAAGAGGGTGAACCACCATTAATGGCTGCTTATTTGGGTGCCAGAGAAGTAGGGTTTGCGGTTATAGCGACGACATTAGTGCTGGTGGCGGTATTTATTCCATTAGTATTTTTAGAAGGCAATGTCGGTCGATTATTTGTTGAGTTTGCTATAGCAGTGACGGCTGCGGTCGTTTTTTCAAGTTTTACTGCGTTAACGCTTTCACCTATGTTGTGTTCAAAAATATTAAAACATAGAAAACGAGAATCTAAAGTGGGGCAATGGTTAGATAGTGGTTTTAATAAGCTTGAAAATGGATATGAAGCACAGCTGAAAAAAACAGTATCGAGCCGTTGGAGTCTCATGTTGATTATGGCCATGGCCGCTGTACTGATTTACGGATTGTTTAAAGTAATTCCTCAAGAACTGGCTCCGCAAGAAGACCGTGGTAACTTCTTTATGATGGTTCAAGCGGCGGAAGGCGCAAGTTATAAAAGTAACCTTAAAAATATGGATGAAGTTGAACAGCGTTTACTCAAATATTATGAGCGCGGTGATGTAGACAGGGTTATTGTGAGAACACCGGGATTTGGTGGCGGAGCGGGTATTGCAATAATCGGCATGCCTGATTGGGGTGAACGCACTAAATCAACCAAAGAAATAATGAATGAGATTTCAGCGGAAATGCAATCACTCACTGATGTGAGAGCATTTGCAATTATGCGTAGTGGTTTAGGCGGAAGAGGGCTAGGCCGACCGGTTCAATTTGTATTACAAGGCGATACTTATGAAAACTTGGCAAAATGGCGCGACATCATATTAGAAGAAGCGCGTAAAAATCCTAAACTAGTAAGACTCGACAGTAATTACAAAGAAACGTTGCCACAAATATTGGTTGAAATAGATACGTTAAGAGCAGCTGATTTGGGCGTTTCTGTGTCAGATATTGGCCGAACATTAGAAGCGACTTTAGGGCAACGTCGTGCAACTACCTTTATTGAGCGAGGTCAAGAGTATCAAGTTGTTCTTGAAGGCCCTGATGAAGAATTTGCAACGCCGTCGGCACTTGACGATCTTTATGTTCGTTCTGCGCGAACTCAGAAACTAATTCCTTTATCAAACCTAGTGACAATTAATGAACAAGCCACAGCAGGTACGTTAAATCGATATAACCGTATGCGTAGTATTACCATAGAGGCCAATTTGGCCGACGGTTATAAATTAGGTGAAGCATTAGATTTCTTAAACAATGTAGTCGCAGAAAATATTAGCGAAGCGGTACAAGTTGATTACAAAGGTCAGTCTGCTTTGTATAAAGAATCAGGCGGTTCTATTGGCTTCGTCATGTTGATGGCGATGGTCATCACTTATTTGGTATTGGCAGCTCAGTTTGAAAGTTTTATTCATCCGTTGGTAATTATGTTAGCGGTTCCATTGGCGGGTGTTGGAGCATTAATGGGGCTTAATATTGCAGGCTTAAGTCTTAATATTTATAGCCAAATTGGTTTGGTCATGTTGATAGGACTTGCCGCTAAAAATGGTATTTTGATTGTAGAGTTTACGAATCAGTTGCGAGACAGAGGCGGAGACTTTAAGGTGTCGTTAATTAAAGCGGCTAAACAACGATTACGCCCAATTGTAATGACGTCGTTTTCAACCATTATGAGCGCGGTACCATTAATGCTTGCCAGCGGTGCTGGAGCAGAAAGTCGAGAAGTTATCGGTGTTGTGATATTTTCAGGCGTCGCGTTTTCAACCGTTCTTACGTTATACATAATCCCAATGGCTTATTATTGGATCGCTAAAAATACTGGCTCGCCGTTGTCCGTAACTCATGAACTTGAGCAACAGATGGCAAAAAAAAGTAAATAAAAAGGAATGAACAAAATGTTAAGCACATATATTCATAAAAGCAGCGTTGCACAGGTAGCCATCGTATTTACTTGTTTTTTTGCCCTTAGCTTTTCACAACTTTCCATTGCAGCTCCTGTTGAAAAAGCACCGGATAGAAAAAAAGGCGAAGGCATTGAAGCAAAACGTATCATTCTTCGTGGCGGTATATTAATTAATGGTGAAGGTGCGCCGCCTCGCGGTCCAGTAGATATTGTTATTGAAAACGGTCGAATTAAAAACATTCGTTCGGTGGGTTATCCTGGCGTACCCATTAAAGAAAGTGGTCGTTTGATTGCACAAAAAGATGATGTAGAGATAGATATCGAAGGGCAATATGTGCTGCCTGGTTTTGTTGATATGCATGGACATATT
>CAWUUQ010000029.1:0-6020 GCA_963925625.1 uncultured Psychrosphaera sp.
TCACGATCCCAGTCATAACCAAAGCCTAGGCTTGTTAACTGATTTTTCATGTATTCAATATTTTCATAAGTCCATTTAGCTGGCGCCGTTTTATTGTTAATGGCTGCATTTTCTGCCGGTAACCCAAAGGCGTCCCAACCCATTGGTTGCATGACGTTTTTGCCTTGAAGTCGTTGAAAACGAGAAATTACATCACCTATCGTATAATTACGAACATGACCCATATGCAAACGACCACTTGGATACGGCAACATTGAGAGGCAATAGTACTTTTCTTTGTCACTGTCTTCAGTCACTTTAAATGTTTGATTGTCTTTCCAATGTTTCTGAACTTTTAGTTCAATTTCGCGATGGTTATATTCTGCTTGCATGAAATGTTCTCAGTATTTGATAAACGTATTTAAATCCAACAACGGACCACAGACGCACATATTTTGAGCAATGAAGAGGCGCTCAAATTACATAAAAAAAGTTTTTAAAAATAAGCCGCTAAGGATAACTAATTCAAGCTATTGCAACAAGGGACTTTGCTGAATTTATAGAGCGATAATTGAATTTTTTTAAGGTTAATAAAGCCATGCGTTTTCCATCAATTCAATATAGACTTAAATTATAAAAGCATTTCTAAATACTTATGGAATTATGACTAAAAATTGCGCACTTAATTTGCCGGCAGATATAATATCTCCAACATTGGATATTGATAAAATTGCCAAAATACTTGATTCGAATAACATAACGACCGTTAACTTTATCGGTCAGGAACGAGCACATCAAGCGTTAGAGTTTGGTCTTGATATGAACATGACTGGCTACAATTTATTTGTGATGGGTGAACCGGCCACAGGTCGTCATACATTAATTAATGATCATCTAAAAGACGTAGCAAAAAAGAAGTCAACGCCCAATGAATGGTGTTATGTTAATAATTTTGAAGACAATAGAGCACCAACTTACATTCGATTGGCGCCCGCGGAAGGTAAAAAGTTAAAGGCTGATATAGATAGTTTTATTGATGAATTGTTAGATACCTTTCCTGCAGCCTTTGACAATCCTGCATATCAACGAAAATGGCGTAATATAGACAAACACTTTAATCAACGTTATCAAAAGGCGATTGACGAAGTTGAGCAACAAGCACAGAAAGAAAATGTCTTGTTATTTGAAGAAAAGGGCACGGTTAGTTTTGCCCCTGTGGTGGCTGAAAAACAGCTTAGTGATACAGAGTTTGCCCAATTAGATGAAAAAACAAAACAGCATTTTTATAAGATAATCGATGACTTAGAAAATGTATTAACGGAAACATTGCTGGAATTACCGCAATGGAAACGTGAAATGTTTGAGGCGCGACGTCAACTTACTCAACAAACCATCGAAAATGCACTAAAACCACTTCTTAAAGACTTAGAGCATAAATACGCGACAGATCTTGGCGTCGTGAAGTTTGTAAAAGACATGCACAAGACATTAGTAGAAATTGTTGAAGAGTATTTGTCGAGTGAAGCAGAAGAAAACAAAGACACCGACGATGTTGATGTTCGCAAAGTTTTAGAAGAACAGTTAACGCCTAATGTATTTACTAAACAGTCACCGAATAGTGGTGCACCGATAATTTATGAAGCTAATCCTACCTTTCAAAACGTGTTTGGAAAAATAGAATACAGTTCGGTACAAGGCTCTGTATACACCAGCTATCAAATGGTGAGACCGGGTGCATTACATCTTGCAAATGGCGGTTATTTATTAATTGAAGCAGATAAGTTAATTAACCAACCCGCGGTTTGGGAAGCGCTTAAACTGGCCCTAAAAACACATGAAATAAAAATGGAATCACCGTTAGGTGAAGCCAACATTGTTAATGCTTCAAGTCTTAACCCTCAACCGATTCCTCTAGATATTAAAATTATATTAATGGGCAGCCGAGAGCTTTATTATTTAATGCAGGAATATGACAGCGAATTTAATGAATTATTTAGAGTATTGGCCGACTTTGAACATTATATTCCTTTAACTGATAAAGCCTTGTATGGATTCACCAAAAAGGTAAAAGTGTTTGCAGAAGACCATAATATGTCAATTGCGCCTGATGCCGTTGCTCAACTGCTGCATTTCAGCTTTAGGCAAGCAGAACATCAACAGAAGTTGTCAGCACGTTTTGCCGACGTTCTTGAGCTAGTAGGCGAAGCTAAATTTTTTGCGCGCAGAGAATTAAACGCAAACGATATCAATAATAAGTTGGTGTTGAACAAGTCTCATGTCTGCCAGGCATTAGAGGCTAAGCAGGTGCGTTCAGGCCAGATTAGTGAATCATTTTTAGAAGATATTCAAGAAGGCCAAATCTTAATTGATACGGATGGTTTTCAAATTGGCAAAATGAATGGATTAACGGTACTAGAAATTGGTGATACGGTATTTGGAACTCCAGCTAAAATTTCAGCGACCGTTTATGCGGGCTCTACAGGCGTTGTTGATATTGAAAGAGAAGTCGAATTAGGTAAGGCGATTCACTCTAAAGGCGTTATGCTGTTAAGTGGTTATCTTGGCAATAAATATGCTCAGGGTTTTGCGTTATCCTTTTCAGCAAACATTGCACTTGAACAAAGTTACGGTCACATCGACGGTGACAGTGCCAGTTTAGGTGAAGTTTGCGCATTATTATCAGCCATTACTCAAATACCTTTAAATCAAGGCATTGCCATCACAGGCTCAATAAATCAGCATGGGCAAGTTCAGTCAATTGGCGGAGTTAACGAAAAGATAGAAGGCTTTTACAAACTGTGTGTTGCAAGAGGATTAACGGGTAAACAAGGCGTGATAATTCCTAAGACCAATGGTATTAATTTGGTGCTAAACGATGATGTGCAAATTGCAGTTGCGACTGGTCAGTTTGCGATTTATGCGGTTGAAACGGTAGATGATGCACTGGGTATTCTTACGGGTAAAACTCCAGGGGTCATGTCAACAAGAGGTCGCTATCCGCGAGATACCGTTAATGGTATTGCTGCGCAAAGATTGCGCCATATCGCAGATATCGTCAACCAGGATTTTGCGGAATAAAGGTTTTATAAACGACAATTAATTTGTGCTTTAGGTCTTGTCCTCAATAGGAGGACAAGCTTTTGATTCTTCGGAATCATCGTTAGCTTGTTCTTTTTCCTCATTATTGCCGGTTTCCTCTTTAGAACAGGCATCTTTAGCCTTGTTTAACCCTAAACTTGCTATCATGCCATCAACACTGATGCCATCTATCCCTTCTTCATTAAACTCAAAGTTAATTTGTGCAAGAGGGTTGTTAAAGAAATACTCTTTGTCATCAATGGCTAAAATATAGTCACCCTTAACTGGGTTGTTTAAGATTTCTTTATAAAGCTTGATCTTATGATCACCAATTTGCCATTCAAAAGTTTTTACTGGTGTACGATGAAACTCTTGTACCCAAACAAGGTTGTTTTTTTGGAGTATAAGCGCAATGCTATATTTTTCAGGTTGGCCAGCAACTTTATATTCATGAGAACCAATTCTAAACTTGTTTTCATCATTAGTAATGGTGAAGGCTAAAGGCATGTCTTTTTTAATTAATTTGCCATAAGGGTCAGTAACTTGAAGTAGACCTTCTAAACGAAATTCTGCATATAATGAACTACAAAACAGTAACAAGCTGGTTAATAATGCGGTTTGAAATACTTTACTTAAATTTTTCATCTGACCATTCCATTTGTTAATACGATAAGCGCTCAATATTAAGCGCTTAGATAAATTAAGTTTCGTCTATACAAGTATCTAACTGAATATCCAAAATGTTAGCTTTGAGTAACGTCTACAATTAGTTTTAACGCTTGGCCTGGTTGTAGGTACTTTTTCAAGTCTAGTTGATTCCATTTGGCGATATCTTTAATTTCAACATTAAACTTTTGAGCGATGCGAGCCAAAGAGTCACCATTTCTAACAGTATAGGTTAGGGTTCGCATAACACCTGTAATTTGGTTTTCAGGTTCAACTTTAGTCCAGATGACCAGTTTTTTACCTGGTTTAAGAGGATCTTTTGGTGCCATGCCATTCCACTTAGCAAGACTCCGAACACTGACATCATATTCGTTGCTGATATCCCAAAGTGTGTCGCCTCTCTTTACAATATAATTTAACTTTGTACTGCCAACACGTTTTTTATTCTGGGTTTTCTCAAGTCGATTGTCAGCGGTTAATGAATATTGCTGTAATGACTTAGACGAGGTAGGAACCATTATCGCTTGGTCTACACGAATAATGTTGCCACTTATTTTATTGATGTCTTGAAGTATAGAAACCGATACATTGTGCTTGTCGGCAATTCCGCCTAATGTATCGCCAGATTGCACTACATAACGAGTCCAAGACATACGTTCACTGTCATCAAGTGCAGCAAGTTGAGCTTCAAAGTCGTCGGCTTTTTCAATTGGTACGATGAATTTATGAGGGCCATTAGGATCTGTTGCCCATTGGTTATAACCAGGATTTAACCTATGTAAGTCATTAAGTTCCATGTCTGCTAATTCGGCTGCCTTGGCAATATCAATTTGTTTTTTAGCGTCTACAACGGCAATGTAAGGGTGGTTAGGAATAGGGTGCCAAACCACTTTAAATTCTTCAGTTCGCTTTAACAAGTCAGCCAAAGCTAACAATTTAGGTACGTAAGCTGATGTTTCCTTTGGTAAATCTAAAGACCAAAAGTCTGTTGGTAAATGTTTTTTTCTATTACGTTTTATTGCACGTAAAACACGACCTTCACCTGAGTTGTAAGCCGCTATTGCGTTTAACCAGTCACCGTCTAACGTTTTGTGTAAAAAAGATAGATAATCAAGTGCCGCACGGGTGGCCGCAATAACGTCTCTGCGTCCGTCATACCACCAAGTTTGTTTTAGCTTAAAGCGGTTTCCTGTACCAGGAATAAATTGCCAAAGTCCAGACGCTCTGCCATGAGAGTATGCAAACGGATCAAAGGCACTTTCCACGATTGGCAATAAAGCCAGTTCAATTGGCATTTCACGCTTTTCGATTTCTTCGACTATAAAATGTAAAAATGGTTCAGCACGTTGGGCCACTCGTTTTATATAGCTAGGGTGCTTGGCGTACCAATTTCGTTCTGTCACTACTTCTCGATTTTGCGGAACTTCAATCGATAATTGGTAACTAATTCGATCCCACACATCATCAAATTCAGTTGGCACTTCGTCTTCAACTATTGAGCCTACCTCAGGCTCTAAAGCAGCCAAAGTTAATGCATCTACAACATCTTCAGGGCTTGCAAATGAAGCACTATTGGTTATTGGTTTTGTGGTGTCTGAATTTTTATTAGTAGCAAAAAATTCAGACAATGACGAATTTTCAGTTGTTGTACAGCCCGTTAAAGAGAACAAAGTGACTGCAATAAAAAACTTAGTTTTATTTTTGTTAAACATAAAGATAGGGCACTTTTATAAAAATAAATGGATAGCCATTGGCCAGAAATTATAGCTAATAATAACCTAATCCAAGAGGTTCAGCTAATTTGATTAATAGGAATTATTATTAAAATACATCTTTCCATTTACGTAAATAAGTAAATGCCTCAAGTTCACTAGGGGTTACCGATAAGTTATATTGTTTTTTGATAGACGCTTTGATTTCATCGGTGTGACAGCGTAAAAATGGGTTGGCTGCTAATTCATTTTTAAGTACGGTCGGGATAGTAGGTCGATTCTCGGCTCTTAATGACGCAACGTTTAATTGGTAATTGATTAAGTCATTATTAGATTTGTCAACGGTAACAGCAAAGTCACAGTTTGCAGAAGTATACTCATGGGCGCAGAATACTTGAGTATCCTCAGGCAATTGAGTTATTTTTTTTAATGACAACAGCATCTGCTCTGGTGTGCCTTCAAAAAGGCGACCACAACCAATGGAAAATAACGTATCACCCACAAATAAATTTGGTTTTGAGTAATAAGCAATATGGTCGCTAGTATGTCCGGGTACCGATAGAATGGAAATAGGACTGTCGATGA
>CAWUUQ010000030.1:0-6385 GCA_963925625.1 uncultured Psychrosphaera sp.
CTACGGGGCCTTTATCAATAAATAAGCCAGTAAGTAATGTTGCTTCCGTTAACGAACCGCCACCATTGCCTCGCAAATCTACAATAATGCCAGCAACATTCTCATCTTTAAGTTTTGCAATTTCGAGTTTTACATCACGAGAAAGATTGTTGTAGAAACTAGGAATAGTAATTACACCGAGCTTTTTAGTATTCTTATCGCCTTCTTTCTCAAAATAAACTTCTGATTTAGCCGCGCGGTCTTCAAGCTTTATGGTATCTCTGACAATTGACACCACTTTAATACTACTGTCATCTTCAGACTCTTCGCCTAAGACTTGTAACCTAACTTTACTACCCTTTGGCCCTTTGATTAATTCAACAACATCATCTAATCGCCAGCCAATAATATCGACAAAATCTTCGTCACCTTGTGCAACGGCAATGATTTTGTCTTCTGGCTTTAGTTGATTTGTTTTATCTGCTGGGCCGCCAGGAACTAAACTTCGAATTACCGTAAATTCGTCAACAGGTTGCAATACAGCACCTATTCCTTCTAGCTCTAAATTCATTTCTACTTTAAAACGATCCGCTCTACGTGGCGATAAATATGAAGTATGAGCTTCAACGCTTCTAGCAAATGAGTTCATTACCATTTGAAAGGCATCTTCATTTTGCGATTGAGTCAATCTACGTATGGCATTTATGTAACGTTTGTTTAGTGTTTCTTTAATGCCAGCAATGTCTTTACCTGCTAGTTTTAAGTTTAACGCGTCATACTTAAGCTTTTTCGCCCAAAATTCATCTAGCTCTTTATTCGTTTTTGCCCAATTTACGTCTTCTCTGTCGTAATAGAAAACGTCTTTAGACTTAAACTCCATTGGCTTTTCAAGCCATTTAATCGCTTGACGATAACGAGCAACTCGACGCTTTATGGACTCTTCATATAATTGAAAAGCAAATTCAAGCTTGCCTAAACTAATGCCTTCATCGAACTTGTCTTGATATTTATTAAACTCTTTAATATCTGACTCTAAAAACAAGCTTTTATTGTAATCAATATTGCGTAGGAATCGGTCATAGATTTTTGCAGACAGGTCGTCATCCAGACGAACTTTTTTATAGTGTGACCTTGAGAACCATGCCGTAATTCGTTTGGAAGCAACTTCATGTTGTACCTCTTGCTCAAGGTGAGGAACAACAAAATCATCAACAACCGGCTCGGCTTGGGTAGAACCACAAAATACTAGTGTTGCAAATAACGAGCTGGTTAATACGTGCTTAACTGTCTGCATAAACGCTCCTATGACTTAAAGTCCTATGCTTTATAAATATTGTCCTTGCTTACCTTCATAACCATACCTGAAGATAATTGGACCGAAACTTCATTCTTTGATGTTTCGACAATAGTGGCAGCCATTGGACTTGCACCCAATTTAACTAACACAGCTTTTCCTTCGCTAAAATCTTGATTTGTCTCAAGTGGCTTAGCAGGTTTAGTTTCAACTTCTTTAGTCTCAACTGGCTTAGCTTTGCGTTTTGGAGGGTTTTTTACCGATTTTTCTGGACGTTTTGGTGCTTCTTTTTTTGCTTTAGCTTTACGTTTTTCGTCAAATTTAGCCTTACTTTCAGCTAATTGAGTTTTCGCATGATTAACATGTTCTTCTGTTAATGCTTCAGCTTCTTCACCATTTAAGTCAACACGTAAGCCGCCCTTCTGGACAGCTTCTAAATAACGCCAGCTATTTGTATAACGGCGTAAGGCATGTCTAATTTGAGTTTTAGAAACCGTATCTTCTTCGGTAATTTGCGCAGCGATATCGTTAAAGATACCAATTTTTAGTGGCTTAGCCTCACCTTTTACACTGAAGCTATTTGGAAATTTTTTCGCTAAAAACTCTATTACCACTTTTAAGTCTGTTTTTTCTTGAGATTGCATCAATCGTTCTCTATTTCATCTAATTTTTGTTGAACAAAACTGGTTACCCAGCTTTCAAGTTCGTCTAATTCATTTTCTAAGATAAATTCCTGGCCAGCGACAGCTTCCCATAACTCATCAAATAATTTCTCTGCCATTAACGGTGAAGCATAATCAGGCAATAGTTCGTAAGCCCGATATACCATCTCATTAATTCGCTCTACCACTTCCTCTTCTTCGCCATCCCAATCACCAACAATGTCGATGCCGACAAGAAAGTCTCTTACGTCTACAAATTCTTTCATTTACTGCTTAGGCCACATTGATTGAATAACCAATACTAATGACTCTAATCCATTAGCGTCGTCTTGATCAAATCGAGCAATGGATGGGCTATCAATATCAAGCACACCTACAACTCTATTCTCTACAACGATTGGTACAACTACTTCAGAATTACTGGCTGCATCACAGGCAATATGACCATCAAATTCATGTACATCTCTTACCAGCATAGTTCTAGTTTCAGAAGCTGCTGTTCCGCATACGCCGCGACCCGTTGGGATCCTGACACATGCTGCTTTTCCTTGAAAAGGACCTAAAACAAGCTCATCTTTAGAGCCGTCAATACTTTTATCCATTAAATAAAAACCAGCCCAATTAATATCATCAAGCCTTTCAAATAGAATAGCACTGATATTAGCTAAATTGGCTATTAAATTTGGTTCACCTTCACACAAAGCCTTACTTTGCATTGTGATTTGGCGATAGAATTCTAATTTATTCAAAGTAATCCTAGGGAAAATCAGTTTATTAAAAATCAAGCCTGCTAACTTACCCCTAATCACCCTAAATTTAAAGGTATGGGTAGCAATAAAGTTGCACTTGATGCCCTAAACGGGTGTTTTTCGAACAGCTTTTTATAAAAACAGCGTTCGTACCTTATCTCTATAGCTTCTACTTACCCTAATTTCGTGTTCGTTGTTTAATTGAATAACATATTCACCATTGCTTAGAGTTAACACTTTTTTAACGGCATTGTTATTTACTAACACTGAACGATGTACACGAACAAACAATTTTGGATTTAGTTCTTGCTCAAGTTGTTTCATGGTTTTTCTAAGAATGTGAGTTTGACCATCATTACAATGAACACACATATAGTCACCAGCTGCATCTACCCATAAAACATCATGAACGGATATTCTCGTGGTTTCACCTACGTCTTTTACCGAAATATAATCACGGTATTCATTAACCGATAAAGGCTCACCTTTTTGCAAGCTGTCTAAAATAGCATCTGAATCAGATCCTGTTAGCTGCGCCATCATTTGGATTAACTTTGATTGGTGGTCGGTATTCGGCTGACTTATTTGCATATCTAGTTTTGCTATACATTCTTTTAAGCGATCTTCATCAACGGGTTTTAACAAATAATCAACCGCATGGACTTCAAATGCCTTTAATGCATATTGGTCATAGGCCGTGACAAACACTATTTTTGGTACATCAGTCATTTGTGCTTGTAATTTATTAAGAACGTCAAAACCCGTCATGCCTGGCATTTGGATATCAAGAAATACCAAGCTAGGCTCATGTTCAATAATCTTTTCAACGGCTTCAACACCATTTTTACACTGTTCTATTACGTCAATATGCTCAAATTTTTCAAGGCGCATCAACAAACCTTTTCTTGCTAATGGTTCATCATCAACGATTATTGTTTTTAATCTTACTTGCATGAAAAATGTCGCCCTACTCTGATTCAAATTCTAATGGAATTCGAATATTAACTTTTAAGCCATTTGGCTCAACGGAAGATAATACAAAGGAATGATCGTCATATAACGTTAACAACCTTTCTTTGGTATTTGTTATACCAACGCCAACTCCGGCTTTATCTTGTTTAAAATGTCCATTATCTATACCAGGTCCGTTGTCCCTAACTTCTAACAATAGATCATGCCCAAATGTTTTTGCGCTCACTGATATTACGCCACCTTCTTCACAAGCCGCAATCGCATACTTAATAGAGTTTTCTATCAGCGGTTGCAGCAACAAACTTGGCACAAGTGCTTGCTCAGCATCTTCTGTGATTAACCACTCAACGGATAATCTATCTTCGAATCGAATTTTTTCTATTTCTAGATAGAGTGACAATGCTTTAACTTCCTGTTGCAAGGGAACCTTGTTTATAGGATCGGTATGAAGAGAATATCGTAAGAAGTCACTCAATTTACTCACCATTTTATTGGCAGTGTCATTCTCTTTACACATAATCAATGTAGAGATTGCATTTAATGTATTAAACAGAAAGTGAGGATTTAATTGATAACGAAGCATCTTAAGTTGAGCTTGGTTCGCCATGTTTGCAGATTGTAACGCTTTCTGACGCTCTTTTTGCAGCATTTGATAATATTTAATGCCGAAGTAGAGCCCACTCCAACATAGTATTATATAAAAGCTGCCTAAGGTATTTCTGAAATACATGCTCCATTCATTGGGACGGTATCCAAATTTATAGAACTCAAAAAAACTTAGATTTTGCGCCAAAGACCATAAGGCCCCAACAAAGTAACTTGCGCCAAGAATAGCCAAGATAAGTTTCCAAGGTGTCATATCCCATACACGTTGATACAAATACCTAAGAGGAAGAGTTAACATCGCGCCAATATAAGCGTTTGATAATATGATGAAGACATAGATATCACGCATGTCACTTGCGAATGAGCCAATGTAATGCACTAATGCAAAACCAAACCAGCCGCCAATATGCAATATCCAGAAAAACTTCTGTCTGTCGTCGAGTAACTTTTGAAAATTCAAATTATGTTTGCCTCATTAATTTGATTTGATCTTATTATTATAAGGAGAAGCATAAACTAAATACGATAATTAAACTCGTTAGACGAGTCGTTAGTCGCATAAAAACACTTTTCATTTAATCTTTGGCATCTATTTTAAGAAAGTGCGCGACAATCCAAGCGGGTCCTATTAAGAGAAATTGCAGATCTTTGAAAAACGATGGTTTTTTACCTTCAATTTTATGCCCAACAAACTGCATTATCCACGCAGCAACAAAGACAATAGTTGACATCATTAATACTGACATTGCCATATTAGTGTGCCACCAATGAATAAATCCTAAGCTTACAAATGTAAAAATGGCCATTGTTATGCCGACTACAGCAGAAAGCCTGAAATAAAAATAAAGAATCGGTACCATGACAATCACGGTCCAGTCCATAAAAAATGATGTGTCAATTGGAAACGGAATAGAAAAAATCGCACCTAATGTCGACATATATATAGCTGGGACACAAATATAATGAATTAATTTATTCTTGTGGTTTTGGTGACTTTCTCCGTATTCAGAGAACCATTGTCCGAGTGATTTCATATATTACGATTCCTATTACATGTATATGTTACATGTCAATGCCACTTAAAACCGGTGTTGGTTTACGGTCTTCATCTAGCGCTACAAATTTGAATGAGCCTGTAATCGCTTTGTGTTTGTCGTCTTCGTACATGCCTTCAATATAAATATTTACATCAACGACCATACTTGTTCTTCCTAGAGTACCAACACTGGCTACTAATTCAACTATAGAGCCGGCTGGAATTGGCTCCTTAAAATCGACCCTATCTGAAGAAATTGTAACAAGGGGTTTTCTACAAAACCGTGTTGCACAAATAAAGGCGACTTCGTCCATCCATGCTAAGGCTTCACCGCCAAACAAAGTGTTATGATGATTTGTACGTCCTGGGAAAACTGTTTTTGTTGTGTAGGTTGTTGCATAATTAATTCGGGCTTGGACTTTTTCTGAATATTCCATAAAATCACTCACTTTACTTTGGTGGCTACAATAGTAGTTACAATGTTAGTTATAATAGTTGTTATATTAACGCTACGAAGTACTTCTCTCCGTACAGCCTAAATATTATAACTGCTTTCTGGTCCGATCTCGTAAGAATACTAAAGTGTTTTTACTTAACTGTTAATTTATTCACCAAATTGGATAATATTTTATGTCTTTTGTGCAATATACGATTTCTATTGATAATCCTCTAACTCATTTATTTAACGTTGAGATCAAATATACGCCGCAGACAGACCAGACTGACACCTTGTATCTTCCAAATTGGATCCCTGGAAGCTATATGATTAGGGATTTTGCAAAGCACATTCTCGACGTCGAATTCTCTGATAGTACTGGTGCTCTAAAACATAATTGGACCTCTAAAAACAATTTACTTGTCGAACATAATGGTCAAGCCATTACTGTGTCTTATAAAGTGTATGCTTTTGATTTAAGTGTTCGTAAAGCCTATTTGGATCAACAATATGGCTTTATAAATCCGGCGAGTAGTTGTTTCACAATAAAAGGCCAGGAAGATTTATTGTGCCGAATTAATCTACCTAAACCTATAGATCCAACGTTAGACACTTGGCGACCAGCAACAGGCCTTTCATTAAATAATGCCA
>CAWUUQ010000031.1:0-3251 GCA_963925625.1 uncultured Psychrosphaera sp.
CGTTTTTTTACCATTCTCATAACCAATGAGATTGATTTTAAGATGTCCCTTTGCATTACGTTTTTTACTGTCTGTTTGAACCACAGCAAAATGAAACTTAAATCGATTCTGACCTTTATCTTGTTCTACTAAAAATTGTTCTATCGCAAGACCGTCAGCTAATAACTCTGGTGCCAATACTTTTTGATAAAAACTTAATTCTTTTCGAAGTTGAAATAACTCTTCACGCAATAGCATCACTTCTTGCTGTGTTTGTTTGCTGGCCTTTTTCTCAACTTCTAACTCAACCATCAAATAATTATTCTTTCGTATTTGCTGATCGTGTTCTGAATGTAAATTTTCTAATTGAGTTTGTTGTTTTAATAATTGCTCTTTTTGCCACTCATTGACACTTCCACCGACCTGAAAGCTGATATATGCTGTGCATGAAACAATCACCACTAATAAGATTAGAAACTGAAAGCGGCCTAACGATGTTTTTAAACTATTAAAACTTAGCCTGTCATTCATAATTGATTAATTTGATTATATGTCATTGGTTTATGGTACACTTTGCGCCCTCAGTTTGACTAGAATGTTTATCCATTTATTTATGAGATCAACGGAACTTAGGATTTACGGACCATAAGATGCTATCTGACAGTCTTTATGCTCTACGCAAACGTTTAGCGATTCCCCAAACTAGCTTACAACTTAGTATTCTAGGTCTTTTGGGTGGCATTGCTGCGGCATTATTAATTGTCGTATTTCGTTTAAGCATCGAATATATTCAATCCAGTTTTGCCGCTGGCGGTCCATTTGACGATCTGCTTTATTACATCTTACCAAGCTTACCTATATTTGCCGCTATTTTAATCGCTATTTTTGCAGACTTTACCGGTTACAAACATTATCGATTGGGAATTCCTTTTGTATTACATCGCATTAAAGCCCATTACGGCAACATGCCGATTTGGAATACCGTTAATCAATTTTTTGGTGGCATATTAGCACTTTCTAGTGGTTTCTCTGTGGGGCGCGAAGGTCCATCTGTTCATATTGGTGCCAGTGGAGCAAGTTGGTTAGGTCAATGGTTAAAGCTCCCACACAATTCTGTTCGAACCCTTACAGCGTGTGGCATTGCCGCTGGTATTTCCGCCTCGTTTAATACCCCTTTAGCTGCTGTTATTTTTGTTATGGAAGTGATTATGAGGGAATATAAAATTCACATTTTTATTCCTGTCATGTTGGCTTCATCGGCTGGTTCTATTATTACCCAAGCGGTATTTGGTGAACATTTAGAGTTTGAATACTTAAGCGTTTTTGCACTGCCTGTTAGCCATTATCCGTGGTTGATTGTACTTGGCATTGCGTTAGGCATTAGCGCCTTTATTTTTAATACCAACTTAATGCGTGTTATTCGCACCTTTAGAAACGTAAATATGTTTCCACGTTTATTATTAGCAGGCACGTTAACCGCTATTGTTGGTTACTTTGTTCCTGAGGCTTTAGGTGACGGTACCAGTGCGATTAGCACAGCGATGTTTTCTCCGACCAATATGGAGTTATTGATTATTCTGCTTATTTCAAAGCTGTTCTTAACTTGGTGTGCTATAGGCCTTGGTGTTCCTGGTGGGATCATTGGTCCAGTGTTTGGATTAGGTGTTTTAATTGGATTAATCGTGGCTAATCTGGTGATGCTGGTTGATCCAAGCATCCACTTCATGGGCACCTATGCGGTACTTGGCATGTCGGGTTTAATGGCTGCGAGTCTTCATGCCCCTTTGGCTGCCCTAGTTGCTGTTATGGAACTGACCGACAATCCGGCATCAATTACCCCAGCTATTATTGTTATCGCCACGGCTTACATTACTAGTTCTCAAGCACTTAAAAATCGTTCTATTTTTTTACAGCAACTCGACTTCCAAGGCTTAATGTATCAAACACCGCCTGCTACTACCGTGCTAGAAAAAATTGGTGTGCTAGCTGAAATGGACACTAATTTAAAGGTCATTAATTATATAACGGAACAGGATGTGCGTTTTCATTTAAATGATAAGCGCCAAGAGCAATGGTTAATTGTTGCGATGAAACATGACTTAGGCGTTGATTATTCGCTTGCTGAATTTGATACCAGTTATTCACGCAATAAAGACAAAGTAAAATACACGCCGCTATTAACTATAGATACTCGTTCAACGATGGCTCACGTGTGGGAACTCATTAAAGAGCAAAGAGACGGGGCGACGCTTATCACAAGTACCAGCGGAGAAAAAATTGTTGGTTTAGTTACTTGGGAACAGTTACGAACTATTTTGATGAATAGGAACGCATTGATATGACAATTTTGTGGTTAAAGGCTTTTCATGTTTTTTTTATGGTTGCTTGGTTTGCAGGCATTTTTTATCTACCTAGACTGTTTGTTTACCACGCAGAAAACCAGAGTAAACAATTTTGTTTAACCGGCAATGATCCCTCAAGTGTAGCGTTTAATTCGGAAACGTCTGAAACCTTAAAAGTGATGGAACGAAGGTTATTATATTTTGTGACACCATTTGCAATTTTCACCCTTATTTTTGGAGTGTTATTAATTAATAGTTATGGCCTAGACTGGTTTAAAGCAAGCCATTGGTTACACGTGAAGTTATTACTGGTTACAATTTTATACGTGTACCACGCTTATTGTTTTAAGTTATTAAATGACTTCAAACACGATAAAAACACTAAGTCATCACGCTTTTATCGCATTTTTAACGAAGTGCCTGTGTTGATATTATTAGCCATTATAATCTTAGCAATTGTAAAGCCTTTTTAGTCTGCTAAAATTGCATGCCAAGCAAGGTTTATAATGCTTTAACACAAAATGCTGGTCAACATTCCCTTTTTCTAATAGGTCACAAAGCTGATGAATTTTACTGGGCAACACATACTTTCTGTTAACCAATTTAATCGTGATGATTTGCAAAATATTTTTGATATCGCCAATCGCATGGAACCCTACGCAAAACGTCAACTTCGAACCAAAGTATTAGACGGGGCTATTTTAGGTAATCTGTTTTTTGAGCCATCTACACGAACGCGCGTTAGTTTTGGTTGTGCCTTTAATCTACTCGGCGGTGAAGTTCGTGAAACTACGGGGATGCAAAGTTCAGCCTTGGCCAAAGGTGAGTCTCTCTTCGATACCGCACGTGTTATTAGTAGTTATAGTGATGTCATTGCGATGCGTCATCCGCAAGCAGGTTCAGTGGCTGAGTTTGCCGAAGGAAGTCGAG
>CAWUUQ010000032.1:0-5776 GCA_963925625.1 uncultured Psychrosphaera sp.
AGCAAAAGGGGTGTTTCGCCCCTTTTTTGATATTAAATTTTTATATTAAATTTTGAAAAAAATTTTGGAGAACTAAATGGCTGTGTCAGCAAACAAACGTGCGGTAATGACTTTATTTTCTGGTGCGAACGACATGTATAGTCATCAGGTCCGCATCGTATTGGCTGAAAAAGGGGTTAACGTAGACATTCATTACGTAACACCAGATAACATGCCTGAAGATCTGTACGAAGTGAACCCATACGGCAATGTACCAACATTAATTGACCGTGAATTGGGTTTATACCGTGCAAATATCATCAATGAGTATTTAGACGAAAGATTTCCACACCCACCACTTATGCCTGTCTATCCGGTAGCTCGTGGTCGTTGTCGTTTAATGATGGATCGTATCGAAAATGATTGGTATTCATTAACACGTAAAATTGAAGCGGGTGATGATTCTGCTCGTCAGGAATTAAAAGAAGGCATTTTAGCGATTGCCCCAATTTTTGCTGAAGATCCGTACTTTATGAGTGAAGAGTTCAGTCTTGTAGATTGTTATTTAGCTCCTTTATTGTGGCGCTTACCGTCATGGGGAATTGAATTAACAGGTGCAGCTTCTAAAGACATCAAAACTTATATGTTACGTGTATTTGAACGTGAATCTTTCCAAGCATCGTTAACTGATGTTGAAAAAGACATTCGCAACACTTACTAATAATTATGGATAATATGACGCCTAATCGCCCTTATTTATTGAGGGCGTTTCATGAGTGGATTTTAGACAATGACCATACGCCTTATCTAGTGGTAGAAGCAGACATGCCTCATGTTCATGTTCCACCACAAAGTATTAAAGATGGTCAGATTGTATTAAACATTAGCCCAAGTGCAGTACAAGGCTTGAAGATAGACAACAAACAAATTACTTTCTCAGCTAGATTTGGTGGAGTGCCTTTTGAAGTCTATGTTCCAATGTATGCCGCTAGTGCTATATATGCTCGTGAAAATGGTGCCGGAACAATGTTCCCGCCAGAAGATTATGACTTAGAAACAATAGAAGCAGATTTAGAAGAAACGGACGCAATAAAAGAAATAGCTGAAGAGACGGATAAACCTGCTAAGTCAAAAAGCCGTAGTCATTTAACAATAGTTAAATAGCAGCTAAGTAACTGGCCGCTTTACAGTCAATAAAAAACCAGCACTCGTGCTGGTTTTTTTATATCAGACTAAATTAAAAAGACATTAACACTTTTATTGAAAGACCTTGATAACTCGATTCACGCCTGAAACTTTAGAAGCGAGCTCAGCGGCTCTGTCAGCCTGTTCTTTTGGAACTAACCCCATTAAGTAGACTTCTTTGTTTTCAGTCACTACTTTAATTTTGTTGCCCTCTACAGTGTCATCCGCCAACAATTCTGACTTAACCTTTGTTGTAATCCAAACATCTTTGGCACCACTGCCAACAGAGCCGGGTGTGCCAATTTTTAGTTGATTGTGAATCTTTACAATATTATCCACTTTGTTTAACTCAGAAATAATAGTATCGATTAATAACTGATTTGGCGCTTGGCCAACAACAAGAACATGACCGTTATAACTAATAATATTAACGTTAGCGTTATCGCTAATGTCACTATTTTTCATTAGTTTTACCATTGCTTTTACTTCAATATTACTATCATCAATTTGCGCGCCAACTGAGCGAGGGTCATTAGCGGCACTAACAGCAGTCACAGCACTTGCAACTATAGCAGTCTCAACACAGCCTTGAACAAGGAATACAGATAATAATAAAAGGTAATGCTTTTTCATTTAATTAAATCCTAAGGGTTACATCGAAAAAATAACTTCGTCGATTAATTCACTTAATACATGAACGGTGAATAATTGAATTTCTAACGTTCGACTAGGTTTATTGGTTGGTAATCTAATTTCAATATCATTGTCACCTAATAGACCAGCAATTTCTCCACCATCATCAGATGTAAATGCAACAACTTTAATATCACGAGTTAATGCAGCTTCGAGTGCGGCTTTAATAGAAGGTTCCTTATTATTTAAAGAGAACACGACTAAAACATCTTGTTCGCTACCTATGGCTCTAATTTGGCGTGCAAATCGATTATTGTAATTGTTAAGGTCATTTGGTTCAGAGCCACAATGTTGGACATTATTGCTTAATGCAATTGCAGGTAAACAAGGGCGTTCTATTTCAAAATAGTTAACAAGTATGCCGGCAAAGTGCTCAGACATCATTTTTGCCATGGAGTCTGCGCAGCACATAACTTTATTACCAGACAACAAAGTTTGCGCAATAACCGCTGCTGACAGGGCAATATTATCGGCATTCTCTTCACCTGAAGCGATGAAGTTTTGAATACTAGATGTGTATAATTGTTTTATTTTATTGTCATTCATGAAAATGCACTTTCAATCCAGTTTAGCTGGTTGTTTTCGAAGGCGATTACGTCGAATCGAATATTTGGGTCTAGTTTACGTTTGTGGAGATAAAAAATCGCGGCTTTTTTTACTTTTTGTTGTTTTGCATAAGTAATCGATGCCGCGGCCCCACCAAATGCCATATTTTTACGATATCGCACTTCAACAAAAATATAAGTTTTTGATTTACTATTATAAAAAATTAAATCAACTTCACCGACCTTACAATTAAAGTTTTGGTCAATAAACGTAAGGCCTTGTTCAAGTAAGTAAGACTTTGCTAGCGCTTCTTTCTCATCACCGGCTTGTCGTTTTTCGGTGATCTTTTTGCACTGTGATTCACCCTGTTTTTTAACCTTGGCGTTACTATTGTCTATACTCTGGTTCTGGTATCGCAACGACTTTCCCCTGCACGTATCTTGACCAGCTGAGTTGACGTTTTATGGTTTTATCCGCGTTTACACTTAATCGACCCGTTAAACCTTCCAATGATTGTGAAGGTAAAATCGTTAATTGTTTAAGTGAATAAATTAGTTTGTATGCGTCATAACCAAATGCAAAAAGTTTTTTCAACTGAGTTTGTTGTTCACCAATCTTCTCATATAACGCATGCAATTGAGGTTCAGTATTTTTAATTAACCAAGGCATTTCTGTAAATACTAAGTCATTTAAGTCTCGTTTCTGAGCTTGAGACTCGTCGACTAAGTAACTACGGCTAGAAGCATAGATTGGAAGGCGTTTACCAAAAGCACTAATGTTTACGTCAAAAAATGGCTTAATTAAGCGGGTTTGTTGTGAGTTGGCAATTACATACACTGCATCAATGTCTGTTCTACTGCGTGCTTCAGTCTCTAGAGCACTGCCAAATAACCTTTTCATTTCAGCGATGCGATCATTACTTTTATCAACATCTAATAATTGTTGAACAGCGTCTCCAAGTTTTGACCTATTTTTAAAGGCGATAGACTCGGCTGTCTGTTCCGTTATTTCTTGCCATTTTGCACTAAAACGTTCGAACAAACGTCGACCTAATGTATTGTCCGCAAAAATAACAGCAGGTTTATTAACACCAAGAGCGATAAAGAACTCGATAGCCTGATCTATCTCGTCTTCTGGAGATAGTGAAAAGTAATAACTACTAGGGTAACTTTCTAATTGCTGAGGTACTAATTCAGGGATATTAAGGTTTAACCTAGGAATCTGAGATAATACTGGGCTTTGTTGAAAGGAAATTACTGCGTCTTTTTCTAACGGCCCAACAATAAAGTCAGCTCCGATTTCCTCAATTTGCGTTTCAATTTCGCTTAGTGACAAAAATACGGTATCGAAAATATGAATCGTCGTTAACGAATCAAATGGTTTTGCCGAAATGAATCCATCACGAATGATCTTAGCTTGTTTTGCCAGTCGACCTGATAGAGGAAGCAGAAGCGCGATAGTGTGAGGTTTAAAAGGCTCAACCAAAAGTAACTGTTGAATTTGCTGAGGCAATAAATCGATAGAAATTTCTTGAGGGTAAATTCGCTGCCATCTTTGTAACTCATATGGCAAATTAACAGGATCCGATAGTTTATTCTGAATTACATTAGCCAATTCAATCCAAGCATCTGCTGCAGGGCCAAAGTCTGTCATAAATGTTGATAATGTTGAATAAGGAACCTTAAGAATATGTTGCCACAAAAGGCTGTAAACAATGGTTTTGTCAGTATCGGACAATCGTTCTAAGTATAATGACTGCAATTGAAACAGTGAACGTACCGTTTCTAAATGAAGTGATTGCGCGGATAGTAATTGTGCATTTATGATCCGTAGTTGAAGTGCATGCCTCTTATCTGTGTAGCCTTGTTGTAAGCGAGTAACTACTATCTCCGCATTTTCCGTGTCTTCAACGTAAAGTAATGCTTTTGCTAGCTCTATATCTAAAGTTACCGAGTTGCGTAAATCACTTTCAATATTGGCGAGTATGGTTTGTGTATACAAAAGGCTTTTCTTTTCTGCAATCGCAGATTTTGCCGCTAAAATATAGAAACTTCTTTTGTCTTCACCAATGTCATATTGTTCAGCCTGTTGAATATAAAACTGGCTGTCTTTAATTGTCGTTACTTGTGGGTTAGTTATAGGGGCAATAGTTGTATCATTGTTGGAATTTTCAGAGGTGCTACTACAACCAACAAGGATAAGACTAAGAGCAAGTAATAAAAGAAAACGATTCACCAGACAATACCTTTTCGAAAACTAGTTATGAAGCACAAGTAAGTAAGGTATCATACAAGCGAAAATTGCTATAAACAACGGCTTAAAAGAGGTCTTTATGTCAAACCCTGGTACTTTATATATTGTTGCAACGCCAATCGGAAATTTATCCGATATAACTCAACGGGCGTTGGATACATTAAATGAAGTTGACCTTATTGCTGCAGAAGACACAAGGCATAGCGGTAAACTGTTAAGTCACTTTGGTATTAAAACTAAAATGTTTGCTTTGCATGACCATAATGAAAAACAAAAAGCTCAATCAATATTAGACCAAATAAGCGAAGGGAAAAACATCGCATTAATTAGTGATGCAGGTACGCCTCTTATTTCTGATCCTGGGTATAACTTAGTAAATATGGCCAGAGAACAGAACGTATTTGTCACGCCAATTCCGGGTCCTAGCGCTGTTATTACGGCTTTGTGCGCGGCTGGGTTACCAACAGATAAATTTCTTTTTGCTGGTTTTTTACCGGTAAAACAGCAGGCAAAACTTTCAATATTATCAAGTTATAAAAACGCAGATTTTACAACCGTATTTTATGAAAGCCCACGTCGTGTCATTGATACGTTAAAGCATATAGCTGAAGCATTAGGTAATGATAAACAAATTGTGGTGGCTAAAGAATTAACTAAACATTACGAATCATTTAAAACGGGAACGGCTGAAGAGATAATAAGCTGGTTTGGGGAAGATAAAGATCGTCAGCAGGGAGAGATGGTTGTGATGTTGGCTCCTAATAAAGAAGTTTCGGAATTGTCTCCAGAAGCTGAAACGTTAATGAAGGCATTAATGGAAGAACTACCGACAAAAAAAGCGGCGGCGATCACCGCAAAAATACACGACCTTAAGAAAAATGATTTATATAAACTGGCACTTAGTTGGCAATCATAATTTGATGTGTGCCTAAAAAAACAACAAAAAAATTGAAAGTAACGCTTCTTGATGCCATTCTTCAGAGAATGCTGTGGTTTTTAGACCTAACGTTTAGAATAGGATTAGAATGAAATTTTTAATATTGACGGCTACTTTTTTCTTTTCAATACAAGCACTAGCAAGTGACACATCAACTATAGAGCAATCAGTAACGGAAGTTAA
>CAWUUQ010000033.1:0-9871 GCA_963925625.1 uncultured Psychrosphaera sp.
TGTTTATCAGTCTCGTCGTACAGCGTCTTACCCACAGCATGTATATGATGCGACAATTGCTAACTCAACTCGCGCTGAACTTGTTGAAGGTGGTAATGGTGTAACGGGAGCGTCAGTGGGTGTTCCATTCCCAATTCCATCAAATGGTATTGAAGCTATTTGGAACCACATTCTTCGTTATCGTGGTGAACAGACTACTCGTAATGGTGGACAAGCAGCTCCAACTGCAGATGGTGAGTTTACCTACATTGGTTTTGATGAAGCTATCTCAATAGAGTATTCGAAGCAAGGTACAACACCTGAACAACTAGAGGAAAGCAACATTCTATTTAGATTTAAACAGAATGTTACTGAACCGGCTCGTTTAGCAGGTACAGCTTTGTTAGTTCATGAAACAATGGACCAAGTTAAAAAGCCTCGTCAAGCGTGGACTTATAACTCAGGACAACGTCGTGTACGTCGTGCTCCTAACGTAGCATATGATGCGCCAGGAACAGCGTCTGATGGTCTACGTACTACTGATGACTTTGACATGTATAACGGTGCTCCAGATCGTTATAATTGGGAATTAAAAGGTAAAAAAGAAATTTTATTGCCATATAACAGTTATAAACTGCACAGCAATGATCTTAAATACTCTGACATCATCAAGCCTGGTCATATTAACTCTGACCTAGTTCGTTGGGAAAAACATAGAGTTTGGGTTGTTGAAGCAACGTTAAAAGATGGCATCAGCCATGTTTATAAAAAACGTACTTTCTACTTAGATGAAGATAGCTGGCAAATACACATTGCTGATCTGTATGACAATCGTGATGAGTTGTACCGAGTTGCGATAGCTTATGGCATCAACTATTATGAAGTACCAACACATTGGAGTACGCTAGATGCTTATTATGATCTAAACTCAAGACGCTACATTGCGATTGGTTTAGACAATGAGCAACCAATGTATGACTTTCAGTCTAAGCAGCCAGACAGTGATTTTACACCGGCCGCGTTAAGACGCTCAAACCGATAGAAAAAATGAAACGGTTGGAATTATCCAACCGTTTTACTTTTAACTAACTGTTAATTAAAAAATGCAACGATAGATACTTATGAATAAAACCTTTGTTTTTTGCCTGTTTTTCTTTTTTACTTCTTCTTCCATAGCGCTAGATGCGCCAGATTTAACTGCAATGTCTGCAGTCAAAAGCCCATTATCTCATCAACGACTGCTTACTAATATCACTCTCATTGGTAATAAAGTAATCGCTGTGGGCGAACGTGGTCATATTGTTTACTCTACTGATGGTAACCAATGGCAACAAGCAAATGTTCCAGTAAATGTGTTACTTACTTCAATTTCTTTCGCAGACAAAAACTTAGGATTTGCGACAGGGCACGATGCAACAATTTTAAAAACAATGGACGGTGGTGAAAACTGGACGTTGGTAAATTATCAGCCTGAATTAGACAGGCCATTATTATCAATTCATGCTCAAGGCTCTTATGTAGTCGCAGTAGGTGCTTATGGCCTATATTGGCAAAGCAATGATAAAGGTGAGTCGTGGAGCATAAGCTTTCATGATGAGCTATTGATAGAAGACGATAGACTGTATTTAAATGACATTAAACAAAACGACCCAGCAGGGTATGAAAGTGAAAAGCAATACCTTTTACCTCATTTTAACCATGTCTATATGCAAAACAAAGGCTGGTATCTTGCTGGCGAAGCGGGATTTTTAGCAAAAAGTACAAACTACGGAATTGACTGGGAAAAAATTGATATTGATTACAATGGCTCATTTTTCTCAATTAATGAAACCGTTTCAAAAAATCTTATTGTAGCTGGTTTAAGAGGTAACTATTTTAGAGCAGAAAAAGATGGAACTTGGAAAAGTTGGAATATGAAAGGGAGCGCGACTATTAACGATATATTAGTCGTTGGAAATACAACCTTTTTATTCGCAAACTCAGGTAATTTATACTATTCAAATAACAACGAGCCAATGAAACATCATCTATTTGAAGATGGTAAAGCAGTCATGGCAGGCGTCATCCTCAATAGTAAACTAATCTTAGCAACTGAAGCTGGCATAAAAGTTCTGCCAATTGATAATCTAAAGTAAAAAAAGAGACTCTTCTTGATGTTTATAAACTCTCTAGAAAATATTTTGTTCAAACAGCGACCATTAGTCATCCTATTGTTTACGCTTTTCACCGTTATTCTTGGCTTACAAGCGTCTAATATACAATTGGATGCGTCGTTTAATAAGAACATTCCACTTAAACACGAATACATGCAAACTTATGTTCAATATAGCGAAGAGTTTGGTGGAGCGAATTCAGTCTACATTTCTGTTTGTGATAGAAATGGTGATATTTTTAACCCTCATTTTTTTGAAACACTTAAGAACGTTCATGACCAGTTGTTCTTTATCCCAGGCGTTAATCGTACGTTAGTTAAATCATTGTATTCCCCAAGTACGCGTTTTATTGAAGTGGTTGAAGATGGCTTTGCGGGCGGTCCAGTTATCCCAGCTGATTTTAACGCCGACGAGTATGGACTAGCGGTAGTTAAACAAAACGTTGAAAAAGCGGGCATCGTTGGGCGCAGTGTTTCTGATGATTATTCGTGTGCAATGGTATCAACTCAACTTTTAGAAACAAATCCAGATACAGGCGAGAGTCTTGATAGCATTGCTTTAGCAAATAAGTTAGAGAAAGAAATTAGAGATCGTTTTTCTGACGAAAATATATCTATTCATATCATCGGTTTTGCCAAAATGATTGGTGATGTGGCGTTGGGCGCAAAGGATGTGGTTATGTTTTTTGCGATTGCAATTGCAATAACTTCAATCATGGTTTGGGTTTTCTGTCGTTCAGTGCTCTTAACAGTATTACCGATTGTATGTTCATTCATGGCCGTAATTTGGCAATTAGGCATGCTCAATACAATGGGCTTTGGTTTAGATCCTATGTCGATTCTTGTGCCATTCCTTGTCTTTGCGATAGGGGTAAGTCATGGCGTGCAAATGATAAACTCCATTGGTAAACGAGTCCATGAAGGTTTATCAGCAAAAGAAGCGAGCAGAGCGAGTTTCGTAAGGCTATTGATTCCAGGCGGAATAGCATTACTGTCCGATACTGTTGGTTTCTTAACGTTGTTAAATATTGAAATTGGTATAATAAGAGAGTTAGCAATTACCGCTAGCGTTGGTGTTGCAATTATAATATTTACTAACTTATTCCTACTACCTGTTTTGGCTTCGTTTATTGATTTTGATAAACAATTTAAAGCTAAGCCAGAAGGTACACATGATCATATTTGGCATGCCATGTCAGTATTTGCAAAACCTAAAGTCGCAATCGTTATATTAATTATTACCGCTATTTTATACGGTTATGGTTATGTCAAAAGCCAAGATATGAAGATCGGTGACATGCAAGCAGGAGCACCTGCCTTGCACAGTGACTCACGATATAATTTAGATACAAAACTGATCACCGACCGTTATGCAATATCTACAGATATTCTAAAAGTTATTGTAGAAACAAAAGAGAGTGGCTGTACTTACCATTCGGTAATGAATCTTATCGACCGTTTCCAGTGGCGTTTAGAGAACGTAGAGGGCGTGCAATCAGCGGTTAGCCTATCAACCGTTGCCAAAGTCGTTAATACAGGCTTTAACGAAGGTAATTTAAAATGGCGTTCGTTGCCTAGAAACGCGACTTCGTTAGTGCAATCTACGGCTCGAATAGAAACAAGCACAGGTCTTCTAAATCGAGATTGTAGTGTTATGCCTATTATTTTGTTTTTAGAAGATCACAAAGCAGAAACAATTGAACGTGTTATTAATGAAATTAAAGCGGCTAGAACTGAATTAGAAACTGATGAAGTTAAATTTAGATTAGCTTCTGGTTCAGCGGGTGTAATGGCAGCTACAAACGAAGCAGTTTCTGAAGCTCAAATCCCAATGCTGTGGTATGTATATGGTGCTGTTGTTGTTTTGTGCTTAATAAGCTTTAAGTCTATAAAGGCGACCGTAGCCGTTGTTTTACCTTTGTTTGTAGTTTCAACATTAGCACAGGCCTTAATGACCTATCTTGAAATTGGCCTCACGGTTTCAACGATGCCAGTCATTGCACTTGGGGTTGGTATCGGCGTTGACTATGGTATATACATACTGTCAACCATGATTGAATCACTTAGAAGCGGTAAAAAATTAAGAGAGTCTTACTTTAATGCATTAAAAGAAAGAGGCAGCGCTGTATTATTTACAGGTCTTACTCTTGCGATTGGCGTAAGTACCTGGGTGTTTTCTGCGCTAAAATTCCAAGTAGACATGGGAATCTTGTTAACATTCATGTTTTTAGTAAATATGTTAGGTGCAATTATCGTGCTTCCAGCGTTGGCGTCTCTGTTATGGCCCGATGGCAAAGTTGATAAAGAGTTATAAATAAAAGTCTAAAAATATTTATAAAAAACAATTGCATAAATAATTAGAAAAGCGACTATAAGTCGCTTTTTTATTTACTTGAATTGCATAACTTCCTAGTCATCTCATCAGAGCAGTGTTTTAAAGCGAAGACATTGAAAAATTTCATTTTAATTAAGTAAAGATTAGGGCTACACTTGTTCTATATTAAAAATTGTTAACAAATATCAGCATTTAAAATTAAAAGGAAACTGTAATGACCTTGTTACGTAATTCCTCATCTGTGATCCTTAAAAATGTATCAAAGCTCATAGAAGAAAAGTTGCCAACGGAGCGTCAAGCTCATGTAGAGCAATTCGCCTCTATTTTATTCGAAAATATCTCAAAACAAGACTTAGAAAAAAGAATTGATGTTGAGTTATACGGTGCAGCTTTGAGCCTTTTTAACGCTTTTAATGAGGCAAATACTGGTCAGCCTTTCATCCGAGTGTTTAACCCTGAGTTGGGTAAACATGGTTGGGAATCTGAACATACTATCGTGCAAATTGTTGTAAAAGATTTGCCATTTTTAGTAGATTCCGTGCGTATGGCGTTAAATCGCCTTAATATCACTTCTCATTTATTAATCCATACGCCAATTAAAGTAAATCGTGCCAAAACAGGCGAAGTTACAGACTTTCTTGATTTGAAATCTAAAGAAAAGTCTACTCACACACAAACTGTGTTTTTAATTGAAATCGATCGTCAATCTGAATCTAAACAAGTGAAAGCATTAACAAAAGATTTAGAGTCGGTGTTAGCCGATGTAACGATTGCAGTTAAAGACTGGAAACCTATTCAGAAAAAACTGCAAGAGTGCATTGCAGAGGCTTCAGATTCAAAACATGCTGACCAAAATAGTTTAGAAACTAATATCAGTTTTTTAAATTGGATTGCTAACCATAACTTTACATTAATGGGGTATCGTAAATATTCTGTTAATGCTATTGAAGGCGATACAGAGATTTCTCCTGTTGAAGGTTCTGCGCTTGGACTGACCAAAAATAGAGATGTTAAAACACGAGCATTGTCAGAATTATCTAATGCATCTCGTAATGAAGCACTTTCAAATAATTTATTAGTCCTCACTAAAACAGGCTCTAAATCTACCGTTCATCGTCCAGCTTACATGGACTATATCGGAATTAAGATTTTTGATGACCAAGGCCGAGTAACGGGCGAACATCGTTTCATTGGTTTATATGGCGCCGGATTCTATAACTCAAGTGTTAAAGACATTCCATTGTTGAACGAGAAAATAGAACGAATTACTGAAAAGAGTTCATTTGCGAAGGGGAGTCATGCTTATAAAGCGTTACTTAATGTTTTAGAAACTTACCCAAGAGATGAATTAATTCAGGCGACTGAAGAATATTTAATGGATGTTGCGACGGGCGTATTGCAAATGCAAGAACGCGACATGACTAAATTATTTATTCGTAAAGATGCATTTGGTCGTTTTTACTCTTGCATGGTTTTTGTAAGAAGAGAGCGATACAACACAGCCTTACGTCGTGAAACACAACAAATTTTGCAACAAGCAATGCGCAGCGAAGGAGAGGTAGAGTTTACGACATACTTCTCAGAGTCACCATTAGCACGCACGCATTATATCGTTAGAGCTACTGATCAGGATGTTGAATTAAACGTGAAAGAAATCGAAAATAATTTAATAGAAGCGGCCCGTACTTGGGATGACAAATTATCGTCTGCCTTAATTACTTCGTTTGGTGGAGCAAAAGGTAAAGAGCTAGCTGTACGTTATGCTAAAGCGTTCCCGTCATCATATAAAGACCAAGTATTACCTTCAACAGCAACAGTTGACATCCAACATATTGAAGGTCTAACAGACGAAAATAAATTAAGCATGTTATTTTATCGACCTCAAGAAGAGTCAGATAAAAATGCAGTTCGTTTAAGTCTTTTCCATAAGGATGAACCAATTCACTTATCGGATGTATTACCGATTCTTGAGAACTTTGGTTTACGTGTTATCGGTGAAACGCCGTACCAAGTAAAATCTGATCAAGGCACAAGCTGGATCATGGATTTCACAATGCGTTTAACCAATAGTGATAATACCGATTTTGAAACGACTCAAGGTTTATTCCAAAATGCCTTTGATGCAGTATGGAAAAACAAACTTGAGAATGATGGATTTAACCGTCTTATTCTTGGCGCAAAGTTAAGCGGCCGTCAAGCTTCAGTTATTCGTACATACGCAAAGTACATGCGTCAAATAGGCGTAACATTTTCTCAAGCATATATTGAGTCTACATTTGACCGCTACCCTAAAATTGCCGGTAATTTAGTTGAATTATTCACGCTTAAATTCAGCCCTAAAAAAGCGAATGAGAAGAAGTACGATAAACTAAAAGAAAAACTATTTGTTGATCTTGATAACGTAGCGAACTTAGACGACGACAGAATTATTCGTTTATACATTACATTAATGGATGCTTCTTTACGTACTAACTTCTATCAAAAAGCAGCAGATGGCACATTCAAACCGTATATCTCAATTAAGTTATTACCAGAACAAATTCCAGAAGTACCATTACCACGCCCTAAATTTGAAATATTTGTATATAGCCCACGCATTGAAGGCGTGCATTTACGTGGCGGCAAAGTTGCTCGTGGTGGTTTACGTTGGTCAGATCGTATGGAAGACTTCCGTACTGAAGTATTAGGTCTTGTTAAGGCTCAGCAAGTTAAAAATACCGTTATTGTTCCAAATGGTTCAAAAGGTGGTTTTGTTTGTAAACAAATGCCAACTGAAGGAGGACGTGATGCATTTTTTGCTGAAGGTCAGGAATGTTATAAAATATTCATCCGCGGTTTATTAGATGTTACAGATAATATTGTACATGGTGAAGTAGTTCCACCAACCGACGTTGTTCGCCATGATGCTGATGATACATATCTTGTTGTAGCGGCAGATAAAGGTACCGCAACCTTCTCTGATATAGCAAACTCAATTTCTAGTGAATATAACTTCTGGTTAGGCGACGCATTTGCCTCTGGCGGTAGCGTAGGTTATGACCATAAAAAAATGGGTATTACCGCACGTGGCGCATGGGAATCAGTTAAACGTCATTTCCGTGAAATGGGCATAGACTGCCAAACGACTGACTTTACTTGTGTCGCGATTGGTGACATGGCGGGAGACGTATTTGGTAACGGTATGCTGTTATCGAAACATACTCGTTTGCAGGCAGCGTTTAACCACATGCATATCTTTATTGATCCAAACCCAGACGCTGCAAGTTCGCACGCTGAACGTGAACGTCTATTTGCTTTACCACGCTCTTCGTGGGAAGACTATGATGCGTCACTAATTTCCTCTGGTGGTGGCATATTTAATAGAAGTGCAAAATCGATAACGCTTAGCCCTGAAATGAAAAAAATGTTGGGCACTAAAAAAGCAAGCCTAACGCCAAATGAATTAATACGTGCATTGTTAACGATGCAAGTAGACTTGATTTGGAATGGTGGTATCGGGACGTATGTTAAAGCTAAAAGTGAAACAGACGCACAAGTTGGCGACCGAGCCAATGATGCGGTTCGTATCAATGGTGGTGAGCTTAAGGCGAAGATGTTTGGTGAAGGCGGTAACTTAGGTCTAACACAGTTAGGTCGTATTGAATTTGCTCAAAACGGTGGCCGCATTAATACTGACTTCGTAGATAACGTTGGTGGTGTAGATTGTTCAGATAACGAAGTTAACATTAAAATATTGTTAAACCAGTTAGTGAACGAAGGTGAACTAACCAAAAAACACCGCGACCAATTGTTATACGACATGACTGATGACGTTTCTGAAATCGTTATTAAAGACTGTTATCGTCAAACATTAACTATTTCAATTACAGAGTTAAAAGGCGTCAGTCTTGTTAAAGAACAGCTTCGATTTATTCATGAGTTAGAAAAGTCTGGAAAACTAGATCGTGATTTAGAATTCTTACCAAACGATGAAGAAATTGCAGAACGCCAAGCAAAAGGTCGTGGTTTTAGTCGTCCAGAATTAGCGGTTTTAGTTGCTTACGGCAAAATGATCCTTAAAGAACAATTTGCAATTAAAGCGATTGATCAAAATCCATACTATACACCGCTGTTAATTGAAGCGTTTCCGCCGAAGTTACAGAAAAAGTATGCAAAACACATTCAACTTCACCCACTACGCAAAGAAATCATTGCTACTAAACTAGCTAATGAAGTAGTTAATGACATGGGCTTAAACTATGTAGTTCGTATGCGTGAAGAAACGGGTGCACCAGTAGAAGAAGTACTAACTTGTTACATGATGGCTCGTGAAGTATTTGATTTACAACGAGTGTGGTCAGAAATTGAAGCGTTAGACAATAAAGTGCCGGCGATTGTACAAACAGAAATGTTGCATCAGGTACGTCGTACGGTTAGACGTGCATCTCGTTGGTTCTTACGTCACCGTAATAAACAGCTTGGTCTACAAGAAACAATTGAGCACTACAAAGCGAATTTTGACAAGTTAACGACTAAAATTGGCGACTACCTTGTTGATAGTGAGAAAAAACAACTTTCAAATGCACAACATGACTTTGAAAAAGAAGGTGTTCCAACAAAACTAGCGGCTTATGTAGCTCAGTTATCTTCTATATTCTCAGTTATGGATATTGCAGATGTTGCTGCCAATACAAATAGAGATGTGAAACAAGTTGCTTCTTTATACTTTAAACTTGGTTCGGACATGGGTCTTCATTGGTTCCTTGATCAAATTACTAACCAACCAGTTGGTAACCATTGGCAAGCCCTAGCACGTGCTAGTTATCGTGAAGAGTTAGATTGGCAACAACGTTCATTAACGGCCGCTGTACTGCACTTTAACTCTACAAGTTCAGATCCAGACGTTATGTATGATGAGTGGAGCCAAAACTTTGAGCACATATTAGGACGCTGGCAGCACATGATCGCTGAATTTAAGACAACGGAAAGTCATGAATTTGCGAAATTCTCAGTCGCGTTACGAGAGTTAATGTTGTTAAGTCATCACTGCGAATCAGTAGTATAAGTTTCGGTCTTAAATAACATTTAATTACGCCTCGTTAAACGGGGCGTTTTTATATCTAAAGAGTCTATTAGGAAAGAGAATGTTTTTCGATTTAGCTAAAAAATTTATGTTTACACAAGATGCCGAGTGGGCCCATGACTTTGCGTTAAATAACTTAAGTCGATTTGCCAATACACCCGTTAGTTTGGCGTGGCGCCAAAATTTGCCTAATAAACCGGTAGAATTATTCGGTATCACTTTTCCTAATCCAGTTGGTTTAGCAGCGGGACTTGATAAAAATGGTCGTTGTATTGATGGTTTTGGGGAGATGGGGTTTGGCTTTATTGAAATAGGAACTATCACACCAGTAGGTCAAGCAGGG
>CAWUUQ010000034.1:0-3879 GCA_963925625.1 uncultured Psychrosphaera sp.
ACCTTTAACCATTGCAAAATGTAACTGTTCATCAATCGTATCTTTGAACGTTATTAGATTAAAGTCTCCGTGCTTAGTAGACAATTTACACGTTGCAATACGTTCAACGGTTGTTTCATTTAAGTTTCTATATTCAATCAAATCGGCGATAGTGCCAATTTTAAGATCATGCTTTTTCGCAAATATTTCTAAATCTGGACGACGCGCCATAGAGCCATCTTCATTTAGTATTTCAACAATGACACCTGCATCTGTACGTCCAGCAAGACGCGCTAAGTCAACGGCAGCTTCGGTATGCCCCGCTCTTGTTAAAACGCCGCCTTTTTTAGCAACTAAAGGAAAGATATGACCAGGTTGAACAATATCAGCAGGTTTTGCATCAATAGCAACCGCAGCTTGAATAGTACGAGCTCGGTCGGCTGCACTTATACCCGTTGTTACACCTGTTGCGGCTTCAATTGATACGGTAAAGTTAGTAGCAAATTGAGCATTATTATTGTCTACCATTAACGTCAGGTTTAGCGCTTTAGCGCGTTCTTCTGTCATTGGCAGGCAAACTAATCCACGCGCATGAGTTACCATAAAGTTTATATGCTCTGGAGTCAGCATATCGGCAGCCATTATTAAATCGCCTTCATTTTCCCTATCTTCGTCATCCATTAAAATGACCATTTTACCGTGACGAATATCTTCAATTATTTCTTCTGGTGTATTTAAATTCATTTTTTCTACCAAGTTAGGGTGAAGTCTATTTAAATTATATTTTAATTTGAGCTTATCGTTTGTTTAGAAAACCACTTCGAGCCAATAACGACATATCAACGCCGTTTGGCGAATCTGCTGCTTGTTTAGAGCCTAAAAGTCTTTCGACATAACGCGCTATTATATCAATTTCGACGTTAACTGCATCACCAACGGCCGCATTAGATAGTGTTGTTTGGCCTAAAGTATGCGGCACTATTGTCAACTTACATTGACCATCGGTTACATCATTTACAGTCAAGCTTATGCCATCAATGGTAATAGAGCCTTTTTTAACAACATATTTGGCTAATTCCGTAGGCAAACTAATCCAAATATCCTTAGCACGACCATTGTTATTAATTGAGGCGATATAGCCTATTGCATCAACATGACCACTGACAATATGCCCACCAAATCGCGTAGTTGGCAACATTGCCTTTTCAAGGTTAACCACTTGACCTGATTGATAATGTTTGAAACCAGTATGCTGAATAGTTTCAACAGATACATCAGCCGAAAAAGTATTATTTGATTTACTAATTACCGTTAAGCACACACCATTAGTAGCAATGCTGTCACCTAAGTTTACGTCGGATAAATCAAGCTCGTCTGATTTTACTTCTACACGAAAGTCTTCGCCAAGTCGCGTTAAGCTGTTTATTTTACCAACTGATTCTACTATGCCTGTGAACACATCGTTCCCTATTTAATTTTCATTTCATGTAACAATTTTATTGTATTAACTAAGCGAATGTATAAGTTAATCGTAAGTCATCACCAACCGCCCTGCTGTCTTTTAGCGACATTAATGTTACTTCGCTCATGTTTTTAAATGGTCCTACGGGTAATAAGTCTTGAGCGTTGGCGCCCATTATTTTTGGTGCCATATAAACAATTAACTCATCAATTAAACTGTTAGCCTTACTTTTGGGCTGTAAAAATGCCGCTGATAATTTTGCGCCAGCTTCAACCCAAATCCGATTAAACTGTAATACATGACAGTGCTCGATGACTTGATCTAAATCAAACCCATTGTCTGTTGTGTAATCTGCACTTATCACTTTAATATCGGGTCTATGAGCAAACGTAGTTTTTGCAGACGCAACATCGTCTTGTTTTTTAACTATTACAATGGCTGGTTTACACGGGTCAGTTTGGTTATTTACGCCATCATTTTCATTATTAAAAATAGCCAACGCCGCCAATTCATCGGCCAATATTTGATTACTACCATCAAGTATAATTTTAGCCGGTTGACGAATACGGGTAACTGTCTGGTCAAATGGGTATTCAAAGTTTAGGTCGTTGTGCCTAACATTCAACCTTGCGTTGTCACGTATGACTGTTTTAGCCGATGTTAAAATAGCACAGCTTAATGCCCGAAACTTTTGCACGTCGGCACGAGCTTTAGGGCCTGTAATCCACTTGCTTTCACCATTGCCCAACGCTGTTTTACCGTCAATTGAACACGCTAATTTAAGTTGCACAAATGGTCGTTTTTTTTCCATTTGTGATAAAAAGCCTGGATTTAAGCCACGAGCTTCCGATTCTAAAACACCGGTAACTACATTGATATTTGCCGTTTCTAACTTTTGAATGCCCTTGCCCGCAACTTGAGGATTAGGATCTAACATGGCAATAACAACTGTTTTAATGCCAGCTTCAATTAATCGGTTTGCACAAGGAGGTGTTCTGCCAATATGACTACATGCTCTAGTGTTACATAGGCAGTAGCCCCAGAGGATTGCTCTTTTGTTAAATTGGCTAAAGCATTAACTTCGGCGTGACCTTGTCCGGCTTTTATATGCCAACCTTCACCGATTACTTGACCATCTTTGACAATGACACAACCAACATTAGGATTTGGAGAAGTGGTAAATTGTCCTCTGGCAGCAAGACGAATGGCGTGTGCCATAAATATTAAGTCTTGAGTGGAAGTAGTTGTCATTTTATATGGCTTCTTTAATAGAGTTACTTTTGTCAAAAAAACTAACGTAATTTTAGTCGAATAACTTTGACTGCAAACTTTTAAGCTCATTAGCAGAGTCAGCCTGCTGGCCTATCTTGGCGATTTCTTCTCCAAACTCCTTAATATCTTCAAATGAACGATAAACAGAAGCGAATCTAACATAGGCCACTTTATCTAGTTGAACTAAACCGTCCATTATCAAACTGCCAATAAATTCCGACGATATTTCTCTTTCACCGGTATTTCTAATTTCTTTTTTAATCGACATAATCAATTGATCAACCTGCTCTGTACACACTGGTCGTTTTTCAATTGCACGTAAAATGCCTGCACTCATTTTTTCTTCGTTAAATGGCTCACGTTTACTGTCGCGTTTAACCACTTTAGGCATGACAAGTTCAGCACCTTCAAATGTCGTAAACCGTTCATTACATTCATTACATGCTCGTCTTCGACGCACTTGTGAGCCGCCGCCGACTAATCTAGAGTCGATAACTTTTGTTTCATTCGCAGAACAAAATGGGCAATGCATATAAAATTTCCTAGAAAATATAAAAAAGCCGTGTTTCCACGGCCTTAAATATTAACACAGCTTTTACTACAAAAAATAGCTTAAGCGTAAACAGGGAAACGAGCACATAGTGCTTTAACTTTCTCTTTCACTGCTAAAATGCTGGCTTCGTCGTTAATATTGTCTAATACGTCACATACTAAATTCGACAATTCAACCATTTCAGCTTCTTTCATGCCGCGACGAGTAACTGCTGGAGTACCTAAGCGCAAGCCTGAAGTAACAAAAGGAGAACGTGGGTCATTAGGAACTGAATTTTTGTTTACCGTAATAAAGGCTTTGCTTAATGCTGCATCAGCGTCTTTGCCCGTAATATCTTTGCTGATTAAGTCAACTAAGAACAGGTGATTCTGTGTGCCGCCAGATACAATGTCATATCCACGCTCAATCATTACAGAACACATTTTTTTCGCATTAAGTAATACTTGAGTTTGGTATTCTTTAAATTCAGGCTGTAATGCTTCTTTAAACGCAACGGCTTTAGCAGCAATAACATGACATAAAGGACCACCTTGGCCACCTGGGAAAACTGCACTGTTTAGCTTTTTATATAAGGCTTCATCATTTGCACCAGAAATAACAAGTCCGCCACGAG
>CAWUUQ010000035.1:0-19612 GCA_963925625.1 uncultured Psychrosphaera sp.
TTTGTACTTTAGAAAAGAAGTTCTGTTGATGTCAGTAAGTTGGGTGAAATCATTTGGCGGCACTAAAGATAAAGACAGTAATTTAGCTTGGCTAATTATATTGGCAACTATTCCAGCTGGTTTGATTGGTTTTGCACTCGATGAGTTCATTGAAAATAACCTAAGAACTTCAGCGGTTATTGCGGCAACCACCATCATCTTTGGTTTATTGTTATGGTATGCGGATCACTCAGCAAAACAGCAAGAAAACGAATATCAAATTACCGTTAAAAAAGTATTGATCATTGGTTTTGCTCAGGTTTTAGCGTTAATTCCAGGTACGTCTCGAAGCGGTATTACCATTACAGCCGGATTAATGGTTGGTTTAACACGTAAAGCGGCGGCACGTTTTTCATTTTTATTATCGATACCACTGATATTAGCGGCAGGAGGTTATCAGGCGATAAAGTTGGCGCAACAAACCATGCCTGTTGATTGGTATGCCATTGGTTTAGGTACAGTTTTGTCGTTTATCAGCGCGTATGCTTGTATCCATTACTTCTTAATTTTAGTTGAGAAGATAGGCATGTTACCGTTTGTTATATACCGCTTATTGTTAGGCGCAGTGCTTATTCTATTCTTTATCTAAATCGTTATTTTATAAAGCCCGTTATGTATTCTAATCAGTTGCATAACGAGCTTTAGCGGCGCCTAAGGCCTCTATTCGTTGTTGAGCTAACTGTTCCCTTATTTGTGGACCTTTAAAACCAGCCGCAACGATTTCTTTAACATCAACGGCACTCGCTGCTTTATACATAACACGCAAATAATCCGTTTGATTATATTCCGCATTTTCAAATCCTGTTCTACCTCTCATGTCGGCTGTGCAACATGTCAAAAACTGTTCTAAACGCACCGGTTTACGCCACACATCAAGTCGGTCAAATAAACCGTTGATGGTTGTTGGCTTAAGCTCAAATGCCTTATGTGTATGGGTGTGAAACTCGCTCATCAAAAGTGCCAAGTCTCTATACTCATTGGGCACTCTTAATCGTTCACAAAACGCTTTTATGGCTTCTAAACCTAATTTTTCATGACCATGATGATGCGGCCAATTATTTGGATCAGTAAGTCCTTTACCAAAGTCATGGCTTAAAGCGGCAAAACGCACAGCCAAGTCTTTAGACAACATTTGTGATTGTTTCAATACCATCATAGTGTGAATGCCGGAATCAATTTCTGGGTGCCATTTTGCGGGGTTTGGAATTCCCCACAAACAATCTAACTCCGGCATCAATATTTTTAAAGCACCACACTCTCTTAGTATTTCGAAATAAACTTGTGGGTTTTGTTCAGTTAAGGCGGAAGCGGTTTCTTGCCAAATTCGTTCGGGAATTAATGCATTAACTTCACCCGCTTTAACAATAGTAGACATTAACGCCATTGTTTCGGCAGCAACGGTAAAACCGAGGTGATGATAACGGGCAGCAAACTTAGCGACTCGTAAGACTCTTAATGGATCTTCAATAAATGCATCAGAAACATGACGTAAGACACGGTTTGTTAAGTCTATTTGACCATTGTATGGGTCAATTAAGTTCCCAGCATTATCCATTGCCATGGCATTGATTGTAAGGTCTCGCCGTTGCAGATCTTGCTCTACCGTGATCTCAGGTGAAAAGTCACAAGTGAAGCCTGTATATCCGCTGCCTTGTTTTTTTTCAGTTCGGGCCAGTGCATATTCTTGATTAGATTTAGGATGTAAAAATACTGGGAATGACTTACCAACTTGTTGATAACCCGCTTCCGTCATATCTTCAATCGTTGCGCCAGTAACTAAATAATCACGATCTTTAACGGGATAATTTAATAGCTGATCTCGAACGGCTCCACCTACAAGGTAAATCTGCACACTGGCTCCTAATATGAGTTAAGTAAATGATGAAAATTAGATAAATAGTTATTTCGATTAATGATGCGCTTGTAAATAAGTATATTCTGTTATGATGCAAAAGTCGCCAGTGAAAAATGTTGATTTTTAACTTCACGGCAGTATTGTTTATCATTTTAACGCAAGGACGTTTGCGAGCGAACCCAATGTATTTAGACTATTTTCAATTAAAAGCTGAGCCTTTTAATATCGCCCCAAATCCAAACTTAATGTATCCGAGTAGTCGGCACCAAGAAGCGATTGCTTACTTACAGTACGGGTTGCGTGGGAATGGTGGTTTTGTCATGCTGACGGGTGAAGTCGGTACGGGTAAAACAATGGTCTCCAGAGCAGTATTATCAGACTTACCTGAAGAGATGAGCGTTGCGTATGTGTTAAACCCTACGCTAAACCGAATCCAATTATTGCAAACCGTATGTGACGCTTTTGAGTTGGGGCTTGGTGATACAACGGATCATAAAAAGCTCTCAGATGCACTGCAAACCTTTTTAGTAGAAAGCCATCAGAATAATAGGAGCTGTTTGTTGGTTGTTGACGAAGCACAGCTACTAGACGTTGAAGCGTTAGAACAACTTAGGTTATTCACTAATATAGAAACGAACGATAAAAAATTATTGCAAATAATCCTAATAGGGCAGCCTGAGTTGCAGGAAAAGTTAGCCCAAAGAGAACTACGCCAGTTGGCACAACGTATTACAGCACGATATCATTTACTGCCATTAACTGAACAAGAAACAACAGAATATTTGAACCACAGATTAAAAGCGGTGGGAGCGATGCGACCTCTGTTCGATAAAAAAGCGACAAAGGCCGTGTTTAAGTTTGCAAAAGGAACACCGCGGTTAATAAATCTTTTAGCGGATAGATCCTTAATGGGCGCGTTTGCTGAAAGTGCAATGTATGTTAATGCCAAAATTGTTAAATCTGCGGCCCAGGAAGTCATTGGAATATCAAGTAGTGAGAAGTCATCATGGTATTGGCTCCCATTTATGAAGGGCTCACGTTAGTCTGTAAAAATTTAGTGAGAAGGGTTTAAACCATGAGCTTTTTGTACAAAGCATTGTTAAAAGAACAAAAAAGTAATGAGATTAGTGGCGACAGTCATTCTAATGCAAGCTCAGACGTTGGATATCAAGCAGAATTCCACTCGAATAATCAATCGTTTGCTCAAAGCAGCTATGCTGAACCCACGACTAATGTTTCTAAGAATTCCAATAACCATGTGCATTGGGGCGCTTGGTTAGTTATCGCTTTGTTGTTGTTGGTTGTTGGTTTGTTGGGAGGCCTTTTGGGTGGTTATCTGTTGGGGCAAAAAACAAATACATCGGTATTACAACCAGTTTCTCAATCAATAGCACAAGCAGCATCTCAACCTGTAACACAATCGGCAACTACGCCTGAATCATCTTATTTAACTGCAGAGAATAATCAAAGTGTTAATCAGTCTAGCAAAGAGCCGACTAGTGCACAGCCATCAAATACAAAGATTTTAGAAAAAGCGAACAACGAACAACCGATAGAAGTGAATAATATCAACACCTCCAAATTAAGCGTTGATGATGTTCCTAAAGAGTTGCAGGAAAGTTTTGCCAAAGCACAGCAAGAGGCGGCAAAGTCGCAAGCCGATAAAGAAGGCGAAATAAAGGTTTACGATAATCATTTTAATGTTGAAGTTGATTCAACATTGACTAATATCAATGAGCTCGATGAGAGTGAACAAGCATTATTGCCACAAATGGTATATCAGATGCATATTTTTTCTTCAGACCCTAATGAACGTTGGGTACGAATAAATGACAAAACACTCTATGAAGGTGATCGCTTTACACCACACTTAAAGTTAGCTGAAATTAGACAAGACAAAATAATTTGGGAATCGAAGTATCATCGATTTAGCCAAACCGCATTGGTTGATTATAACTAGTCATCTGATTGTTTTGTTTGACTTTATGGGAGACGTTATAAAGTAGATTTTATAACGTTTTCTATAGATAATTTTCAGCAAAAATACCACGTTTGTTGCCGTAATATAGGCCTTCAATCTCTTCACTCGGCGTAATCTCCAAGTCAATGAGCTTCGTTTTGACGTGATGACCTACATTTTCATTGTAAAACACCTTTACGTTTGGCTTTAAGTGATTGCCTGAATTATCTAGAACTAAACCAACTTTGCCACTTTTAAGTCGCACTAGAGTGCCCGCAGGGTAGATTCCTATATTATGAATAAATCGTTGTAACATACTGTTATCAAATTCTTTATCTTGTTTTAAAAGTTTCCGGTAAGCTTGAAGAATGCCAATAGGTTTTCCAGAATCACCAACCCGCGTTAAATGGTCAAACTCATTAACAATTGAGAAGATACGAATACCGTCATTCAAATCCGTTAATTTTTTACCGCCTGGATAACCAGAGCCATCAAGCTTTTCGTGATGGAGCTTAATCACTTCTATTGTTTCTTTTGTTAAACTGCCGACGGTATTAGCAATTTCAACGCCATTTTCTACATGTTCAGCAACCAAAAACTCATCTTCGGCGCGTTGTTTTTTTGTAATATCGCGGCCGTTAGGTTGTTGAATCGTTTGAGATTGTGTCAGTTTGCCAATGTCATGTAGTAAAGCGCCCATTATCCAATTCTGAGACTCGGTTGCAGGCCATTTCATTTTTCTTAACATGGTAGCAAAATAGGCTGCACAACGAAGTGCATGACCTACTTGGTAATCTTTAAAATAAGTAACACGTGTAATAGCGAGTGCAGGAGCAGGGTTTCTATATATTGAAGCAATGAATTCCATAGCGGCATAATGAAGCGCATTTACATCAAATAAATTTTCACGACGCACGTGGCCAAAACTAACTTCTAATATTGCTGTTAGTTTAGAGACCGCCGCTTTGGCATTGTCAATTTCCTTTTGAAAAGGCATTTCACCAAAAGGTTCTTGAAAACTAAAGTCATCTTGTTCTACATCTTGGGCTTGTTGAGCATCATCAATCGTAACGCTAACTATCCCTTTTGCAATGAGTTCATTAATTTCTTGCTGCGAACGTACCCAACCCGATGAGGCGACTTTAACTTGACCAATTTGCTGAGAAATATCAACAACATATTGCCCAGGTTGAAGTTTTGTAATTGGTATACGTTGTAAGCCATCACTCATTTATTAGTCTCAGTCTTTTATTATTCGTCAATTAGTATGTTTTTCATAATTCGATTTAAATCGATACCAAACTCTTCTGGTTTTACACTTTTAGCAATTTCATCATCAACGCCAGTTGCGCCTAAGTCTATGACTTTTGATGGAATATAACCTTTATTGGCCAAACTGTAGAAAACTTTAACAACCGAACACAAAGGATTCACAAAGTTTGGTTTGGTGACAATACCTAATTTATTACTTTTGGTTTGAACTAAGGTGCCTACTGGATGAATACCCATGCAGTTAATAAACTCAGCGACTAAATCGGCATCAAAACCAGTTCCACTTTCTTTTCTTAAAATCTTGAATGCCATTATAGGTGTTCTGGCATTTTGATAAACACGAGAAGCAGTAATTGCATCGTATGTATCGCAGATACTAATCATTTTAGAGTATTTGGATAAACTAGTGGAATTTTTTTTGTTGGGATAACCTGTACCATCTATTCGTTCATGATGATCAAGCACAACCTCTAAAGCAATGCTCGACAACCCTTTACTCTGTTGCAGAATATTGTAACCAAGCATGACGTGAGAACGCATAATTTGCATTTCAGTATCGGATAAACGACCAGGCTTGTGCAGTACTTCATCTGGAACATTAATTTTTCCTAAATCATGCAGCAACGCACCGGTCGCTAATTCATGAATAATAGATTGTTCAATTTTTAGGTGTTTAGCAAAAATGGTCATGATTATTGAGACATTAATGGAATGCTCCATTAAATAGTCGTCTTTTTGTCGCATTCTAGTCATACAAGCTAAAGCATCTTGATTGCGAAAGACGGAGTCCATAAAACCGTCCGCTAACTCTTTCATAGCTTCGGTATCAATAGGGCGACCAAGTTGCATGTTGGATAATGCTTGTCGTTGTAACTTTTTTGCTTGATTGTAAAGTTGACTTGCTTGACCAATTTCATCTTGAAAACTGGTTGGTTGTTGGCGCTTAGGAACCTCTTTTGAAGCCTCTGGTGTTTCAGTGACTTGTTGTTCAGATAAAGGAGATACTTCAGTTGAGTCTTCTAAATGTTCACTTTTCGCTAGATCGACAATGACCTTTACAACCCCTTTATTAGTCAAATTTTGGATGGCTTGGGGTGTTCGAACAAACCCGCCTGACTTTATTGAAAAAGTGCCGGCTTGAACGGTAACGTCAGCGACAAACATGCCAGGGATTAGATCTTTCACTAAAAATTCTTTTAACATCGTAGTATTAATATGTCCTAATTCATCCACATATATCTAATTTGAAGCTAACGATTTCAATAAATTGCGGACATCATTTATTGATTTCGTAGTTAATACAAAACACCATTTTATGTAATGACCTGCCTTGTTAAATTTAGCAGAAGATTTGTATTAAACCTACCTTATCTTAATCATAAAAAACGACCTAATTCGCTTTTGTGGTGATAAACGCGGCTACAGCAATTTACCTTCGAGGTTAAAGCACATATAATGCGACACTATTTTTTCAACAACAGGTAATTCAAAAACGTGTCTAAACCGATCCAAGCCATTCGTGGTATGAATGATGTGCTACCAATTGAAACAGCTCAATGGCAGCAAGTAGAAACTGTATTGCGCCAAACCGTGGCTAGTTATGGTTACTCTGAAATACGTTTTCCGATTGTAGAATTTACTGATCTATTTAAACGTTCAGTTGGTGAAGTTACTGATATTGTTGAAAAAGAAATGTATACCTTTGAAGATCGCAATGGCGACTCTTTAAGCCTTCGCCCAGAAGGTACAGCGGTTTGTGTAAGAGCTGCAAATCAAGGTGCGCTGCTATATAACCAGCAACAACGCCTTTGGTATATGGGACCTATGTTTCGTCATGAGCGCCCACAAAAAGGTCGTTATCGTCAGTTTCATCAGTTTGGTGTAGAAGCGTATGGCTTTAGCGGCGCAGATATGGACGCTGAAGTTATTATGTTATCTGCAAGACTGTGGAAAGCATTTGGCATTACCGAGCATTTAAAATTAGAAATTAACTCTTTAGGCACACCAGAAGCACGTAAAGATTACACAGATGCCTTGGTTACCTTCTTGCGCCAACATGAAGAAAAATTAGACGAAGACTCGAAACGCCGTTTAGAAACAAATCCACTGCGTATTTTAGATAGCAAAAACACTGATGTTCAGACTTTGTTGGAAGGCGCACCAAAATTATCCGATCATTTAGACGAAGAGTCGGCAGAAATGTTTGCTGAATTAAAAGCTCGTTTAGATGCTGCTGGTATTCAATACGTAGTAAATGAACGTTTAGTACGTGGTCTAGATTATTACAATCGTACGGTATTTGAATGGGTTACAGAAAGCCTAGGCTCTCAAGGTACGGTGCTTGCTGGCGGTCGTTATGATGGACTTGTTGAGCAACTTGGTGGTAAAGCAACACCGGCCGTTGGTTTTGCAATGGGCATTGAGCGATTAGTATTATTGCTGCAAACTCTTGAAATATTAGTTGAACCAACTTCGTCAGCGGATGTCTACATCGTTGCTCAAGGTTTGTCAGCGGAATTAAAAGCAGTTGAAATTGCTGAGCAATTACGACATTCTGCCCCTACCTTACGTGTTGTGAACCATTGTGGTGGTGGCAACTTTAAAAAACAAATGAAGCGTGCAGATAAACTTGGTGCTTCAGTTGCGCTCATTTTGGGCGAAGATGAAATTAAAAATCAACAGGTTACCGTTAAGAACCTTAAAGTTCAGGGCGAGCAACATGCCGTGAGTTGGACTGACGTAGCCCGTTTTATCGAAGACCTTATTGTTTAATATAAGGCTAAACCAAATTAAGTTCGTTAGCAGACGCTAATAGATGTATTGAAATAGATGAGGTTGTAATGGAAATTTACTCAACAGAAGAACAACAAGAAGAAGCAATCAAAACGTTTTTAAAAGAAAACGGAGTTCAAATCGTTGTTGGTGCCGTATTAGGACTAGCAGGCTTCAGTGGTTGGAATATGTATGTTGATAACAAGATCGCAGCTCAAGAAGCAGCGTCAGTTCAGTTTGATACATTTATTGATGTAACTTCAGCAGAAACAGTGAAAACAGACGTAGTAGACGCAGAATTACAAAAATTTGTGTCGGCGCATGGCGAGTCGGGTTACGCAATCTTTGCTAACTTAGTTGCATCAAAAAAAGCAGCGGAAGCCGGTGAACTAGACAAAGCAGAATCTCGTCTAATGGCTGCTGAATTAGCAACAACAGAACCTAGCTTAAAAGCATTGGTTCAATCGCGTTTAGCAAGAGTACAAGTTGCGCTAGAAAAATTTGATGCAGCAGTAGCTACATTAGCTAAAATTAAAGAACCAGCTTTTGAAGCTCGCGTAGCTGAAATCAAAGGCGATGCATTATTATCTCAAGGTAAAGCTGACGAAGCTCGTCAAGCATACCAATTAGCTGCTGACAAAGGCGGGTTAGAAGGCAATAACGTGTTAAAAATGAAGTTGCAAGACTTGGCCTTAACGTTAAATGCGACTAGCTAAAGGCAGACAATATGCTGTTTAAAAGAGTTATGAAAACATCGTTAAAACAAATTACAAAAGTAAGCCTTGTTGCGGTGTTGTCGTCTACGTTTTTGATGGGTTGTGAAACCACGGAAGAAAATGAAGCGACAAGAATTGCTGAGTTAGAGCCAATTAATATTACGCGTCATGTTGATGTTGAATGGCGTAAACAAGCTGGTTCAGGGGTCGAAAATTATTTTTCAAACTTGCAACCTGTTGTTGTAAAAAACACGATTTTTGCCGCGAGCAGAAAAGGTGAAGTGTTTGCCTATGACAAATCAACAGGTAAAAAGATTTGGGAAGCTGATACCCGTGTAAACCCGCCATCATGGTTGGATATAATCCGTTTAAATGATAAAGAAACAGATAAATTAAGTGGCGGCATTACAGCGGCTTATAATAATTTATATATTGGCTCAGAGAATGGCGAAGTGATTGCTTTGTCTCAAGCTGACGGTAAATTATTGTGGCGCCAGAAAGTAAAAGGTGAAGTAATTGCAAAACCAGACGCGGGTGAAGGTTTAATTGCCGTTACCACTACGTCAGGTCATGTTGCGGTATTGCACCCTGATACTGGTGAAGTTCGTTGGGAACTTGAAACATCAGTTCCAGCATTGTCACTTCGCGGAACTTCATCTCCAACTATTTCAAATGGTGGTGTAATTGTCGGTACAGCGACGGGTAAAATTACCGTTATGTTGCTAGAACAAGGTATTCCAGCTTGGGAAGCTCAAATTGCGGTCGTTAAGGGTTCTACTGAATTAGAACGTTTAATTGATACAGACAGCAAACCCATTGTTGTTGGTGCTGATGTTTATGCCATTGCATACAACGGTAATTTAGCCGCGATTGATTTTCAGTCTGGTCGTATTAAGTGGAAGCGTGAATACTCTTCGTACCGTAACTTGTCATTAAACGCTGGTGTTTTATATCTAACGGATGCGAAAGGTTATGTGACTGCAGTTGAAGCAAGCACAGGCATTGAAAAGTGGACAAACACCGATTTTTACAATCGTCGTTTAACTCAACCTGTTGTATATAAAGACACGTTAGTTGTCGGTGATTTTGAAGGTTACTTCCACTTTATTGATATTGAGTCTGGCGAAGTTATTTCTCGTTATAAATTAGATGACATCGATTATTCGACTTATCATTGGTTTGTTAGTTGGTTCACTAGTGAAGACCGTCGTGCTTATACTTCGCCGGTTGTCTCAGATGGTTTACTTTATGTGCAAACTCGAGATGGCGAATTAACCGCTTTACGTCTACCGTAATAGAGTAAGTTCAAATATACAGGCTTTGTTTTCCTATTGTGGACTACGAAGCCTTTTTCGTTTTTAGTTTTAGGTTTAATAATTGTCATTAAACCATTTTTTGAGGTGAATTCATGCTACCTGTAGTGGCTCTAGTTGGTCGTCCGAATGTTGGAAAGTCAACCCTATTTAATCGCTTAACAAAGACGCGAGATGCGTTAGTAGCGGACTTTCCAGGATTAACTCGCGACCGTCGTTATGGCCAAGCTAGTCATAACGAAAACAACTTTATTGTTGTAGATACAGGAGGTATTGATGGTACGGAAGAAGGAATTGAAATTGAAATGGCAGAACAGTCGCTGTTAGCGATTGATGAAGCCGATATCATATTGTTTTTGGTTGATGCGCGTTCAGGTTTAACCGCTGCGGATCAAGCCATTGCACAGCACTTACGTAAAAAAGACAAGCCTACTTTTATTGTTGCCAACAAAGTTGATGGTATTGACGGAGACTCTTACACCGCTGAGTTTTATCAACTAGCGTTAGGTGAAGTTCACCAGATCGCAGCCGCTCATGGCCGCGGTGTTAGCCTGTTATTAGATCACTCTTTAATGCCGGTAGTTGAACGCCTTACAGCAGAATATGAAACTGCAATGGACGAACTGGCAGAGGCAGAGCGTGTTTTAGAATCAATGAATGAAGATGGCACTTCTGACGAATCATCTTTAAGTGAAGATGCATTAGCCTCTATTGAAGGCTTTGAATTAGAAGATGACGAAGACGAAGAAGCTGTTCCTTTTGATGACTTACCTATCAAGTTTGCCTTAATCGGGCGCCCAAATGTTGGTAAATCGACACTAACAAATAGAATGTTAGGTGAAGAGCGTGTTGTTGTATACGACATGCCAGGCACTACCCGAGATTCTGTTTACATTCCGATGAAACGTAATGATCAAGACTTTATCATTATCGACACAGCCGGTGTTCGTCGCCGCGGTCGTATTAAAGAGTCAGTTGAAAAATTCTCAGTAGTAAAAACACTACAAGCCATCGAAGATACGAACGTTGTATTGTTAATGTTAGATGCGCGTGAAGGTATTTCAGATCAAGACTTAAGCCTATTAGGCTTTGCTTTAAATGCAGGTCGCTCTATTGTTATTGCAGTTAACAAGTGGGATGGTTTAGACCAAGGCGTAAAAGACGAAGTTAAACGTGAATTAGACCGACGCTTAGGCTTCATAGATTTTGCTCGCTTACACTTTATTTCGGCATTACACGGCACCGGTGTTGGTCATTTATACGAATCAATTATTGAAGCGTATCGTTCTGCGACTAAACGTATATCTACGTCAATGGTTACGCGAATCATGAAAATGGCTCAAGATGATCACCAGCCGCCAATGGTACGTGGTCGTCGTATTAAGCTTAAATATGCTCACGCTGGTGGATATAACCCGCCAAGAATTGTAATTCATGGTAACCAAGTTTGTGATCTTCCAGATTCGTACAAGCGTTACTTAATGAATTATTACCGTAAAGCGTTAGACGTTATGGGTACACCAATAAAGATAGAGTTTAGAGAAGGCGACAACCCATTTGGCGATAAAAAGCCTAAAAACATGACCTTGTCAGAACAGCGTCGTGCTGGAGGCTTTATTAAGCGTCATAGCCGTCGTAATTAAGATGGTGTAATTAAGGTTGAGACTTTACTGTTTCTGAATTTGATAAATATGGAGCCAACTTGTAAAGAGTTGGCTTCATCGTATTGAAATGTTATTCTCAGGCTTATTTGTTCCGTTCTTGTCGTACTGAAAGTCATTTTGCAAGCAGTAGGAACTAGCGAATTTAATTAGAGATAGTGTTAAATGAAAGAACTCGTTACCCACTTATTAACCATGTTGCCTAAACAACATAGAGTTGCACTAGCAAGTGTATCGGCTCTAGTGGTTGTATTGTTGCTCATTCCCTCAGAAAGTGCTGAAGCGTCAAAAGACGTCCAATTTATTGCTGCAGATTATCAAGAACTCGCCGTCGGACAAGAATATCCATTACCTTTGAATATCAAATCGGGTCCAGAATACAAACAAGCCAACACAGTAACTAAACAAGTTAGAATTAAAAGTGGTGACTCGTTAGCAACTATTTTTAAACGTGAAGGTGTGCCACAAAAAACGATGTTAAAAGTGACACGTTCAGGCAAAATTGCTCAAGAATTTACGAAACTTATCCCTGGTAAATACCTAACATTTACCTTTAATGAAAATGATGATCTGATAGAACTTCAGTATGCTAATGAAGCCATTGAAACGGTTGTTGCAACGTTAACAAACGAAGGCGATTTTGAGACTCAGTTAGAACAAAAAGAAACGGTTATTACTGAGAAGTATTTTGAAGGTGTTATCACAAGCAACTTTTGGAACGCCGGCGTGATGTCTGGGTTAAATGACAAACTCATAATGAACTTGGCAAATATTTTTGCTTGGGATGTGGATTTTGCATTAGATTTACGCGAAGGCGATTCGTTCTCTGCGCTAGTTGAAGAAGTTTTCATTGATGGCGAGTTTGCCGGGTTTGGTGAAATATTGGCCGCTGAATTTACTAACCAAGATGATTTATTCAGTGCCGTTAGGTACGAAGATGGTCGTTACTACACACCAGAAGGTAACAGTATGCGCAAAGCTTTTTTAAGAGCGCCTGTTAGCTTTAAGTACATAAGTTCTAGCTTTAGCAAACGTCGTTATCATCCGGTGCAAAAACGTTATAAAGCGCACCGAGGTGTTGATTACGCGGCAAGCACTGGTACACCAGTTTTTGCTGCTGGAGACGGAAAAGTTATAAAAGCGGGGTACGATCGATTTAATGGCCATCATGTATTTGTAGAGCATGGCGGAGGCATTACCACCAAATATATTCACTTTTCTAAACGCAAAGCAAGCACCGGCCAACGTGTTAAACAGGGCCAAGTGATTGGTTTTGTTGGCGCAACGGGCTTAGCGGCTGGTCCACATTTGCATTATGAATTCCTAGTCAATGGTGTTCATAGAAATCCACGTACTGTGTCTTTACCTAAAGCAAACCCGATTTCAAAAAGTGAAAAAGACGCCTTCTTAGCCTTGTCGGCAGTTAGAATGGGGAAACTTGAGCACAACAAAAATCTATTGTTGGCTATGCGCTAAAAAAAGGAATCGCTGTGTCTGAGTTGTATATAGGTATTATGACAGGCACGAGTTTGGATGGTGTTGATATTGCCTTAACATGTTGCGATGACATGCAGTTAATAAAAGGCGAAAGTTTTCAATTAGAGCCTCAATTAACCAAACAACTCGCCGATTTAAGTAATCCACAGAATACCTTTTCATTAAGTCATATCAAACAACTTGAGCAACGATATACCTCAAGCATTGCAGCACATGTGCTCAGTTTTTTAGATACTCTTTCCGCAGAACATACTTCTCAAATAGTTGCAATTGGCAGCCATGGCTTAACTATTAGTCATGAGCCTGATTGTGACTCGCCTTATACATGGCAAATTTTAGATGCGCATAAACTGGCTGTACTAACTGGGCTTGATGTCATTTATGACTTTAGAAGTAAAGATGTTGCATTAGGCGGGCAAGGAGCACCATTGGTTCCTATGTTCCATCATGCTTTGTTTGCTAAAATGTCGTCAAAACCTCTCTCAAAACCTATCTCAAAAGAAGCCACACAATTAACTCATAATTGTGCAGACTCCACCTTTGCCTGTTTGAATCTAGGAGGCATCGCTAACGTCTCTATCTGGACTCATTCGAGTAATGACCCAACCGGACTTAATAGCCTTATTGGTTTTGATACAGGCCCTGCAAATACATTATTAGATTTATGGGCACTTAGGCATATTAGCCAATCGTATGATAAAAACGGTCAATGGGCTTTAACCGGATCATTGGTTCCGGAATTACTCGAGGCTTGGTTGTCGGATCCATATTTTAGAAAAACGCCACCTAAAAGCACAGGCAAAGAATATTTTAATGAAAAATGGTTAGATAACTCGTTGTCAAATTTTGAACACAGTAACAAGCAAAACGATAAGCCTATAGCAATAAAGCCTCAAGATGTACAAATGACCTTGTGTCATCTAACTGCTAAGTCAGTTGTAACGAGCCTTGCCAACTATGATGAACTTAAAACACTAGCAGTCTGCGGAGGAGGCGTGCATAATCACGCTATAATGCGATGTCTGGGTCTTTATTTGCCTAACACAAAAGTATGTAGTACAAAGTCATTAGGCGTCTGTCCTGATAATTTAGAAGCCATGGCGTTTGCATGGTTAGCGTATTGCCGAATACATGGTGAAACGTCTACAGTAACATCCGTCACCGGAGTGAGCCGTCCTTGTGTTTTAGGCGCTTGGGTTGTTGCGGCTTGAGTGGTAGCCGTAAATTATTAACGTTAAGTATTAGAAACAAATAATAATAAAACTAGGGTCTTAATTTGTCGTATTCTCTTCAAGCTTTCTTTCGCGCAATCGCATTTCCAGCTTTGCTGTTTATAGGCGTAATAACTGCGGTAGAATTGGGGTTAGCGGATTTAACTCCATGGCAAAGTCTTATTTTACAAACACCGTTGTTGTTGTTTGCTGCCACGATTATTTTAGCGCTTCGGTTTAACCAAACCCGTGTTATTTATATTGTGCTGTTTATGGCATTGGCATGGGCCAATACTGGCAAAGTCGAGAATATTGATTATTTCGATTTTCACCCAAGTCTGTTTTTTATCTCTCAATTAATAGTATTAATGGCCTTTAGTTTTGATCAAAACAAACTCGTTTGGGGTCGTCATGGGCTATTGCGCATTTTAGTTTTATTTATTTTAGTTGTTGTTAACTATCGCTTTAATCAATCAATTACAGTTAACGAATTGTTGTCTAGTCAGCTGATATCACTATCAGCCGACTCTAAAATATCGGCCTATTTTCAGATTGAACTCATTGTTTCCGCTATCTGCTTATTCACATTAGCAATTCGCCAGCTTTATAAACCAAGTCAACTTAACGCCAGCATTTGGGCTTTAGGGTTTGGGGTAATAGTCATCCAATTTGGCGATTTCGATTATTACACAATGATAATGAGCTACTGCCTATTTGGAATATTATTAATTCATGCGGTGTTAACCGACTCCTACCAGATGGCGTTTTCAGATGAACTTACTGGCCTAGCAGCGCGTCGGGCGTTGTTACAATCATCTATCTCGTTAGGTAAAAAGTATACCGTTGCTATGATGGACGTTGATCATTTTAAAAAGTTTAATGACACCTATGGCCATGACGTGGGCGATCAAGTATTGAGGCTAGTGGCAAGTAAGATAAATGGCGTAAAGGGTGGCGGTAAGGCATACCGTTACGGAGGTGAAGAGTTCACCGTTATCTTCCCTAATAAATCGGTTAGTTATGCCATTCCATTTTTAGAGCAAGTTCGTGAAGACATTGCTAACTACCAAATGGCTATTCGCAGTGATGATCGTCCTGAAGATACTAGCCAAGGTAAAACATCTCGCAAAAAGTCAGAGCCTAAAAGTAAATTTGTGAATGTAACAATTAGTATTGGTGTTGCTGAAAGAGAAGGGCAATTAAAAGACTTTGATCAAGTCTTAAAACAAGCCGATGAAGCACTTTATAGAGCTAAACAGGGCGGCAGAAACTGCTTGGCGGAATAGTCGAATATTAGAATAGCGAAGCTGTTTCAGTTAGGAAAGTACCTTGTAATCACATTCCAAGTTCGCAAATTTAATTGACTCTGCAGTTGTTAATTTGTTAGCAACGATGCTTTTGCAATTATGTTGTTTGGCCAACTTTGCAACTCCAGAAATTAATATTTCAAAAATAGGGTCGCTCTTCGCGTCCTCAATAAAATCATTTGAAAAGACAATGTATTGGCATAAATCCAATTTTATTAAATTGGTAGGAATAGATGTGGATCCCACATCTAACAAACAAACCTCTAGTCCATTTTTTGCTAATTGCTTAAGATCTGAAATAAAATTCGTATTACATAACATTGATTGCCAATTATTGAGTAGAACAACGAGTTGAACATTTAATTGATCTAACTTTTGTATGTTTTTTTCAAGTTGGTGCAAATTAAAGATGACGCTGGAGTCGTAACTTTCAAAGTTAAAAAATAACTTAGGCTTTTTATTCTTATCTGTATTTAACAATTTTGCGCTTGCAATCGCACAGTTTAAGACAAGTTCATTTAATTGTTGTTGTTTGCCCAAACGCCCCGTAAACTCTAATACTTCAAAATAGTTATTAAAAACAGCTTCTGACTTTAAAATTGGTATGGCTTGGTAGCCTGCTATATTCGATTCATTGCCCAAATTGACCACCGGGAGTAGCTTACAATCAATGACGTTGTTTAATTTATTTAACGCAATGGCGTCCTCTGGTCGCTGTGAATAAACACGTATGATTCCCTTTCCTTCATTTTTAGCATTATACAGGGCAGCGTCAGCAAACTTTAGAATATCCATTGCACTGCTCGTATGCTCTGGACACATGGCGATGCCAATACTGGTCTGGAGTTGTAGTGAAATTCCCTCGAAAATAACAGGTTGCAAACAAGCTTGAAGTATTTTGTCTGCCACGCTTACTGCTTCGTTTACGCTGTGAATATTGGTCAGTAATACATTAAACTCATCACCACCTAACCGAGCTGCGACATCACTTTCGCGGGTACACTTTTTCAAATAATTCGAGAACGCAATGAGTAACTCATCCCCTGCCGCATGTCCATATTGATCATTTACTAATTTAAAGCCATCTAAATCAAAGGCCAAAACAGCCATAGAAGTTTTTTGTCTTAATGAAACTGCCAAATTGAATTTCAAAACATCCGCAAAGGCCATTCTGTTTTTTAAGCCTGTAAGACTGTCAGTAGTCGCTAATTGCCTTAATCGTTCTTTTTGTTCTGTTAGTGCCATTAACACTTTTAATTTTGCAATTAATATATGCTCACGTACGGGCTTTTCCATAAAGTCTATTGCACCCATTTCATAACAGGCTTGTTCAAGTTCTTTTATATAGGTTCCGTGAGCAGTGACAAAGATAATTGGTGGGGGTTCGTTAAATTGTGAATGAATAATTTCAGCCATTTCAAGGCCATTCATTTCTGGCATAGAATAATCGAGTAAAATGATATCTACTTTTTGATTTAAAAGTATTCTTAACCCTTGTGTTGCAGAGCTTGCTAATAGAATGTTGACGTTCAGTGGCAACAACATTTGTTTCATTGCAAACAAATTTGCGTCCAGATCATCAACAACTAAAACGTCGATTGTATTATTAACTGAAAATGTATTGTTTATATCGACCAAACTAGTGTCCTTCTAACACTTTTAAAACGTAGTTTAAATTTTCACTGCTATGTATAAGCTTAGCGGTTGGAACAACTTCTAACCCTGACTTGGGCATGTAATTAAACGCACTGTCTTCAGGTGCAACAACTGCACAATGAGCACCACCATCAAATAATGATTCAAAGCCAGACATACCATCGTTATTAGCTCCGGACAAGAGAATCGCTAGAGTTGAAATGGATTCATGGCCAAAACATGAATAAAATAGTAAGTCTATTGATGGCTTACTAAAACTAAAGTGTTCGTCATCAAAAAGTTGTACTGAATTTCCATCATTTGTCATGATGATGTGATACCCAGGCTTACTAACATAAACGGTATTCGGCTCTAAATTCATAGATCTATCAACATACTGAAGTTTAAGTTTACAATTAGTAGCGATTAATGAATTTAAAGTCATGTGCTTCGATTGGTGGAAGGCACAAATAATCGGAGGAAGCATAGAGTTATCTAAATTCTTCGTTAAGTATAAAAAGTCTTTTATACTTCCTGCTGAACCACCAATTAATATTCTATTAATCATCATGAGCTTACGTTCAATAATAGTTTACAAATGAAATTTAACAAATTTTACCCATCAACTTTTGTATTTTTTTTAATCTTTTATGGCTTATATTGATAAATGTTAATGCCAGGTATCACCTTCTCTAAACCAATCTCTTGCGCAAAGTCCAATAGATTTTCAGCTTCGCCAAATACGACAAATCCACCGGGTTCTAAACTTGCGACAATTAAATCTTTGATTACTCGCTTTTGTTCATCTTCAGTTAGATAGATCAAAACGTTACGGCATAAAATCAAATGCATATGGCCAAGCGATGCATTGGTAATTAAATTATGAGTAGCAAAGTGGCAGTGTTTTGTAATTTCTTCTGAAAATGTAAATGTTCGGCTGTTCACTATTAAATCATCAACTATCGAGTGGCCATTTAACGCATTAATTGCTTTAAAGTTACGCTGCAACTCATTCAGAACTTCATTAGAGTAAAAGCCACTTTTTGCCGATTCCAAAGCAACTTGGTTAATATCTGTACCTAGTATAGTACTTTTTTCTGATAACCCCTTGGCCTTCAATAAATAAGCTATTGAATAAACCTCTTGACCATAGGAACAGGCAATACTCCAACATTTGATCTGACTAAACATCGAAAGCTCAGGTAATACATGGGTGAAAATAAGATTAAAGTAGTCCTCATCACGAAAAAATTTGGTGTGCGTTACCGTCAGAAACTGGGTTAATTCTTTGAGCGTATTTTTATCTTGCTTTAACAGCTCTAACAGCAAAATCTCCGTACTTGCGATACCTTTAGATGCAATATAGCTTTTTAACCGCCTTTGAATTGCTGGCAATGCATATCGTTCAAAGTTAAATTCAGTGGTTTTTTTTAACAAATGAACAATGAGGTCAGCAACTAACAATTCTTTATTGAGCATTTAATTTGGTCTCAAAGTAGTGGTTAATAAATTGAATTAATTGTTCACTATCAATTGGTTTATCAAAAAATCGAATACAACCAAGTTCTTCACATCTTGCTTTTTCATTTATGGACCCTATTGCAGATAAGACTGCAATATCTAAGTGAATAAAAGGCGGATTATTTTTTATATAATTAATTAGGTCATATCCGTCTTCATTGGGCATGGTCAAATCTGTGAGCACAAGGTCGAAATTTTCAGTAAGTAGCTTTTCTTTTGCAAGTTTTACTGAATCGGCAAGTTCAGTCCTGTAACCATTATTTTTTAATAATAGGCTCAAACTGAACAAGTTGCGCATGTCATCATCCACTAATAATAATGTTTTAATTTGCTCTTGGGCATAAACAGCTTCGCCTTCGTCGAAGTTTATTGGGTCCTTAAAAATAGAGGCATTAAAATAATCATTTTTATCATTAGTACTTTTAATGACAACATCTTCAATATTTGAACTTAATAAGTCCGCTTTTTTATGCTTAGATATTGATGTGTCTTTTGCCTGCTCAATAATATTTTTTAAATTAGCAGGCGAATGTTTTTTGACGAGTTCTGTTAGTAAGCTGTGTGTTACAGAGTTCCAGTTATAGACACCATAGACGACTCCCTCAAGCCAATTAAGTTCTTTAGGCAACTCATCTTCAACAATTACGATGACCATCGATTTAAATTGAATATCGGAAATTTCTTGTTGCAATTGCTCTGCTTCTTTACTGCCAAACAAAGAGGAATCGTGAATATAAAACATCACCATATTTAAATCAGCCATAGAATGGCTTAGCAACTCTTGGTAACTGATAGGTGGACTGTCAAATTCAAAGTCTGAGTTATGAAACAGTTCATTCGGACAATGTTCTTT
>CAWUUQ010000036.1:0-5915 GCA_963925625.1 uncultured Psychrosphaera sp.
GTTTTACGACGTCTGATGCATTTGTTTATAGCCTTTTCAGAGATAAGTTTTTACCATTACCCATTAACGAAGAATATGCGTTTACACTAGCGGTAAATGCAACGGTAGCGAGTCATTACCTAAAACCTCAGGCCACAAAAAGTTGGTTTTATAGTTTGGCCAATAATGACTTATGTCGTTCTGTGCAACAAGGAGATTGGGTGACCTTGAATGCTGAAAATGAAGCCATATATCTAGTATTAGAAACCGACCAACACGCCTCTAATGTCATGCTTATTAGTCAATCTCATGTCATCGATGAATCTAGAACCTTTAAAAGAGGCAAAGTACTTCGCGTTCACAATGATCGCTTAAGTCCCGTGTTGTATGAATTACAGGAACATCAGTTATGAGTAGAGTAATAATTTTAGTTGCCGATGGGTTAGGAATCGGAAGTTCTGCAGATGCAGAAGCATTTGGAGATGTTGGAGCCAATACTTTTTTTCATATCTACAAACACATGTTGTCTGAGCACAACCATATAATGGCGATTCCAAATTTAGCAAATTTAGGCTTAGTAAAAGCCTGTGAACAGGCTAATAATATAGCATTTGAAGAATTTCCTAATCACTCTGTAAGTGGTGCTTATGGGCATATGCAGGAGATTTCCACGGGTAAAGATACACCAAGTGGCCATTGGGAAATGGCTGGCGTTCCAGTTCTATTTGAATGGGGTTACTTTTATGAAAAAACCAATAGCTTCCCCCCAGAATTTATCGATGCACTTGTTAAAAAAACGGGTGTGCCAGGAATATTAGCAAATAGACATGCACCTGGAACGGATGTATTGAATTGGCACGGCGCTGAACATATTAAAACGGGAATGCCAATTTGTTATACCAGTGCAGATAGTGTTTTCCAAGTTGCGGCACATGAAACTCACTTCGGTTTAGAAAAACTTTATGAATTTTGTGAGATCGCTCGTGAATTATTAGATGAATACAACATAGGACGAGTCATCGCAAGACCATTCTTAGGCGAATCAGAAACTGAGTTTAAACGAACGGGTAACAGACGTGACTATTCAGTTTTACCTCCTTCTCCGACAGTATTAAAACATTTAACGGATGCGAATGGAGCGGTAATCAGTATAGGCAAAATCTCCGATATATATGCTCATCAAGGCATTTCCAAATCTGTAAAAGCAACCGGTCTTGAAGCATTAATAAATACAACATTAAATGAAATGGAAACGGCTCCAGATCAAAGTATTATTTTTACAAATCTTGTAAATTTTGACCAAGACTTTGGTCATCGCCGTGATATAAAAGGTTTTTCTGAGGCGTTAGAATACTTTGATACACGATTACCAGAAGTGCTGAATGCACTTAAACCCGATGATACATTAATAATTACTGCGGACCATGGATGTGATCCAAGCTGGCCGGGTACAGACCATACACGAGAATACGTACCTATTTTAGCGCACAAAAAAGGCTTAGGTGAGATCAACCTAGGCTTGCGTGATACATTTGCTGACATGGGGCAAACCATAGCTGATATATTAGATATAAAAGCAATGGAATACGGAACGTCGTTTAAGGAAAAATTAATATAACCTTAAGTAATATAAAAAGGCATTGGTAGAACATCGTCCTTAGTCACTTTTTAATCATAATAAGTTGATCGATATTCTTATTATTGCGGTATTTAAGAGTTCAGATAGATCATCTAAATTTTTAAGGAGAAGTTAATGAGCAGCATTAATATTGGCATCAATGAACAAGACAGAAGTGAGATTGCAGAAGGATTAAAACGTTTATTGGCAGATTCTTATACGCTTTATTTGCAAACGCATAATTTTCATTGGAATGTCACTGGTCCGCAATTCAGAGAACTGCATTTAATGTTTGAAGAACATTATACAGATTTAGCTCTAGCCGTTGACGATATCGCTGAACGTATAAGAACGTTAGACTTTGTTGCACCAGGAACCTATAAAGAGTTTGACCGTTTAAGTTCGATTAAAGAGGTTGAAGGCGTTCCGGCAGCAGGTGTTATGGTTGATATATTGACAAAAGGGCATGAGCAGGTCATAAAAACAGCCCGAGAAGTACTTAAAATTGCACAAGGCGCAGATGATGAATCTACGGCGGCATTAGTTAGCGATAGAATGAGAATACATGAAAAGTTTTCTTGGATGTTACGTGCTACAAGACAATAAATAATTGTAAAATTAGATTACATATTTAATCGAAAACTAATGAATCGTAGGCAATTAAAATAAACTTATTAAAAGGTGGCTTAGGTCACCTTTTTTAGTCTAAAGTAAATTCATGAGTTACCGCTAAATCCAAGTTAGCAGTTAGTATAAGGGTTATTATTCTTGTCGTTTACAGTACTTAATATTTTGGTTGTTTCAGCATTGCTGAAAACAGAACAAATGCCTTTTGTTGTTCAAACAGTTGAGTTGCCACACATCCAACATGCATTAGAGCTCAAGCATAAAGATAGGTCTCTAAGTGGTGGGTTTAGTGCGTTATGGATTTCTAAGGATTGTAAACAAAGTATATTCATTTCTGATTACAGCCAAGTTTCCTTAAGTGACTTGTCAGAACAACCGGTTCAGCGCTCTAAATGGTTTGTAACGGACAATAAGCTTTCAGCAGAGGGGGCTATTGTTGAGATGAATGTAATCTTTTCTGATCAATTAAAAGGACTTGATGGAAATGTATTACTTGGCGCTGCTGAATCAATAGTATGGGACGATGATGGTTTCCTACTATCACTAGACGACCGTGGAGATTTATTTCACTACGCGCTACCAGAGCAATCAGAACATCACCTTTATAAAGCCTTAACGTCTAAACCAACTGTAAAGTATCAACAACCACAATTAGGTAAGGGTAATGCGGGTTTAGAATCACTGACCAAACTAAGCGATGGCACAATCTTATCTATATGGGAAAAGTACCGAACGTCTGATACACAAGTTCCTATGATTTTAATAGATCCGGCTAGGACGTTAACACAGCTACAGTTTGCTCCAGTATCGAGCCCTAAAGACGTGGTAACCTTAACGTCTGGCAAAGTCATGGTATTAGAGAAGGATTGGTTAGGTAAGGGCGGAAGTCGCTTACGATTAAGCGAATTTGGTTTCGATGAACACCTAGGTAAAAGTACCTTTTACAAAGGTAGTTCAAATCAAGTATTTCAAGGTAAAACATTATTTGATCACACCAGTACCGATTACGATAATTTTGAAGGCATGGCAACATGCACGACTAACAACGAAGAATGGGTCTATCTTGTTTCAGATGATAACGGCGATTGGCATACCAAACACTTTGAAGAAAAAGGCATTAACAGGCAACGGACGTTATTTGTAGGCTTTAAACTAAGTGAACTCTTAGCTACGAAAAAAGATTAACTATGTAATTAGAACAACAGACGCTTTTATTATCAAAAAAAATTAAGTAGCATGCTCCACACAATAAAATAATAAAAAGTGATCTTCGTGGCGCAACTCTATTTTTACTACTCTGCAATGAATGCAGGAAAATCAACCACACTGCTACAGTCTTCATTCAATTATAAAGAAAAGGGCATGGAGCCTGTAATCTTTACTGCCGCGATTGACAACCGATATGATGTTGGAAAAGTTACTTCTAGAATCGGGTTAGAAGCGCCTGCGCATGTTTACCAAACTGATAGTGATTTGTATCAGCAAGTTACAAACTTGAAAAAGTCACAAAAAGTAGATTGTGTGATGGTTGACGAATGCCAGTTTCTAACCAAAGAACAAGTTCACCAAATTACAGAAATCGTCGATAACTATAAAGTTCCAGTATTATGTTACGGTCTAAGAACCGATTTCCTAGGAGAATTATTTGAAGGTTCTCAATATTTATTAGCCTGGGCCGACAAGCTTGTAGAGCTTAAAACCATTTGTCATTGTGGCAGAAAAGCGAATATGGTTTTGCGTACAGATGAGTCGGGTGTGGCAATAGCGGCAGGCGATCAAGTTCAAATAGGTGGCAATGATCAATATGTTTCTGTTTGTCGTAAACATTACAAAGAAGCGCTAAAAGAGGCAGAGTAATGACACAAATCGAACAGCAACTACACTATATTCAAGAAATGGATTTACTTAAATCAGTTAAACGAAAAGCTCTGATTAAAAGTGATAATAATCGTTATGAAAATAGTGCTGAACATAGCTGGCATATAGCGATGGCTGCCCAAGTCCTTCACCAATACGCACTTGGTAATGTTGACTTACTAAAAGTAACCCAAATGTTGCTTATTCATGACATCGTTGAAATTGATGCAGGCGATACCTTCGCATTTGCCGCTCAATCTGAATTGGACGGGCAAGCGGAAAAAGAAGAGTTAGCTGCAAAACGAATTTTTGGTTTGTTGCCAAACGAACAAGCTGAATACTATCTTGCTTTGTTTCATGAGTTTGAAGCGTCTGTAACACCTGAAGCGCAGTTTGCTAAAGGTATCGACCGTATTTTACCGCTCGTCCAAAATATGCAAAATAATGGTGGTAGTTGGGCTCAAAACAACGTTCATAAATCACAGGTTTTGGCGAGAAATGCTGGCCTAGCAAACATTGCCCCAGAACTTTGGTTGTTTGCCAAAGATCAAATCGAGTTAGCAACAAAAAATGGTTGGTTACGCGACCATTAATACATTTGTTTAATAAAATGGGTTGTCTGCCATAAACAGGTAGCCTGTTTAAACAAAATTCATCGTTATTATTAGGCAGACTGTCTAATTTCTGCCTTTATTGGATCACACAAGATTGCACAAAACCTTTTCTGTTGTTAGTTTAAATAAATTGTTTGCAAGTAACGCTCAGATTTCCCAATGCGATTTAACAACGCGATTAAACAACTCAATTTAACAACGAAATCTAACAAGAATAAGAGATGGTTATCATGAAACTTCCTAGCTTAAAACCGACCAACTATAAAAGCTTTCTATACGGGGTCATTTCCGTTGGATTGTTATTTTCACAGCCGACATTTGCAGCTAAAAAGTTTTCAGATGCCGAGCTTGAGCTACTAACTAAAACAAAAACCATTTCACAATTACACGCGTTGATGATCAAAGGTGACTTAACAAGTGCCCAATTGACACAATTCTATCTAAATAAAATCAGCCTCAACGATCATAAATATAATAGTGTTATTGCCGTTAACCCTGAAGCCATGAACATAGCTACAAGTCTTGACTCATTAATGGGCGAATCCCAAGAAGACTTACCATTACTTTTTGGTATGCCAATCTTATTAAAAGACAATATTGAAACGGCAGAGTTACCAACAACAGCAGGCTCACTGGCATTAAAAGATAATCATACCAAACGTGACGCAGGCCTTACTGAAAGACTACGAGCGGCGGGCGCAATTATTTTAGGTAAAACTAACTTAAGCGAGTGGGCTAATTTTCGTTCGGAACGGTCTTCAAGTGGTTGGAGTGCAATTGGTGGGCAAACCAAAAACCCGCATGATGTGACACGCACGACTTGCGGTTCAAGTTCAGGCTCAGGAGCTGCGGTTGCAGCTAACTTTGCTATCGCTGCTATAGGTACTGAAACAAATGGTTCTATCACCTGTCCTGCGGCTGTAAATGGCGTGGTTGGAGTTAAACCGTCAGTGGGTCTAGTGAGTCGTTTTGGTGTTGTTCCAATATCTCCAACTCAAGACACAGCCGGGCCTATGACAAAAAACATCGCAGATGCAAAAAGAGTCTTAGCGGCCATGCAAGGGAAAGACAAGCGAGATAAAGCGACACTTAATAAAGACCTGTCACTAAGTAGCTCTGAAGTTACTGTGTTGCCAATAGGTGACTTAAAGCTAGGCGTTGTATATTCAAGCGCAGAACAACATGAACAGGTAAAGTCGTTACTAGAAGTGTTGCAGGCT